>NZ_JBLBUB010000015.1:0-123069 GCF_047289955.1 Microbulbifer jejuensis
GTCAGGATGCCATCTTTGCCGCTGAGGTCTTTGCCCTCACGCAGCGCCTTGATAGCAGCATCCATATCGAAAGTATGTTTAGTCATAGGTCATCTCTTTTTTGCTAATGATAAAGAAATGACACAGAATTCTGAACACTACCTTTTAGTAGGACTATTCAACAGTCAGCACCAAACACCCCGCCATCACCCTGACCTTGACCGGCGTATTGATCTCAAACCCCGCTTGGCGCAGCCAGTGGCCTTTCATCTGAATCCACGGCACTGAGCGGTTGCCGGAATAGGGGGACTGCGCCTTGAGACGGTATTCATAGTAGGTCTCGCTCACCTTGATGTGGCGCTCTTCGCAGGGTTTGCTTTTACGCAGGCGTACGCCTGTTTTACCATTGCCGGTAGCCATGACTCACTCCAATCCAGTGGGTTGTGGTTAGCTGGCTGGTTGGGTTGCCCCCCAACCAGTCAGCGCCTTGTAAACGCCTCAGCCTTTAGCGGCTTGTCTCCCCGAGTCCCAGCGCCGGGACTGGTATTTAATAATCAGGCTTTCTAGCACTTCGCGTACCACCATCTGCTCATCAGCGGGCATCTGACTCACGGCTTCGAGCTGTAATGCCAGGTCTTCACTGAGCACACGCTCATGTTCATCAAATAGCAAGAAGTCGGTACTGACATGAAGGGCTAGGGCCATCTTCTTCAAGGCGTCCAATGAGGGCTGGGCTTGTCCAGCCTCGTACTTCTTAAGGCTATTGACATGAACGCCAATGGTATCGGCCATTTGTTGCTGGGTCAGTCCCATGTCTTTGCGCAGGGCAATCAGTCGGACGGGTAGGCTCATCATCAAGAGTGTCCTGATTAATGTGACCATTATCCTAACCCCGGGCTATAAGTGTGTTGCACAGATATACATAACTATGTACCATAATAATCCATAAGTATGGCCTTGACAAGATTTTGCTGAAAAGGGGGATACATATGGCACGGATACCAACGGATGAGCTGGAGCGCATCAAGGAAGAGGTATCCCTGTTGCGGCTGATAGAAAGCCAGGGCTACCAGCCCCAAAAGCGGGGCAAGGATTACGCCATTCGCTGCCCCTTCCACGATGAGAAAACCCCCAGCCTGATCATCAGCCCCAAATCGAACCTGTTTCACTGCTTTGGCTGCGGTGCGGCCGGTTCCGTGATCGACTGGGTGATAAAAACCCAGGGAGTGAGCTTCCGCCATGCGGTGGAGTTGTTGCGGGATGATGTCTCTGTCTTAGCTGCCGCCCCTTCTGTGAAGGGGAGTGCCCCGGTCAAACGGGCCACCGTGCGCAAGCTGGAGAGCCCGGTATCGTTGGACGCCGGCGATCGGGCGGTACTGGACCAGGTGATCGACTTCTACCACCAGGCCCTGCTGGAGTCCCCCGACGCGCAAGACTATCTCAAGAAACGCGGCCTCAATGACCCGGCCCTGATCCACGCCTTTAAACTGGGTTATGCCAACAGAACTCTCGGCCTGCGCCTGCCGGAGAAGAACCGCAAGGCCGGCAAACAGCTGCGCGAACAGTTGCAGCGGCTGGGGATTTACCGGGACACCGGCCGCGAGCATTTTAACGGCTCGCTGGTGATCCCGGTCTTTAATGCCGCCGGTCAGGCCAGCGAGATTTATGGCCGCAAGCTGCAGGACAACCTGCGCAAGGGCACGCCCAAACACCTGTATCTGCCGGGGCCGCACCAGGGCGTGTTCAATCGGTCCGGTCTAAAAGCGACCGAAGAAGTGATCCTGTGCGAATCCCTTATCGACGCGCTGACGTTTTACCGCTGGGGTTTTTGCCATGTCACCAGCAGCTATGGCACCAACGGCTTTACCGACGAGCTTCTGCAAACCTTGATCGACCACAAAATCCAGCGCGTGCTAATCGCCTACGACCGCGATGCCGCCGGCGATAAAGCGGCCGCAGAAGTGGCGGAAAAACTCCAGTCCCACGGCATCGACTGCTTCCGTATCCAGTTCCCGAAGGGCATGGATGCCAATGACTACGCAAACCAGATGCAGCCAGCGCAAAAAGCCCTGGCGCTGGTCATCCGCCAGGCGGAGTGGATGGGCAAGGGCAAAAGCAAGCCGGTCATTACCAGCGCGGCCACGGTGCCGGAAGTTGAAAAGGTTAAGGGAAATGCACAACACACGCAGGTAACCGGGTTGGTGTGGTGGGCGAGGAAACCAACAAACTCACCGGCTACCTGGCCTGTGTCTCCAGAAAACTGGAGCGGCCCCTGGCGGTAATGATCCAATCGTCTTCAGCCGCCGGCAAAAGCGCGCTGATGGAATCCATCCTCGCGCTGATACCGGAAGACGAACGGGTACAGTACTCGGCCATGACCGGGCAATCGTTGTTTTACATGGGCGAAACCAACTTAAAACACAAAATACTGGCCATTGCCGAAGAAGAGGGCGCGAGCAATGCCACCCATCCGCCTGTCACACGCTTTGCAGGAAAAAGCGCAAAGCGAAGTGCCAGGCTCGCCCCGTGCCGGCGGACAGCGCAAACCGTCCGCTCCGCCTCCGCCACGAAAGGCGTGGCTGCGGGCAGTTCTACGCTGCGCTCCAAACTGCACAGCGCAAAAAGATGGCTGCAAAGGCAAGCTCGCATCTGTCACCCCGCTTGCAGTAAAAGCGCAGCAGGGCGCCAGCTGCAATCTTCCCTTAGCGGCCGCTCTCCCAGCCATGCCTCCCCCGGCGCGCTAAAAAGCGCGCACCTCCCCGCCCGAACAACACCTGCCCGCCGGCACGGGCAAGCCCTGTGCCGGCTGGGGTGAATGGGCTTTGTAGGTAGTTTGTGCCAATGTCAGGCGGCTAAAGGCGGGCAGGCCGGGCTGGTCGCAGGGTGTTTGTCCCCCGCGCCTGTCGGCGCGCCCCCAAGGGGGCTAACTCTGTTGTGAGTTTATCCAGTGCGCGCGGAATAAAGCCGGGGGGTTTTAATCACCATCCACCGCCGCGCTCAAGGTTCACCAATGTTAAGCGAAAAAGTGCCTTGGGGTTTGTAACCTGATAATCTATACGCGCCTTGGCGCAAACGCTCTTTAACTCGTTGATTGCATTGGGGTTGTAGGGAAAATAACGACGGTTCCGCGTCGGCACAACTCTTTTGGCCAGAGTGATATTAACGAAACCATCATCTCAAATGACGGCCCTCCGTTTGATGATATTCCTACATTGCCGACAGGTAATGAGCCTAGTACCATAGATCATTCGCTAGACTTAAAAGATGTCGGCAGAGAAGTTCTGCGTTTACTCGAAGGCATTCCAGGTGAGGGCGCCGTCGTCGGCGGGGCAGTCAAATTTGGAACTTTTCTGTTTATCAGAAATGCTACAGAAGGGGTGCTTGATGGTGCAAACTTTGCACAGAAAACTTTTGGAAAATTTTTTAGTGAAGGCGGTAAATTTGCAGGGCGGACAGTAGATGATATCGCTGCTGCAATTAAATCAGGAAATCTCAAGGTTTCGGATGTGCCGATTGACTACATAGTGAGAAACGGTAATACATTAATCCTTAACACTCGATCTTCCCAAGCTTTGATGAGAGCAGGCATCCCTAGATCCCAGTGGAGAGCAGTCAATCGAACTGGTAGTGCTTCTTATGAGGCAAGGCTTACCGGACAATTAAAAAGAAATAAATTGACGGATGAAGGTATTTCAACGGTAAGGCAAGCAGGGGAGTTTTAGTATGAGTATTACAACAGATTGTTATTCACTGCCAGAGCCCTCGACATCATCCGTATCGGGTGTTTACTTGGAATTTCCTGGTAGGATTCTTAAGCTTTATTTTGACTACGATAGAGATGGTGTCATTTATAGCAGCGGTTTGCTTTTTAAGAATGTTCGGGCTCATTCTCATGTCGCTGAATCCCATTGTCCGGCTTGGAAGATTGAGAAGGCTTATGACAGCTTAGTTAAAATCTCCAATTCAAGTTTAGTAAATGAGTTGGTGGAGTCTACAGCAGAGGATCAGCGCACCTCGTGGAAGTTAAATCACTACATGATTTATTTTGATAGTGATGGATGTTATGAAATTGTTGCGGAATCTTGGGAGGAGTTGCCGGAAAAGCAAGGCAGCTTAAGTAAGCGTTGATAAATATTGTACAGGAACATGTTTAGTTAGCCACACACTGTTATCTGACAGGAAGAATGTGTAGCCTTGCTTGAACATATTTCCAGCGTCAACTTTTAAGATTACGGGACTTCCATAACGTTGGCCAACAACAGTGGCCGTAGCGACATCAACTGACAAGTGGACGTGGTGTCGCTGCCCAGCTTTTAGTCCATCTTGTTTTATTGAATCCACAAAACGACTAGCAGTTCCATGATAAAGAACGGGTGGTGGCTTTTGTGGAGTTAAGCCTAAGTCCACTTTAATCGAGTGCCTTGATTGGTACGGATATACAGCCCATCGCTAGAAAGAGCAAAGCGCTGTTTGTCGCTAGATGCGACAACCTCTTTAATTAAATCTTTAGTGAGACTTGCTTTAGGCTTCGCTTTTTCGATAAGTTCGGTAATGGAGGCCCATCCTTGAGAGTCAAGGGTTAAGCCTATGTCGTCAGGCTGGTGGCGAAGAATGAAGCTTAGAAATTTACTAGTTTTTTTTAAATCTTGACTCATGTTTTTTATGCTCGGTATGTTCTATGGTGCGCTATAGACACCCCGCCATCACCCTGACCTTGACCGGCGTATTGATCTCAAAACCGGCTTGTCGTAGCCAGTGGCCTTTCATCTGAATCCACGGCACTGAGCGGTTGCCGGAGTAGGGGGACTGCGCCTTGAGGCGGTATTCATAGTAGGTCTCGTTCACCTTGATGTGGCGCTCTTCGCAGGGTTTGCTTTTACGCAGGTGTACGCCTGTTTTATCATTGCGGATGGAAGGGCTCCCTTCGGAGCTGACGGAAAATAAATGAATACGTTTAACCTCGATTAAAGTTCGGAGGGCTACCCTCTCCTCGAACAGCACTAAAAATTAAAGTGCCCGTTTAGTGAGGCAAAATCAAACCCGGGGTTGGGATTATTGGTATAAGCATTGGAAAAGTGGCTGTAACGCAGAGACAAGGTGTGGCCACTGGAAAAGCGATATCCCAATGCAAAGTGTAAGGCGAAATTGAGCTTTGTACTGAGTTGGATATCACCAAAATCCCTGCGACTCAGGTAGGAGGCGCCAACACCGGCTTCAGCAAAAGTACCGCTGGGCTCATTGCGTGGATACCAGCGTAGCACCGGCTTGATTTCAACAATATTCTGTTGTTGATTTTCGTTGTGGTGTGCCAGGCGCAGGTAGGAGTAACTTCCCTGGCCCCACCATTGCCAAAGATATCTTGCGTTTCCGGATGAGGCAAAGAGATAGGAATAATTCACGCCCGCCATTTCCGCAGCGGAAATGGAATTTCTCTGCAGCAGAGCCTTTCCGAGCCCCTTGCCGGCACTGACAATCAATTCCTGCTCAGCAAAAGCAGTTGGGGAGATGGAAAACCCGCAAATGGCGAGAAGTATACAATTGATCACTCCGGTGCAATGCGCACTTGCGGCAATAGATTTACACATAACCTCAGTTGGGTAACTCACTGCTAAAAGTCGTATTTAAGATTAGTAGGAATGTTGTTGGTGGCAAGAGTGTTGACCCTGGCGGAGTGATCCCCCAGAGAGCCGGGTAAATACACGACAAGGGGAAACCGATGCCAGCGGCGGGTCGGTTGCGGGCACTGTATTATCGCCATTGTCGTTTCAGTTGGCGGAGGGCATCCGAGTGGAGTTGACGGGCGCGCTCCTGGCTGAGGCCGAGCTGTTCGCCGATCACACGAAAAGAGCAGTCCCTGTCAGAGGCGAGCCCGTAACGCAGATTTAATACGGTGCGCTGTCGCGCCGGCAGGCGCTCGACCGCTTCGCGCAACCGCTCTGCCAGTTCCTGATTGGTGACCAGCGCATCGGTGTTGTACAGCTCGTCGGCGGGCGCATAGTCGAGCCGGGTACTGCTTTGATCATCCGCGACAGGGTCGTCGAGTGAACCGGTGGGGCCGGGCAATTTCAGCAGGCTCTGGATGCGTTCCAGGTCCAATCCCGTATGCCCTGCAAGGTTCTCATCCGAGGCCGGCAAACCCTGCGCGCGCACTTCGCCAATGGCCCGATATATGCTCCGAAGGTCGTCCTGGACATTGGCAGGCTGGCGCACCAGATCCTCGTTGCGGCGCAGAGCCAGCTGGATTTCCTGCTGTATCCACCAGTAGGCATAGGTTGAGAAGCGATAGCCCATCTGGGGTTTAAAGCGCTCTATGGCTTTCATTAACCCCACATTGCCCTCCTGAATCAGATCGATAAAGGGCACAGCCGGATTGCGAAACCGCTTGGCAATGGCAATGACCAGGCGCAGGTTGCACTGGATCAGTTTTTTGCGCTGTTTTTGGAAGCGCTGCAGTAAGCCGGTCAGCCGACTGCGGTCCCGCGGGAGAAGAGCTCCCAGTGTCAGCAGTTCCTGGGCATGGCCTATGATCAGGCCGTGATCATAGGCCCCGGTGCTGCCTCTCTGCTCAACGCCCTCGCTGCGCAACTGCACCGCTTGTTTGCCATAGTGTTGTAACAGGGCGATTAATCGGTCCTCCAAATCCCGCAGCAGGCAGGTGGTACTGTGCTCTTCCTCGGGAGTGAGTAAGTCGAGCCGGTACAGGTGTTTGAGATAGCTTTGCATTGGGGTGCTGCCACTCTCAGTGAGCGGCTCCCCTGATGCGGGGATCTCTCCGATATCCGGTCCAGGCTCTGCATGGCCACAGGCACCTGTGCCGGAATCGGATAGGGCTTCGTCTGTATCCTTCAGCCAATCTTCATCCCTTGAGTAAAACTTTTCTCGGGACAAATGCCTAAACTCTCTGTACGTAGTGTGTGAACGCTGTAAGCGGTTGGGACCAGGCGCGGTTTGGCGCCAAATTCACTTTAAATATAGTTGAATGTTGAAATAAGCGCCTACTTTGAAAGTGACTCTTGAGTCTTTTATTTTTTAAAAAGCAGGCGCAGGGGAGTGCATATAGGCGGGGCTGTATTTGGCTCTGTCCCCAATAGGGCGTTAGAGGGCTATTTTAATCGTTTTACGCGAATCTTGCGCTTACCTTCCGCGGGTTTCATAAAGAAAGAACCCAGGAGTCCGCGCTCTATAATTACTCGGTTACCGGTCTTCCAGCGTATTCGGTTGCTATCGATTTGTTGCCAAATTTGACCATTAGCCAAAGTGATTATCTGCTTGTCGTAGGCATTTGCTCGGATATGTGTGATTGTTGCCTCGATAGATTGCGGGGCCTGCGAAATTTGTTTCTGCTCACGGCCAAAATCCTGTTCGGCGCGTTGTCCGAGTGTAGCGCTAAGCTTGTCATAGCATATCAAGCGGCTGTTGTCGGGCGTTATGTGGGAGCACTCCTGGAGTTGCTCGCTCAAAGTATGGGCAGATATACCGGGGGCTAGTAGGGCCAACAGGGAGAGCGAGAGTAATGCTTTCATCACTTCGATACTGTCTTGCCATTCATTGCCGCTATTCTGCCCGAGTTGTGGTAAGTGAACAAATAAAATTGTGCGGCCTTTCACACCATTGATCGGGAGCGCATGGAAAAATAACTGCCAGTGGAATTTGGTGCTTGGTGACAGTCCAACTCCAGAAGGGGAGCGGATGCCGCTCTTCCTGAATTGATCCTTTATCAAACAACTAAAAAAACATAACTTCACATTACCCGGGGGCGAAAAATGAAAAGCTTGATTACTCCTGCTGCCGTTTGTACTGCTATTGCAGGCTACTTCATTTTTGAGGCATTACAGCTTTCGGTTTCAGAGGGTGCCTATGCCAGGGCAGGGGACAGATGGACGGCCCAGCTCCTGAAGGGCCAGGAATTACAGCCTAATGAGCCTGGCAAGAAGCAGCAGGGGATTAAAGACGCTGGTATGCATGATGGCAGTGAGATATTGGAGTTTGAAGGGGATATTTTTGCCGATGTTCCCGAGCACATGGCGCCGGGAGATAGCGATGCCGAATCAAGTCGGAGTCCGGCAGGTGATGATAACAAAGCGGACCAAAAGTAGGTGGTGATCAAGGTGCGCGCATAAGAAACCGGGCTGAGCCTGGCTTCTTGTGGATTGGTAGTGGGCTCAGCGCTTCTGCGCGCTGAAGTGTTTGCCGCTCTGACCTCGGCTGTCATCACCCAGCAGGTACAAGTAGGTAGGCATGATTTCCTCGGCGGGCACTACCGACTGAGGGTTTTCAGCAGGGTAGGCACTCGCACGCATTGTCGTGCGGGTGGCGCCTGGGTTGAGACTGTTTACACGGATATTCGATACACCCTCCAACTCATCTGCCAATACCTGCATTAATCCTTCTGTAGCAAATTTTGATACGGAATAGGCGCCCCAGTAGGCCCGTCCTCTCAGGCCAACGCTTGAGCTTGTGAAGATGATTGATCCCGCCTCGGACTTCTCCAGCAGGGGTAGTAGCGTCTTGGTGAGCCCAAATGCCGCGTTGACATTCACTTGCATCACCTGCTGCCAGATGGAGAAATGGTAGTTGGCTATTGGTGTGCGCTGGCCTAAAAGACTGGCGTTGTGCAGAAGGCCATCCAGACGGCCAAACTCCCCTTCGATTGCCTCGGCAAGATTGTCAAAATCCTCTATACGGGCCCCGTTCAGATCCATGGGAAAAATAGCCGGCTGAGGTCCCCCGGAGACTTCGATCTCGTCATAGACCATCTCGAGCTTTGCTGTGGTCCGCCCCAAAAGAATGACACTTGCCCCATGGGCGGCAAAGGTTTTGGCCGCAGTTTTGCCGATACCGTCCCCGGCACCGGTGACGAGTATGACTTTGCCTTTGAGGAGGCTGATGGGCGCGACATAGTTGCCGAAAAATTCTGACATGAAAAATCCTGATACTGTCCCGCTGCTATTGGGGCCGGGTGTTACTGCTTGGGTTCAATATACTGCTGTCGCAGCAGTGGCCAGATCTCAGCTGCCGATTGGATCAGGTGATCCGCCCCCCAACTGGCAGGGTTTTCCGAGGCGTCGATGTAGCCATAGTTGCAGGCGATGGTGGGCATGCCTGCACGCTGGCCGGCGACAATATCCCGCTTGTGATCGCCAATATAAATGGCTTCTGAGGGATCGCAGCCGATTTTAGCGCAGGCAAGCAAGATTGCCTCGGGGTCCGGCTTGGATTTCCTGACGTGGTCGGGGCAGATAACTGCGGTCGGGGGTGGGAGGTGGCTGAAGGCCTGCATCAGTGGCAGGGTAAAAGCCTCCGGTTTATTGGTCACAATACCCCAGGGAATATTGTTTGCCAGAAGCGTATCCAGCAGGACCTCTATCCCGGCAAAAGGGACGGTCCTTTCGGCAAGGTGTGCGAGGTAGAGATCCAGCAGACGCTGCAGCAGGCTGTTGAACCCGGGGTCGCCCTCCTTTTTGCCAAATCCCAGGGTCACCAATGCCCGGGAACCGTTGGAGACCGCACTTCGAATGATCCCGTCGGGCAGGGGTGGCAGTTGCTCCTGTTGTCGCAGTTGATTGAGTACAACAATAAAGTCCGGCGCCGTATCGAGGAGCGTGCCGTCCAGATCAAATAAAACCGCTTTCATTCGCTTGGCTTGCTTATTCAGGTTTGCTGGCATACATCAGGTAGTTCACATCGACGTCGCGGTCGTTAAGTCTATAGATTCGAGTGATCGGGTTATAGGTCATGCCGGTCATATCGCGAAGCGCCAGACCCGCCTCGCGCAGCCACTTGCCCAATTCCGAAGGGCGGACAAACTTGCCGTATTCGTGGGTACCTTTGGGGAGTAGTCGCAGGAGATATTCCGCCCCCACAACAGCGAACAGCCAGCCTTTGGCGGTGCGGTTGATGGTGGAAAAGAAAAGGTGGCCGCCGGGTTTGACCAGTTTTGCACAGGCGCAAATGACCGAGGCGGGGTCGGGAACATGCTCCAGCATCTCCAGACAGGTGACGATATCAAAGTGTTCGGGCATTTCTTCAGCCAGTGCCTCAGCGGTTATCTGGCGGTAATCCACTTCGATGCCGCTTTCAAGGGCATGTAATCTGGCGACGTTCAGGGGCGCCTCGCCCATATCAATCGCGGTGACTTCCGCACCTCGATGGACCATGGCTTCCGCCAGAATGCCGCCGCCACAGCCGACATCCAGCAATTTTCTGTTGGCGACTGGCGCGTGCCCGTCAATATAATTGGCGCGCAGGGGGTTGATTTCGTGTAGTGGTTTAAATTCGCCTTCCCTATCCCACCAGCGGCTGGCGAGCTGTTCAAACTTGGCGATTTCCGCGGGATCTACATTATTGCTCATGAACTTTTCTGCAAACTCCGTCGCTAGTAGCCGGGTCTGTCCGGCCATTGGACACTGGCGGTGCGTTCGCGTCTAGCGCGCCTCGCCGGCGATTCTATCACGCCAGAGGTGTGCCCGCTGGATTACCTCGGTCTCGTTCAGAGTTTGTAGCCGGCGCTCTTTTAAAAGCTGCTTGCCCGCAACCCAGACGTCCGTGACCTTGTGTCCTCCACCGGCATAAATCAACTGGGACAGGGGGTTGTGTACCGGTTGCTGCTCCAGTCCACCCAGATCGATAGCCGCGATATCGGCACTTTTCTCCACTTCGAGGCTGCCTGCGATGGTTTCGATGCCCAGAGCGCGAGCACCGTTAATTGTGGCCATCGCGAGTGCCTGGTGCGCCGGCAGGGACGCAGCACTGCCACTGACGGCTTTTGCCAGCAGTGCGGCGGTGTTGGCCTCTGCGAACAAATCCTGGCGGTTATTGCTGGCGGCGCCATCGGTTCCTAGGGAGACGTTAATACCCGCCTTGAGCATTTCGCTGGCGGGGCAAAAACCCGATGCCAGTTTAAGGTTGGAGGATGGGCAGTGTGCGACATGGGCGCCGCTCATTTTCAGTAGCTCTATATCCTGCTCATTGGCTGCCACCATATGCACGCAGAGGGTCTGCGGTCCCATCAGGCCCATGCGCAACAGCCTCTCGGTAGGGCGCTCCCCAGATTGTGCCAGGGCATTCTCGACTTCCCGATAGGTCTCGTGCAGGTGTATTTGTACCGGGATCTGTGCTTCGGCAGCGTATACCGCGATTTTTTCCAGGGTCTGGTCCCCGACGGTATAGGGAGCATGGGGGGCAAAAACCACTTCGATACGCTCGTGTGCGCGGTAGTCATCGCGCAGGGACAGACCCTTGTGTAGCGCCTCCTCGCTGTGGCGGCTCCAGGGGTTCGGACCGTCCAGCACCGGGAAGGCGATGTGGGCGCGGATACCGCTCTCGCGGGCGGCCACCGCTACAGCTTCGGGGAAAAAGTACTGGTCGGAGAAGGTGGTAGTGCCTGAACGCAGCATTTCGGCGATGGCCTGGCGGCTGCCGTCTGCCACAAACTCCGGGCCCACCCAGCGCTGTTCCACCGGCCAGATTTGCTGTTCGAGCCACTCCTTGAGCGGGCGGTCATCGGCAAAACCGCGCAAGAGTGCCATGGGGGCATGGTTGTGGGTATTGATCAACCCCGGAATCAGTGCGTGTTGGTTAAGGTCAATTTCGTGTTTTGCCGCGAAGCGGAGTTTGGCTTCTGCCGACGGCAGCAATGCTGTAATGCGCCCCTGAACAATGGCCAGGGAGCAGTGTTCATACACTTTTTGCTCTGGAATGACCGGGATAATCCAGCGTGCATGAATCAGGGTGTCTACGAATTGGTGCATTGGACTATATGATGATGGCAGCTGAGGTGGAGAGTCACTTTAGCGATAGAGTACAAGCGCAGCAACCGGGCAGTGATGCCGTGGGGTTCCGGGGCCATCCCGCCAGCGGCGTCAAACTATGCTAGAATTGCCCGCTTATCCGGGGCAGGTACTCATGCCCGCGCTATAACAAGGAACGCCGTAAGTCATGGGCGAATTAGCCAAAGAAATCTCTCCGATTAATATCGAGGAAGAGCTCAAGCAGTCTTATCTCGACTATGCCATGAGTGTGATAGTCGGGCGGGCACTGCCGGATGTACGCGATGGCCTCAAGCCGGTACACCGCCGTGTGCTCTTTGCAATGAGCGAACTCAAAAACGACTGGAATAAGTCCTACAAGAAGTCGGCACGTGTCGTTGGCGATGTGATCGGTAAGTACCATCCCCATGGGGATACCGCGGTATATGACACGATTGTGCGCATGGCCCAACCCTTCTCCCTGCGTTACACCCTGGTAGACGGCCAGGGAAACTTCGGCTCCATTGACGGCGACAGCCCGGCTGCCATGCGTTATACCGAAATCCGTATGGACAAGCTGGCCCACGAGCTGCTGTCGGATCTCGACAAGGAAACCGTCAATTTCGTTGATAACTACGATGGCTCCGAGCAGATGCCGGAAGTGTTACCCTCACGGGTACCCAACCTGCTGGTCAATGGCTCTTCCGGTATCGCCGTGGGAATGGCCACGAATATCCCCCCCCACAACCTGAGTGAAGTCATCAAGGCTTGTCTGGCCCTGATCGACAACCCGACGCTTACGGTTGATGACCTGATGGCGTATGTCCCCGGACCGGATTTTCCCACCGGGGCCATCATCAATGGCCGCGCCGGCATCCTGATGGCCTACCGCACCGGCCGCGGCCGTATTTATGTGCGCGCCAAAGCGGATGTGATTCGCGATGATAAGAGCAATCGCGAAACCATTGTGATCACAGAGATTCCCTACCAGTTGAACAAGGCCCGCCTGATTGAGCGTATCGCCGAGCTGGTCAAAGAGAAGAAGATCGAGGGTATCTCGGAGCTGCGCGACGAGTCGGACAAGGACGGCCTGCGTGTCGTGATTGAGCTGAAGCGTGGTGAGCTGGGCGATGTGGTTCTGAACAATCTCTACTCACAAACCCAACTGGAGAGTGTGTTTGGCATCAATATGGTTGCCCTGGTAGATGGTCAGCCCAAGATCCTGAACCTGAAAGAGCTGCTGGAGCACTTTGTGCGCCATCGCCGGGAAGTGGTTACACGCCGTACAGTCTACCAGTTGCGCAAGGCCCGCGAGCGCGGCCATATTCTGGAGGGACTGGCGATTGCCATCGCCAATATCGACCCGGTGATCGAGCTGATCAAGTCCTCCGCAACCCCGGCCGATGCCCGCGAGGCGCTGTTGGCCAAGGGTTGGGCGGTAGGCAATGTACAGCAGTTTCTGGCGCGTGCCGGTGCCAATGCCTGCCGCCCGGACGACCTGCCAAAAGCGTTCGGTTTGCGCGAGGATGGCGCTTACTATCTGTCCCCTGCACAAACTCAGGCTATTCTCGAGCTGCGTCTGCACCGTTTGACGGGAATGGAACACGATAAACTGTTGGCTGAGTATCAGGAGCGGCTGAAACAAATCGCCGAATACCTGCATATCCTCGCTAGCTTCGAGCGCCTGATGGCGGTGATTCGCGAGGAGCTGGCGCAGCTTGATACGAATTTTGGGGATGAGCGCCTTACCGATATCGTGGCTTCCCGCCAGGACCTGACCGTAGAAGACCTGATCACCCCGGAAGACAAGGTGGTAACCATCTCTCACGGCGGCTATGCCAAGAGCCAGCCCTTGACCGATTACCAGGCCCAGCGCCGCGGCGGTATGGGTAAGTCGGCGACCCAGGTGAAAAGTGAGGACTTTGTCGAGCACCTGCTGATTGCCAACTCCCACGATACCCTCCTGTGCTTCTCCAACAAGGGTAAGGTCTACTGGCTCAAAGTCTATGAAGTGCCAACTGCCGGCCGTGCCTCCCGAGGGCGTCCCATAGTCAATATGTTGCCACTGGAAGAGGGTGAGCGCATCAGCAGCATGATGCCGGTGTCTGAATATGACGAAAATCATTTTATTTTCTTCACCACCGCTAACGGCACTGTGAAGAAAACACCGTTAACGGCCTTTGCGCGCCCGCGCAGCGTCGGTTTGCGCGCTATCGAACTGGAAGACGGGGACCGCCTGGTGGCCACGGCGATTACCGATGGCCAGCGCGATGTGGTGCTGTTTACCAGTGCCGGCAAAGCTGCCCGTTTTTCCGAGCGCAATGTCCGCTCCATGGGGCGTGTCTCACGGGGCGTTCGAGGCATCCGAATGCAGGGCGGTCAGCAGGTGATCGCTATGGTGATTCCGCAAGAGGGTGGCTCGGTGATGATGGCGACCGAGAAGGGATTCGGCAAGCGCACAGCAATTGAGGACTTCCCCACCAAGGGGCGTGGCACCCAGGGCGTGATTGCCATCGCTGAAAGTGAGCGCAACGGCGCCCTGATCGGGGCTTGTCAGGTGCATCCGGGCGAAGAGATGATGTTGATCTCCGACCAGGGCACTCTGGTACGCACGCGGGTTGACGAAGTCTCTATCCTTGGGCGCAATACCCAGGGGGTGCGGGTTATACGCTTGAAGGTTGGCGAGAAACTCGTGGGACTCGGGCGTATTGAGGAGACGGAAGAGGTTAGCGAAGATCGCGGAGGGCCGGCGTGACCCACGCCCTAGGCACTCCTGTGAAAGGCTGCGTTTATCGCGGCCTTTCTTGCCTCAGGCACCCTAAAAAAGGCGCCAAAGCGAAAGGCCCATCTCCCAGAATGACAGTTTGTGCGTTGGTGCATCTAGTTATATTTGAAACCATGTTTGGCTTTCTGGAGTAATACTATGAGGAAATTTAATTTTTCCGCCGGTCCCGGTCCATTGCCGGAGCCGGTACTGCATCAGGCCCAGCAGGAGTTGCTAGACTGGCGCGGTCTGGGCTGTTCAGTGATGGAGGTCAGCCACCGCACAGCGGAGTTTATTGCAGTTGCCGAGCGCGCCGAGCAGGATTTGCGCGACCTGCTCTCTATCCCGGATAACTACAAAGTGCTGTTCCTGCAGGGCGGTGCCACAGCGCAGTTTGGTGCCGTACCCTGGAATCTCTTTGGCTCGGGCCCCAAAAAGGCCGATTACATTCACTCTGGGCATTGGGCGGCAAAAGCCATTAAGGAAGCCAGGCGATACGGCGAAGTGACGGTGGTTGCTTCCAGTGAAGACCGTAATTTCAGCTACGCCCCCGCTGAAGACAGCTGGCAGCAGAGTGCGGAGGCGGCTTATCTCCACTATACCCCGAATGAAACCATTGGCGGTGTCGAGTTTGATTATGTGCCAGAGGTGGATTGCCCCCTGGTAGCCGATATGTCATCCAGTATTTTGTCGCGCCCGATTCCAGTGGATAAGTTTGGCGTGATCTATGCCGGCGCCCAGAAAAATATGGGGCCCTCGGGTATTGCCGTTGCCCTTGTCCGCGAGGATCTGCTCAACAGGGCAATGGAGAATATTCCGCGCAGTCTGAGCTGGAAGGTGGCGGCGGATGCCAGTTCCATGGATAACACGCCACCGACCTTTGCCTGGTACCTGTCCGGCCTGGTATTTCAATGGCTCAAGGCCCAGGGGGGGGTTGAGGCGATGGCGCGACTCGCCGACAAAAAATCCATATTGTTGTACGAGTTTCTTGATCGCAGTGCGTTTTTTTCCAGCCCTGTGGAGAGGGGAAGCCGCTCCAGTATGAATGTGCCCTTTGTGCTGGCCGATGAACGACTCGACAAAGCGTTTCTCGAGGCGGCCGGTGAGGCTGGGCTACTGGGCTTGAAAGGGCATCGCTCGGTTGGTGGCATGCGTGCGTCATTATACAACGCCGTACCGCTTGAAGCAGTGGAGGTATTAGTGGCATTTTTGTCGGATTTCGAAGCGCGCCGGGGCTAATAATGAGTCCGAAAAAACAGGGTTTCGCGCTACAGTATTTTTGATGGTTTAGGGCGGTGGCTGGCTTGCAGATGCTATTGCATTCCGGCCCCGGGCGAATGACTCAGTAGTTGATCAGTGAGCTGAAACGTAGATAAACGGATGATCGAGGAAACTGAAAGTGGTGACCAGCGTTTGCTGGAGCTGCGCAATCGTATTGACAGCATTGATGGCGATATCGCCCGGCTGATCAGTGAAAGAGCCAACTGTGCACTGGCAGTTGCCGCGTTGAAAAAGGCAACCGGTGAGGATGCACTGTACTACCGGCCGGAGCGCGAAGCCCAGGTACTGCGCCGGGCGATGGAGCGCAATAGCGGCCCTTTAACCGATGAGGAAATGGCGCGCCTGTTTCGGGAGATTATGTCTGCCTGCCTGGCCCTGGAAGAGCCAGTCAAGGTGGCCTACCTGGGGCCGGAGGGGACTTTTACCCAGCAGGCGGCGTTAAAGCATTTTGGCAACTCCGCACAAAGCCGCCCCCTGGCGGTCATTGACGAGGTGTTTCGCGAGGTGGAGGCGGGTGCGGTCAGCTACGGGGTTGTGCCCATAGAGAACTCCACAGAGGGGGTCATTAACCATACCCTGGACAATTTTATGACCTCGAATTTATGCATCTGTGGTGAGGTGGAGCTGCGTATTCACCATCACCTGATGATTTCGGATGTCACCCGTGCAGAAGCAATCACGCGGATTTATTCCCATGCGCAGAGCTTGGCGCAATGTCGCAAATGGCTCGATGCACACTATCCCAATGTAGAGCGGGTAGCCGTGTCCAGCAATGCCGATGCGGCTGTGCGGGTCAAGGGGGAATGGAATTCCGCAGCCATCGCAGGCGATATGGCGGCTGAGTTGTACGGTTTGAAAATCTTGTCGGAAAAAATTGAGGATCGCCCGGATAATTCCACGCGCTTTTTGATTATCGGAACCCAGGAGGTGCCGGCGAGCGGAGACGACAAGACCTCTTTGATGGTATCGATGCGAAACGAACCAGGTGCTCTGCACAATCTGCTGGAGCCATTCCGCCGCTTTGGGGTTGACCTCACCCGGGTGGAAACGCGCCCGTCCCAGTCCGGTCACTGGAATTACGTCTTCTTTATCGACTTTAAGGGACATCGAGACACCGAGGCCATTGCTTCGGCCCTGCGGGAGGTGGGTATTTGTGCCTCGGACGTGAAGGTGCTCGGTTCCTACCCGCGCGGTGTGCTGTGATGGATCAGGCGCGAATCGGCCGGCTCGTAGTCGTCGGAGTCGGCCTTATTGGCGGCAGTTTTGCACTGGCGTTAAAAACTGCGGGGGCATGCCGCGAGGTAATCGGTGTTGCGGCCCCAGGGGAAACCTGTGAACAGGCAAAAACGCTCGGTATTGTTGACAGTGCCAGCAGCAGTCTTGCCGAGGTGTTGCCACAGTTGGGAGCGAATGACCTGGTTTTTATCGCAGTGCCAACCCTGGCGGTGGAATCGGTGTTCGCTCAAATTAAAGCCTATATGCCTGCGGGCGTTACGGTGACAGATGGCGCCAGTGTCAAAGGCAATGTGGTGCGTGCGGCGGAAAAAGTATGGGGCAGGGTGCCCAGTTTTTTGGTGCCGGGTCACCCCATTGCCGGCTCTGAGCAGAGTGGCGCAGTTGCTGCGCGCGATGACCTTTATTACAACCACCGGGTAATTCTGACCCCACTGCCAGAAACCGGTGCAGGCCACTTGCAGCGGGTGGTGCAATTGTGGCAGGTGGCGGGTGCGGAAGTGTTACAGATGCCTGTGCAAGAGCACGATGCAGTACTCGCAGCCACCAGTCATCTTCCCCATGTGATTGCCTTCAGTCTCGTGGATACTCTGGCGCACGACGCGGAAAATGAAAATATCTTCCGCTATGCCGCAGGGGGTTTCCGTGATTTTACCCGCATCGCTTCTAGCGATCCGGTGATGTGGCGGGACATTATGCTGGCCAACCGGGACGCCATTTTAAAGGCGATCGATCTCTACAGCCTCAACCTGACGGCCCTGCGCAAAGCTATTGCCTGCGGTGACAGCACTGGCTTGATGGACGTGTTTACCCGGGCCAAAACGGCGCGGGATCAGGTAACCAAAATGCTGACAAAAGAAGTGAATCCAGAATTTATGCAGACAAAGGCAATGACTTTTATCGCTCAGCCGGGGAAATGTGTCAGTGGCAGGCTGCGTGTACCAGGAGACAAGTCCATGTCTCACCGCGCCATTATGCTGGGCTCTTTGGCGGAGGGCGTGACAGAGGTGGCGGGTTTTCTGGAGGGGGAGGATGCCCTGGCGACCCTGCAGGCCTTTCGCGATATGGGGGTGGTTATCGAGGGGCCGGTCAATGGCCGGGTCACCATTCACGGTGTGGGTTTGCGCGGCCTGAAGGCCCCGCCGGGACCACTTTATCTGGGCAATTCCGGCACCTCAATGCGCCTGCTGGTAGGTATCCTTGCCGGCTTGGGCCTCGATATTACTTTGACCGGTGATGCGTCCCTGTCCAAGCGCCCTATGGATCGGGTTGCCAATCCCTTGCGGGAGATGGGGGCGACCATTGAAACGGGCCCCGGAGGGCGGCCACCTCTGCGCATCATTGGGGGCAGCCGGTTGCACGGAATTGACTATCGCCTGCCAATGGCCAGTGCTCAGGTCAAGTCCGCAGTCTTGCTTGCGGGCCTCTATGCAAACGGCGAGACCTCGACTGTGGAGCCTGCACCGACTCGCGATCATACCGAACGCATGTTGCAGGGGTTTGCTTATCAGGTACTTCGCGATGGTGCCAAGTCCGCGCTTTGTGGGGGAGGCAGTCTCAAGGCCTGCCGTGTCGATGTGCCAGCGGATATCTCCTCCGCTGCCTTTTTTATGGTGGCCGCGGCAATCTCGCCCGGCTCGGATATTGTGCTGGAGCATGTCGGCATCAATCCGACCCGCCATGGTGTGATCAATATTCTGGGCATGATGGGCGCTGACATCCAACTGTTCAACAAGCGCGAGGTCAGTGGCGAACCTGTGGCGGATGTCCGGGTGCGTTATTCGCCACTGAAAGGCATCCGAATTCCTGAGGATCAGGTGCCGCTCGCGATTGATGAATTCCCGGCATTGTTTATTGCCGCAGCCTGCGCGGAGGGTGAGACGGTGCTGACGGGTGCTGCTGAGCTGCGTGTCAAAGAGAGCGACAGGATCCAGGCGATGGCGGACGGCCTCACAGCCCTGGGCGTGGAGGCGAAGCCGACACCGGATGGTATTGTGATACGCGGTGTGCGGGAGCGGACGGTATTTAGCGGTGGGACTGTGGATAGTTTGGGGGACCACCGCATTGCCATGGCCTTTGCTGTGGCATCTTTGCGCGCAAAGGATACAATCCGCATCCTGCACTGCGCCAACGTGGCGACCTCATTCCCGAATTTTGCCGACCTGGCCGTCAGCGCGGGCCTGCAGTTGCAACTGGCATAACCAGCAGGCCCGGAGTGGGTGGGTTTAAGATCTGGTTTGTGCCGTTCATAAAGAGGTTGAGTTGTGCAAAAAATATATGAGTGATGCAAACGAGCTGCCGCCGGTAATCACGATTGATGGGCCCAGCGGATCTGGTAAGGGCACCATTGCCAAGCTGCTGGCGGCCCGGTTGAATTTCGCCCTGCTTGATTCGGGCGCCCTTTATCGCACAGCGGCGCTGGCGGCTCTGAACAGAGGTGTGGACCTGACCAGTGAGATCGCGCTGGCGCAGGTGGCAAAGGCGCTTGATGTTCGCTTTGTTGTGGACAATGGTCGGCTGCGGGTACTCCTGGAGGGGCGCGAGGTGACCAGTGATATTCGCATGGAGCGGGTGAGTATGGCCGCCTCCAAGGTGGCTGCCATTCCGGGGGTGCGTGCGGCACTGCTGCAACGACAGCGGAATTTTCGCCGGCTGCCAGGTCTGGTGGCAGATGGCCGGGATATGGGCACTACCGTTTTCCCCGACGCTCAAGTCAAAATCTACTTGACCGCGGGTGCCGAGGAGCGCGCCAGAAGACGGGCGGCGCAGTTGCGGGGGGAGGGGGTTTCTGTTAGCCTCCGCGACCTGCTGGAGGACATCCGTGCCCGTGACACACTGGATATGAATCGAGAAGCCTCTCCCCTTGCTCCCGCTGAGGATGCGGTTGAGCTCGACAGTACCGGGGTCGATATTGAGGCAGTCCTGCAGCGGGTACTGACGCTGGTATTCGACCGGATCCAGCCCGGGGTTCCCTAAACCCGCATAACCAGTACCAACCCGTTTTTTTAACGACAACGGCCGGGTCTTGCCAGGATTGCCCGGCCGTTGTTGTAATCCGACCCGCGTGCTGGCAGCGCGGCTGGGGTCGCGGCTGGCGGTTGACTACACTCAACAGTTACCAACGGCTGAACCCCTCACTATAGGTAATGTAATGAGCGAGAGCTTTGCTGAATTATTTGAAGAGAGCCTGAAAAGCGTCGAAATGGCACCGGGTGCAATTGTTACCGGTGTTGTTATTGATGTGGATAAAGACTGGGTAACTGTACACGCGGGCCTGAAGTCTGAAGGCGTTATCCCCGCTGCCCAGTTCATCAATGACAGAGGCGAAATAGAGCTGCAGGTGGGTGACGAAGTGCAAGTTGCCCTGGAAGCAGTGGAAGACGGCTTCGGGGAGACCCGACTGTCCCGCGAGAAAGCCAAGCGCGCTGAAGCCTGGAAAATTCTCGATGCGGCCCACGCAGCTGACGAGGTGGTCAAAGGGGTTATCAGTGGCAAGGTTAAGGGTGGCTTTACGGTTGATGTTGCCAATATCCGCGCGTTCCTGCCCGGCTCCCTGGTCGATGTCCGCCCGGTCCGCGACACCGCGCACCTGGAAGGGAAGGAGCTTGAATTCAAGGTTATCAAGCTGGACGCCAAGCGCAACAATGTTGTGGTTTCCCGTCGAGCGGTGATGGAGGCTGCCACTTCCGAAGAGCGCGAGGCCCTGCTGGCGAGCCTGCAGGAAGGCATGAGCATCAAGGGTATTGTGAAGAATCTGACCGACTACGGTGCGTTCGTAGATCTGGGCGGTATCGACGGCCTGCTGCACATCACCGATATGGCCTGGAAGCGTATCAAGCATCCGAGCGAAATTGTGAATGTTGGCGATGAGATCCAGGTAAAAGTCTTGAAGTTCGACCGCGAGCGCAGCCGTGTATCTTTGGGCTTGAAGCAACTGGGCGAAGACCCCTGGGTATCCATCAAGAAGCGCTACCCGGAAAACAGCCGCGTGAAAGCCGTTGTCACCAACCTGACCGACTACGGCTGTTTTGCCGAGTTGGAAGAGGGGGTAGAGGGCCTGGTGCATGTTTCCGAAATGGATTGGACCAACAAGAATATCCACCCGTCCAAAGTTGTCCAGGTGGGCGACGAAGTAGAGGTGATGATTCTCGATATCGACGAAGAGCGTCGACGTATTTCCCTGGGTATCAAGCAGTGCCAGGAAAATCCGTGGGATGCCTTTGCACGTAAATTCGCCAAGGGCGATAAAATCTCCGGCAAGATCAAGTCCATCACCGATTTCGGTATCTTTATCGGTCTCGATGGCAGCATCGACGGCCTGGTTCATTTATCCGATATCTCCTGGAACGAAGCGGGCGAGGAAGCGGTTCGCAAGTTTAAGAAGGGCGACGAAATTGAGACCGTCATTCTGGGTATCGATTCCGAACGCGAGCGTATCTCCCTGGGCATCAAGCAGTTGGAGTCCGATCCGTTCTCCGACTTCGTTACAACCAGTGACCGCGGGAGCTTTGTCACCGGGACTATCAAAGAGGTGGATGCCAAGCAGGCGGTCATTTCCCTGGCGGATGAAGTCGAAGGCATTCTGCGGGCTTCCGAAATCAGCCGCGACAAGGTTGAAGATGCTCGCAATGTCCTGAAAGAAGGCGATGAAATAACGGCTAAAATCACCAGCGTGGATCGCAAGAACCGTGTGATCAGCCTGTCTATCAAAGCCAAGGACCAGGATGATGAGAAACAGGCTGTCAAGGATCACAGCAAAAAGCAGTCCGAACAGGTGCAGCCAGCCACGATCGGTGACTTGATCAAGGCACAGATGAACAATAAGGACTAATCTTTCCTGACTGTTCAGTCAGTGCGTCAAATAACCTATTTGGTGCGCTCCGAGAGCCGGACTGGGGTTGCCCAGTCCGGCTTTGTATTAGATGATTGCAGGACTACGCCAAAATAATCAATAACTTGCAGAGGTTGCCGAGCGCATGACCAAATCCGAACTGATCGAAAGGATTGCGTTGAGATTGGATCAGCTGCCAGTAAAGGATGTAGAATTGGCGGTGAGGGTCTTGCTGGATACCATGTCCGACGCACTCTCCCAGGGAGAGCGCATTGAAATACGGGGTTTTGGCAGTTTTTCCCTGCACTACCGCGGACCCCGCACCGGGAGGAACCCCAAAACTGGGGATGCGGTTGCACTATCCGGCAAATATGTGCCCCATTTTAAACCGGGCAAAGAACTGCGCGACAGAGTTAATCGCAGTATGCATGCAGGAACGGGGATCGAAGTATGATTACACTGCACGGCTGGGTTGATAATCGGCTTTCGCTGGTGATCCTATAGTGCGTTCCGAAAGCCCAAGGTGTTGGTCGATAAAGCCTTCTTAGTGGAACTCGGAGGTTCCCTTGTCATTTTTGCGCTGGTTGTTGCATATTGCCTATGGCCTGTTGGCCCTGGTGTGTGTGGCCTTCGGCATTTATTTCGCTGTGGAAAATCCCCAGGTTATAGCGCCGGTGATTGCAGGTAATGCCCTGTATTCAGGCAGTGTGGGGGTGTGGCTCATCAGCACTTTGCTGCTGGGGGTTCTGTTGGGCTTCCTGGCCAGTTTACTCCCTGTGTATTCCCAGCGCCGCCGTGTACGCGGACTGAACAAGCAGCTCAAGAAGCTGGAGCGTGAGCTGCACGCTGCGCACCAAAAGGTTTCCGGAGACTGAATTGCCTGATATTACCTACTTCTTTTTCCTGCTGGCAGCGATCGCTATCGGCTGGGTATTAGGGCGAGGTAGCTCCAGGAAGAAACCTGACTGTAGCGAACAGGAGGAATCCCTGGCCCGCTCCTATGCCCAGGGGCTCAATTATCTTCTGAGTGAGCGCCACGACGACACCATCGACAAGTTTATCGATTCCCTCGAAGTCAGCCCGACAACCTTTGAAACCCATTTGGCATTGGGCAGCCTGCTGCGCCGGCGGGGGGAGTACGACCAGGCGATACGGGTACACCAGAATCTCCTGGCACGCCCCAGTCTGGCCCGGCAGAGCCAGCAAAAAGCGCAGTTTGAACTGGCCTGTGACTATATTGCTGCAGGCTGGCTCGATCGAGCTGAGCGCCTGCTGCAAGAACTGGTGGAGACGGCCCAGGAACTGCGTGCCACAAGCCTTGAACACCTTGTCGAGGTGTATCGGGATGAACGCGAATGGGCCAAGGCTATTCACGCTGTCAATTTGCTCCATGGCCGCCGCTTCAAGCGCTTGTCACCCGACTGGGCGTCGGTACAGGCCCACTTTTGCTGTGAACTGGCGGAGGAGGCGATTACCGCTAAGGATTATCTCAGTGCGCGCAAACACCTCGACGCAGCCCTGGGATATGATCGCGGATCTATACGGGCCTGTCTGCTGTGGGCGCGCCTGGAATATTTGCTTGGCAAACCCCGAGACGCCATTAAAGCGCTACAGCGCATTCCCAAGCAGAACCCGGATTATATTCCAGAAATACTGGAGCTTTTGATTACCTGCTACGGTGAGTTGGGGGACGGAAAGGGGCTGGATCGCTACCTGGAGTCTCTCTTGAGTGAGCATCCCTCCAACAGTGTTCTCATTGCGCTGACAGAGCGCATCCAACAGCAGGATAGTGAAGCAGCCGCTGCTGCTTTTATGGGTGAGCAATTGGCACTGCGCCCATCCCTGCGGGGGCTGGGGCGTTTTCTCGATCTGTATATCGGAACAGCACAGGGCAGGGCGCGTGAGAATCTGTCCTTACTCAAGACACTGATAGATCAATTGATTGCCAGCCGCCCCCACTATCGCTGCAGCAACTGTGGTTTTTCCGGCAATCAGTTGCACTGGCTCTGTCCCAGTTGCAAACACTGGGATTCTGTTCGCTCCGTTAAGGGAATTGAGGGCGAGTAATAGTAGCAGGCAGCGAAGGTGCTCAGGCCCATCCTGTCGTTGGCCATTGGATAAAAGCAATTTTAATGAGGTATTTCTTTGCAGGCTCTGGTTTCTTCCCCGATTATTGTTGCACTGGATTACGACCATGCCGACAAGGCTCTGGCGTTGGCCAGCCAGCTGGACCCCGCGCTTTGCCGGGTGAAAGTTGGCAAGGAATTATTTACCGCAGCGGGCCCCGATCTGGTCCGTACCCTGGTTGGGCGCGGCTTTGAGGTTTTTCTGGACCTGAAGTTTCACGATATCCCCAATACCGTTGCCGCAGCGGTAAAGGCTGCTGCACGTCTCGGTGTCTGGATGGTCAACGTACACACCAGTGGTGGTGAGCGGATGATGAGCGCAGCGGTGCAGGCTCTGAGGGAATTTGGTGAAAAAAAGCCATTGCTGATCGGGGTAACCGTATTGACCAGTACCACTGCGGAGGAACTGGCGGCAACGGGGGTTTCCAGGCCTCTGAAAGCGCAGGTGCTGTCTCTCGCCGCCAGTGCTAAAAGCTGCGGTCTCGATGGTGTGGTGTGCTCGGCGCGTGAAGCTCGGGTTCTGCGCGAGACCTGTGGGCCAGAATTTATGCTGGTGACCCCCGGTATCCGCCCGAACTGGAGCAATAGCGGAGACCAGCGACGCACACTCACGCCGTCCGAAGCCCGGGCCCAGGGCGCCGACTTTCTGGTGGTCGGGCGGCCGATTACAGCAACCAGTGATCCTTTGAGGTCACTGCGGGAGATATTGGCTGAGATCGCGGATCAATAAGGATCGTCTGTCTTGACCGGTGTGATGCAGTGTAATTGATGGTAAGCGGATTTTGCTCAGTGTGTTGGTATTATGCTGCGGCTTGGGGGAGTAAGACAGTCCCAATGTGAAATAAAAATACTTTCACTGGGAGCCTATCATGAAAAATATCCGCGTATTAACCCATGCCCTGCTCGTTCTCGTTTTCTCGCTTAGCCTGTCACCGGTAATCACTGCAAATGATACGGGGTCAGAAACCGCTGAACAGGTGGTTTCTGAGATCAACGTCAACAGTGCTTCCGTTGCTGAGCTGGCAGAAAAGCTGGAAGGCGTGGGAACAGAGAAAGCACAGTTGATCGTCGAGTACCGGGAAAAGCACGGCCCATTTACGTCAGTGGAACAGCTGCTGGATGTCAAAGGGATTGGCACAGCAACCCTTGAGAAGAATCGCAATAAGATTCGGCTTTGAGATTGGTGCTGACTGTCTTTCACGATGGCCGGGGTGTTTGAACATGCGCTCTATGTAAACTCCGGTCATCATTTGTTGCACTAACTGTATAGCAGACTGCCCTTGCACTGGAGCCTGGGCAGTCTGTCCCTGCACCTCGGAAACCCTCTGTGCAAGGGGTATTGGTTTGTTTAATTTTTTCCTGCGCGCCAGTATCGAATTGTATACAGGTCCGTTAGAGATGACTCTAGTGGAGCGCCTTGCCATACTCAGTGCTTTTCACCAAGAAGATAGCGACTGAAGCTGTATAATAATACAGTGATAAAATGCCTGTTGGTGATAAAGCGCCAGAGTCCGGGCGCGTGGGAATTACAGTCGCACCGCATTTGCCAGGGCACGCGCAATCAATCGGCCCTTTGCCGTGCGGATGCTGCCACTGGTGGCGAACAGGCGTTTGCCGCAATGATCCACCTGTGCCTCGATGATTAATGGTTCTTCATCTCGAACCGCGCCAATAAATTTTACCGTCAGGTCGACCATGCTGTGATTTTCGCCGGGGCCCAGCCTGGTCATCACAGCCGCGCCCATGGCGCTGTCCAAAAGCGCTGCGAGAATCCCTCCGTGCAATGATCCAATCAGGTTCTGGTGCCGTTGCTTGGGCGTGTAGTGATAAACCACCCGGCCTTCGATGACGGATTTAATCTGGTAATCCAGATTGCCCGCCATACCGGGGCGGGGTTGCGTTTTTGAAAACTGCGCCATGCGCTTCATACCGCTTGTGCCGATATCGACCATAGTTTGAGCCCTATTTTGGATATTTGTTGCGAATAAACATGACCTCTGTCACATGCCATCGCGCTCAGCGGGGATATACCAGAGCCTGCAACTCTCTTCGCACCACCTTGCCCACCGGGTTGCGGGGCAGGGCGGGCAGAATATGGATGGCCTTGGGGGTTTTTACCGGGCCCAGCAGCGGTTTTGCCAGTGTACGTATGGTATCGGCCTGCAGGGTTGTGCCGGGAGCCAGGCAGACAGCGGCTTCCAGGCGCTGGCCCCAGTAGTTATCCGCCACACCGAAGGCGGCAGCCTCGTCAATACCGGGTAGACCCACCAGGGCGTTTTCCACCTCTGCGGGATAGATATTGAAACCGCCGGAGATAATCAACTCCACACTGCGCCCCTGCAAAAACAGGTAGCCGTTTGCATCGAGATACCCCAGGTCGCCCGTTCGTAGCCAACCATCGCGAAAGTTGGCACTGGTGGCCTCAGGCGCCCGGTAATAGCCGGGGCTCACCAGAGCGCCGCGCACCGCGATCTCACCGGTCTGGCCTACGGAGAGGGCTCGCCCGTCGGTATCGACAATGGCCACCTCGCTGTGAACACAGGCCCGGCCCACGGAGCCGCGCAGTTCCTCGCGGCACATTTCCCGGGTGCTGAGTGCAGTGATGGTCATTGGGGCCTCAGTCTGGCCGTAGACGGTGGACAGGCAGGGCCCCAGTCGCTCGAGACACTGGGCGATACGCTCCGGTGGCATGGGTGCGGCGCTGTAGGTGAGTTGGCGCAGATGGCTAAACCGGTGTGGCATGGTTTCCAGCCGCTGCAACAGCTTGTAGATGAGTGTGGGCGGCATAAAACTGACGCTGGCGCCCTGGTGTGCCAAGGCCTCCACCATGGCGTCGGTATCAGCACTGGGCAGGAGAATATGGCGCGCACCAACGCTGAGTAGTGGCAGTATGTAGTGAGAGCCGCCGTGACTTAGCGGCGCTACGGCCAGGTTTGTGTCCTCCTGGCGAAACCGGTACACCGCCTGCATATTGGCGATCACTGCTGCGACATTGGCGTGGCTTTGCAGTACACCCTTGGGCTGGCCTGTGGTGCCGCCGGTAAACTTGATGGCCATGGTGGCAGCGGGGTCAGGGAGTTGCCGTGCAAAGGGCCGGCCCCGGTAGCGGGCGATCAGGTTGCGACAATCCTGACCGGTTTGCGCGTCCAGGGCCAGCTGCTCGACGGCACTGTCGGCAATGGCTGTTCGATTGTGGCTATCCACCAGCAGCAGCTGCATATCACTGCTGGCAATTAGCGCGGCATTGAGCCGGGGGCCGTTGCTGGGGTTGATTGGAATCCACACCAGCCTGGCAGCGATAATGGCCAGGTGTGCCACCAGGTGGTCGATGTGGTTGCCCGCGCACAGACCGACATGGCTGCCCGGTGCCAGCCTGTCCAGCAGGGCCAGCGCCAGTGCCTCGACACGGATTAATAGTTCGCGATAGCGGATAAGCCCTTCGGGGTCCTGAGCCGCAATGCCGTCGGGGTTGCGGGCGCAGCCGTGGTAGAGGTGCTCAATGGGCAGGGGGAGTGCGGTGCTCAAACTCATGCTGTGGCACGCTCCAGTACGGTGACCACGGTGGCGGCCTCCTCGGTTTCATAGAAGCCGCCACCATTTTCAGCCACGGCGATTCGGGGTTTGACTACCTGCCGGGGTCCGGCTTCGCCGCGCAACTGGTGCACCAGTTCGTATAACTGGATGATACCTGTGGCGCCCACCGGGTGTCCCTTGGATACCAATCCGCCGGAGGGGTTGACCGGCATTGAACCGCCCAGGGCGGTGTCCCCACTCTCGGTAAAGGGGCCGCCTTCCCCCAGCGGACACAGGCCCAAATTTTCCAGTTGTTGAATCTCCGCATAGGCGGTGGCGTCGTGCACTTCGGCCACATCGATATCGCGCGGCTCAATCTGCGCCTGGGCATAGGCCTGCAGTGCAGCCAGGCGGCCAATGTGATGCTCGAAGTCTCTCGCCGGGCGATCGCTGCCACTGGCCAGGTGTATAGCGCGAATGCGAACCGCGCGCTTGCGCCCGCCCAGCCGCTTGAGCACTGAGGCCGAGCACAGCACCGCAGCGGCGGCGCCGTCGGAGATGGGGGCGCACATGGGCAGGGTGAAGGGCCAGACGATACTGCGCTGCTGTAATACCTGCTCCACGCTCAAGCTGTGGCGGTATTGGGCCAGGGGGTTAAAACGCGAGTGTCGATGGTTTTTTGCTGCGGCCATGGCCAGCTGCCGCTGGGTGGTGCCAAAGCGCTGCATATGCAGCCGGGCCTGGGCGGCGTAACTTTCCATAAAAAAGCTGTGATCGGTGGTTTCAGTCTCGTGCTGCTGCTGCGGAGGAATCAGTTCCCGACATTGCCGGCGGCACTGCTGTTGAAACTCCTCCAGGCGATAGATATCCGTACCCCCGTTAAAGGCCTTGAACATGGCCTCCCGGCGCTGGGGGAAAAACATCTTTTCGGCACCCACCACCAGCGCCACATCACAAAAACCCGCCTCGATATGGGCCACGGCCTGCAGTACCGCGGTAGCGCCCGAGGCACAGGCGTTTTCCACATTGGCAATGGCGATGCCCTGAAACCCCAATGGCCGCAGTGCGCACTGACCGCGAATGCCATTTTGCCCCTCCAGCAATCCCTGGCGGCTGTTGGAAAACCAGGCCGCCTGTACGGCGCGGCGCTCCAGGCTGGCGTCCCGAAGTGCCAGGGACACAGCCACTTCGGTCATGTCTTTCACACTGCGCTGTACGGTTTTACCCAGCTCGGTCATGCCGATGCCGATCACAAATACATTGGTCATTGCGGGCTAAGCCTCGGATGCAGCGTACAGGGTTTTGCGCTGCACAATGCGAAAGCGGCTGGCTACAAAGGCCAGGTCGGTCAGACAGGCGCTGCCCGCCGGGTTCAGGCCGGTGACATGGTAGTCGCTGTAGGCAGCGGCGAAGTTGATCGGCATGCCGGTCAGGTTACAGGCGACCGAAGCGCCGGCGTGATTGAAGGCGTCCTGTGCGGCGTGTAAGAAGGCTTCGTTGATGGAGTAGACGTGGGAGGCAATGGCGCCACAGCGCCTGGCGTTGTCGGTAGCACTGGCCAGGCAGCGCTCGGCGCTGGGCCCCTTGATTAAAAAAGAAACAGGGCCAAAAAATTCCCTGCTGTACAGGGCCTGCTGGCTCTGATCGAGGGCGATCATCAGCGGCGTAGCGGTACGGGCTAACGGGTATTCGGGGTGTGTATAGGGGTTGCTGTGGCGCAGTATCTGCCCATGCTGGACCCCCAGTGCCCGCGCCTTCTCCAGGGTTGTGCAAATATCGTCGTTGACCAGTGCGCCGCACAGCAGTGCGGCCTGTCGCGGTTCGGCGAGCTGTTCCTCCACCGCTGCCACCAGAGCATCTGCCAGTTGCTCGAAGCCGATGCGCCGGCCACCGGCGACAATACCCTGGGCGGGGATATGGATATTCTGCACACTGGTACACATCTGCGCCGAGGCCTGGCACAAAGAGTGGGCCACGGCCCGGCACATGGCCGCCATATCGTGGCAGGACTCCATTACCACCGCGTTGCAGCCGGCGGTCTCGGTGTAGACCTGAGCATGGCGGCAGTGCGCTTCAATCCACTGGCCAAAGTGGGGGCTGCCGGTGAAGTCGATAATTGCCGTGGCCGGGTGCTGCAGCAGTGCGGTGGTGGCCGGTTGCTCGCGGGTATCCGCCACCAGGGAAACCAGGTCGGGGCTGAAGCCCGCTTCGGCGAGCACCTCACGGCACACGCTCACCACCAAAGCCACGGGGAGAATGGCATTGGGGTGGGGTTTGAAGATCACCGGGTTGCCCGTGGCGAGGCTGGCGCATAGCGCCGGATAGCCGTTCCACAGGGGGAAGGTGGCGCAGCAGACATTAACGCTGGGGCCGCGGGGTAAAAGTTTGTAGTGTTTTGTCAGCCTGGCACTGCTGTCCTTGCCAAAACGCCGTTGCCAGTCCGCGCTGGTAGGCACGTCGACCATGGCTTTATAGGCATAGACCAGCGCTTCCAGCCCGCGATCCAGGGCGTTGGCGCCACTGCCGGCAAAGGCCATGATAAAACTCTGCCCGGCGGTGTGCATGGTGGCGTGGGCGTTTTCAAACAATTGCCCGGCGCAGCGCTCCAGAATCTCCAGGCACACCCCGACCCGGGTCTCCACGTCACTGTCCCGCCAGGGGGGGATAGCCGCCTGGGCGGCGTTCATGATGGTATCGATATCCACCTTGGGATAGCCAATGCCCAGTGGTGCGCCGGTATAGGGGGACGCCTCGGCGCCGATGCGGCTCACCTCACCGGGCAGTGTCAGGGGGTAGTCGTTATTGAGTAGGGACTCAAAGCGGGCCCTGCCCGCAGCCGCGGCATGCGTGCCGTGAATTCTGCTGCTGGGACTTTCCGGATAGGCGCTCCAAGCATAGCGATATTTACACGCGTCCAGAGCGCGGTTGAATTTGTCGCGGTGTTGTTGAAACCAAGTGGCCATGACTTTTTCCAGAAACTAATATTTTTATTGGCTGCACGTTACTGTATTGGCAGCCAGATTATATTGGGCAAAGTAACTTTTGTTATTAGACTAACAAGCGAATCACACTGAATGCAAGTGTGTCCTCAAAGTTACTGTTTATCAGAACTGGACTTTCAAGTAGCATGCCCGCCATGCAAGCAGCTCATCAGATATTATCCAACCCTGTGGCCCGAGGGCTTAATCTACTGGGAGATCGATGGACCATTCTCGTTCTGCGCGAGATCTTTCTCGGTCAGCATCGTTTTGAAGCCTTTCGTTCCAGGACCGGTGCTTCGCGCGGCACCCTGTCAAAGCGCCTGGAAACCTTGGTTCAGCAGGGCGTTTTGTACAGGAATCCCTACCAGGCAGCACCACTGCGCCATGAGTACAGACTCACGGGCAAGGGCCTGGCCCTCTATCCCTGGGCGCTGTTGGTGTGGCAGTGGGAAACCCAGTGGAGTGGAATTAAGCCCTCTGATTTGCCCGTCACGCTTCGTCACAAGATCGGCAGAGGTCACAGCCTCCATCCGCTCGCGATATGTCGTCATTGCAGGGTAAAACTGCGCTATGACGACGTTGAAAGAGTGGTTAAAACCCTACCCGAGGGCAGGGCTGTGAAAAAATTAACCGGCTTGGGTGGCAGCCGCCGCAGCCGCACTGCAGGACAGCCCCAGTTGCTGGGTCATGTGGTGGATATTATCGGCGACCGCTGGACTCTTCTGCTGATGGCCATGGCCTTTGTGGGCCTGCGGCGCTACGACGACTTTCATCAGCAACTGGGCGCGGCCACCAATATTCTCGCTGACCGCCTCAAACTGCTGGTTGGGGCGGATATCTTTGCTCGCTGTGCATACCAGAACAATCCTCCCCGTTACGAGTATCATCTGACCCCGAAGGGCAAGGCCCTGTACCCGCTCACCATGGCGTTGCGACAGTGGGTATTGGAGTGGTTGCCAAAGGTCAAACACCCCCTGACTCTGGTACACAAGCCCTGCGGCCAGGAGCTGGCCACCGATGTGATCTGTCAAACCTGCAATGCCGTACCCAAAGCGGGTGAAGTAGAAATCGGTTAGGCCCTGTCGGTTTTTGTCAGCCGGCCCGGTTTCAGGCACATGTCACCCAACGGCGGTAGTATGTGCCCGGTTTTATGAACTTTTATCTACTAGAAAAAAGTTTTGGACACGGTGATACCGTAAGTTCTCGGGTCCATGTATTTTTCCGAGGTAATCCCTGTGGGATCAACAACCAGTGATACGGTCTGGTCTTCGTCACCCAGATTCTTGCCCCAGGCGCGCAGCGACAGTGAATCATCGCTGCTGGTCCAGGCAATGGAAGCGCCCCAAATACCGTAGGCATCCAGATGGGTAATATCTGCATTGGACGATGTGGCAAAGGATTCCCCCTTCCAGGCATAGTTTAGGTTCACAGCCAGCATGCCCCCGGAGGCTAACGGCAAGTTGTAGTCCATATCCAGCGCGCCGGATTTGTCCGGTGCCCAGGGCAGCCAGTTACCGGAGCGGTCGTCGCCGCCGGGGGTGACATATTCATCAAAACGGGCTCTGCCACTGCTGTAGGCTGCGCGAAATGCCAGCCGGTCTGTGGCGGCAAAATCGAGTGTGGTTTCAACGCCGCGGGAGGTGGCCTGGGCATTGTTTAGCACCAGCAGCAGGGTGGGGGTCAGTTCGAAGATCTGCATATCATCGTACCTGGAATCGTAATAGGCAACATTGAACAGCAGTCGGTTGTCAAACCAGGAGGATTTCAATCCCGCTTCGACGTTTTTTACCAGTTCCGGGTCCACAGTTTTTACGGCGTTGGCAGCGGTATTTGCCTGGGAGGGAAAGGCACCGCTCTTGAAGCCTTCGGAGTAAGTCAGATACATCAGGGCGTCCTCACCAAAACGGTAATTGATAGAGGCCCTTTGCGTAATTTGATCCCAGTCCTGCGCGCCCTGCACCGCTTGCGCAAATGCCGGCAGGATCAGCGGCACACCGGTGGGAAAACCGGTGCCCAGTAAATCCCGTGCATCCTGCCTAATTTCCTTTTTATCCCGGCTCCAGCGCAAACCGTAGGTGAGCATCCAGTTGTCATTAATATTCCAGTCTGCCTGGCCATAGAGTGCGGTAGTAGTGGTGGTATTATTTTGCTGAAACAGAACATCGCCTTCGGCGGCGAGGCCCAAAGATTGTAGTGCGACGTTGTAGCGCGTATAGAATTCCTCATCGCGGTCGACGTCTTCGTGCATATAAAAGACCCCGGTGATCCAATCGATGTTGTCATTACCACCGCTCAGGCGAAATTCCTGTGAAAACTGTGCGGCATGCTCCTCGACACCATTGATGACATTTTCCGGCGTGGAGTAGGGTACGGTGATATCCGTCAGGGGAATACCAGTCAGATCGTCCAGTGTCGCGATATCGCTGGCACGCCAGGCGGTAATGGACATTAGGTCGGCCCAGACCAGGTTGTGCTCAAAACGGGCGCTCACGCCCCGGGCTTCCCGTTGCTGGGAAACGTCATACTGAGTGGCGCAGGTGCGCTTGTCGCGGGTATATCGGGGCGATAGCCCGCCGATGGCATTTTGCCACAATGGCGCAGTGGGCCCGCCAGCGGAAATATTCTGCAAATGATTGCAACTGCCGTTGGATTGGTCTTTTGAGTAGTCCGCACCCAGCAGTAGCTCGGTTTCTTCGCCGAGGTCGAATAGCAGTTGGGCGCGCATAACGACGTTATCCCTGTCACCCAGGCGACCACCACCGGAGAGCGAGGAATTGCCGATAATCGGGCTGTTGTTCAGAGCGCTGTCGACAATGACATCGGTGGGGCGGAGTACATTTTCCTCAAAGCCATCGCGCTGCTTGCGCGCAATACCAACCCTGCCTGCCACAGTGTCAGTAATACCACCGTTGAGCAGTGCCTGGGCTTGGTACAATCCCTGATTGCCGGTGGTAAAACTGAACTCCATGGAATTTTCATAGGTTGGGCGCCTGGTGATTATATTAATGGCGCCGCCATTGGTGTTTTTCCCATATAGAGTGCCCTGGGGCCCTTTGAGCACCTCTATGCGTTGCAAATCGATTAGATCGAATCCGCTGCCGCCGGTGCGACCAATATAGATGTCGTCAATAAAAACCCCCACTGCCGGATCACTGGCCGCGGAGTCAGAACTGTTGCCGATACCGCGCACGTATAAGCGCGGTTCGCCCAAATTAAACTGAGTGAAATTGACATTCGGAGTTTTTAGGGTAACGTCATTGACATCTGCAATTTTTCCGCTACCAATATCGTCACCGCTAATGGCAGAGACTGCCAGAGGGACATCCTGGATACTGGCAGATCTCTTTTCAGCGGTGACGACGATTTCTTCAATACTCCCAGTACTCGCTTCGCCGGTGCCGGTGACTGTAACGATGGCACTGGCCAGCAGTGACAGTGGAATTTTTCCGATTCTGGTGTTCATCTTTATTCTCCATAGTTTTTATTATGTGGCGATATAGCCTTAGCACTCAAATCCAATCTCGCCAAACAAATCTAGTATGGCGAAAGGGGTGATATTTTTTTAAGCGATCTTTGTATGCGCTGATCAATACAAATTTTGGTTCAAAGTGACAATAGTTGCTGAGTTTAAAAAAAAGGGAAGGCCTGCGGGCTTGTAATTGCTTTCAGCCTGAGCCCCTTGCCGGTTTTGGGCGACAGGTCGTGCCCTGTGACAAAAGCGCTGATCGAGGCTTGAGCACGGGATAGCTGATAGATGCTGTGAGGCGAAAAGCGTATAGTGAAGACTATTGATCATCATCTGCTTCGCTCGCTTGTCTATTACCAATCCCGTCCTTAGCAGACCAGTGGGGTTAACGGTAAATATCCTCTCCGCGCGCCCACCAGCCGTGAAAACCGTAAGGTATTCTATGGGGCAGCCTGACGGTTGCCAGTGGACCGGAAGTAATATCCTGGGCATCAAAAATCAAACAACTGGAACGCCAGCTCCGGGTGTCCGTGACAAAGGTGGTGAGGTAGCCATCGTCTTCGGCACTGCTGCGGTCAGCGCCCTTTTTGGGGACAAAGGGGGTTTCGCTGCCAAACACCCCAGGGCCGTAATCCCACTCCTGACGCCTACCGGTTTCATTGTCGTACTTGATTAATCCGGTAAAGCGTAAGGTGTGCCCGCCATCGCGCCGCAGAGGGATTTTTTGATGGTAGGCATAGCGGGTTTTTACGCCGTGAAACAGTTGATTGCTCTTGTTGAATTCCGAATTTAAGTCATCGATCGGCCCCTCTCTCACTTCTCCTGTGCGCAGGTTAAGGCGCCAGCGGTAGTTGTTGGCTTCCAGGCGCATATAGGCAAGCATATGGGAGAGCGTGCCCTCCTCGGGATCGGCGTCGGGCATGGGATTGGTTGAGCGACAGCCATCTATAACCACCCAGTCGCCCTCTTCCCAGGCATTGGAGGTGTGTAGTACATAACAGGGTTCACATTCGAACCAGGTGACTTGGCTGCCCAGCCGTGGAATCAGCCCGAAACGGGTGGGCATGTCACGGTGAAAACGGATGATTCGCCGCCCGTGCTGCCGAAGGATATGAATATCGTGAAACAGTGGGTGGTCGTGCAATATGGCGTGATTACGGGTAAAGGTAATCTCGTGGGGCAAACGCGGGGCGGGTAGGTCAATGGGGCACTCGTGCTTAAGTCTGCCATCGGCTCCGAGAACACCGTAATTCATATAGGGTGGCGTGTCGCCGAAATCAAAGAAAAACATTTCCCCGGTTTCCCAGTCGACACGCGAATGCGCCGACATTTTGCGGGTCAGCTTGCTGGGTGATTGCAACGGTCCCAGATTTTCCAGGGTAATGGGATCCAGAGTGTAGGGAATGCCGGCGTTATACCACAGGGTGATCAGGCGGCCATTGTGCCAGATGATATCCGTGTTGGCGGTGTCCTTGATAGGAAAGTCCGGCAGGGTAAAATCAAAAGTTCCCATCACGCCGGGCCAGACAGCCTGGCACTCGCTCTGTTCGCGTAGTAGCGCTGCCGTTTGTATCTGGCTGCTGCGGTAGGTGACCTGACCATTGTTGAAGTAGAGTCCCTGCACCAGGCCGTCTCCATCAAAAGGATGGTATAGGGAAGAGGGCTTTTGGCGGGGATTGGGGCCGTTGCGCAGATAGGCACCGTACATATCGGCTGGGATTTCTCCCTCTATTTCCAAATTCGTAGCGTGAGTATTGATATTATTCGTAGGCGCATAGACACCGTGCAAATAGGGATTGTCCAACTCGTAAATCCACTGCGGGGTATCTTCCAGTTGTGAAAATTCACCAAGACATTTGACGGTAGTTGGGAAGAGTGCGTTTTTAGGGGATTGCATCGGCATACAGGGCCTCTTATATATTCACCTGATACAGGTATGGGCTTAATTACTTAGTGGCCATTTCTGCAGTCTATAACCATAAGTCTATTAGCGCAAGTTGGATTTGGGGTGCTTTTTGAGATGCCAAAAGGCTCGATAAAAACCATGAATGGTTTGTTATTTATATTTTTTATATAGAATTTTCTTGTGTGGATGCTTGTTTGAACGCATTCTTTTGATATAGGATCTTTATCAATTAAGTCTAATAACAAAAGCCTATTGTCACGGGCCTGTATTTGTGCCGAGAGATAGCCTGGGGGTTGTTGTAAAATGAGTGATAGGAGTGGGCCCGACTCAATATTAAAAGAAAGCGAGTCAAAAAAACTAACATTGCCCATTATTCAGGCACCCATGTTTTTAGTGTCCGGGCCGGAAATGGTACTGGCAAGTTGTGAAGCGGGTATCGTCGGTTCCTTTCCCGCGCCCAATGCCAGGACCCTGCAGGATCTCAATGGCTGGTTGCGCCGTATTACCGAAGCGCTGACCGCAAAATCCCTGGCAATCCCCTGGGCTATCAATCTGGTTATGCACCGCAGTAATAGCCGCCGCCACGAGGAACTGGCGCTGGCGGCAGAGTACCGGGTTCCCCTTGTGATTACGGCACTGGGCAGCCCCCGGGAGGCGGTGGATCGGGTACACCGTTATGGCGGCAAAGTGTATGCCGATGTGGTGTCACTCGAACTGGCCCGCAAGGCTGCGGCATCCGGCGTGGATGGCTTGGCGCTGGTGTGCACTGGCGCAGGTGGCCATACCGGGCATATTTCACCCTTTGCCTTTGTGGAAGAGGTGCGTGGGTTTTTCGATGGCGAGATTATTCTCTCCGGCGCCATTGGCAACGGACGCGCAGTGCGTGCGGCCCAAGTGTTGGGTGCGGATTACGTCTATATGGGGACACGCTTTATACCCACCCACGAAAGCCTTGCCCAGAGAGCGTATAAACAGATGCTGGTGGGTGCTTCTGGAGCCGATATTGTTACCAGCGACGCAATTACCGGGGTTAAAGCCAATTGGTTGCGAAACAGTTTGGTTCGTGGGGGTTATGATCCCGACAACATGCCCGACGCAGCGGAAATCGATTTTTTAAAGGCAGCGGGTGATGTAAAACGCTGGCGAGATATCTGGTCCGCTGGGCAAGGTGTGGGCGCCATTACTCAAATACAGTCCATTGCCCAAGTGGTAGAACAATTGACGACCGAATATCAGGTGGCAATGTCCCCATAGAAGCAGGGCAGTTTCACTTTTCAGTATAAAGGAAAAATCATGATTACATCTTCCCGACAAAAAATAGAGGAATATGAAGACAGGGGATTTTGGCAGGGGGTCAAGCTGCACGATTTGTTACTGGAAAGAGCAGCCAGACAACCGGATTTGCTGGCGTTGGTGGATCAACCCAGTCGACATCAACTGGTGGGCTCTGAACCACAGCGTCTGACCTTTGCCGAGCTGCAAAGAGCCAGTGCCAATCTTGCCCACCATTTGCTGGCGCAGGGTGTGGGCTTTGAAGATCGCGTTATCGTGCAATTACCCAATATCGTGGAACTGGTCATCTGCTACCTGGCTATCAGCCGTATCGGTGCCATTATTTCCCCGATACCGGTGCAGTACGGACAGCACGAGCTGGATCATATTGCCAAAGCGCTCGATGCCCGCGCCTACATTGCCATGAAGACCTTAAAAGGTAAGCCATTTGGCAGCCTGATGGCAGAATTTCTGGGCAGCCGCCTATCGGTACTGGTGCTGGATGAAAATTTGCACATAAACTATGGAGATGATACCCAGGCACGCCGGCATCTGCAAAGACATGAAGCTGCAAATCCGTGGGATGCCAATCATATTTTTACCCTTTGCTGGACTTCGGGCACCACAGGCATGCCCAAAGGGGTGCCGCGCTCGCACAATATGTGGCTTAACGTGGCACTCAATTGTATTGAAGCAGGAGACTACCGACCCGGTGATGTACTGTTAAATCCCTTTCCACTGGTCAATATGGCCTCAGTGAGCGCTTTTCTATATCCCTTTGCCTTATCAGGCTGCACACTGGTTTTACATCAGCCCTTTGAGCCGGAGATTTTTCTGCAGCAGCTGCAGAATGAGCGGGTCAGCTTTACGCTTGCGCCGCCCTCATTGCTCACCCGCCTGGCAAAAAATGAATCTCTGTGGGGACAATTCGATTTTTCGACCTTGCGTGCCATTGGTTCCGGATCCGCACCGCTATCACCCTGGATGATAGAAAAATTTGAGGGCGATTACGGTATTGGTGTGGTGAATTACTACGGCTCCAACGAGGGCATCAGTTTGGTGTCGAGACCCGTGGATGTGCCTGAGCCCTCGGTGCGAGCCTATATGTTTCCACGTTTCGGCGCAGCTGGTCTTACCTGGCAATCCCGAGCCAGCAAGAGCATCTGGACCAAAGTTGTCGACCCAAATACCGGCGTGGAGATCACGCAAGCGGGCGTAGTCGGAGAATTGGCGGTTAAGGGACCCACAGTCTTTGATGGTTATTGGGGGGCAGATGCACTGGAGGTGTTTACCGAAGATGGCTATTTCCTGAGCGGGGATCTGGTGGAAATCTGTGGAGAGGGAAACCGCTTTTATCGCATTGCCGGGCGCTGCAAAGACATCATCAACCGCGGTGGTATGAAAATATCCCCCTCTGAGATCGATGTTCTGCTGGAGGGGTTGCCCGGCACCAGTGATGTCGCAGTCTGCTCCTATGCCGATGCTGACCTGGGTGAACGTATCTGTGCCTGTGTGGTGCCCAGCGATGGTATCAGTGCACCGAAACTCGACAAACTGGTCGATTATTTGTGTGGCAAGGGTGTCGCCAGGATCAAGTTGCCAGAGCGTTTGGAATTGTTTGAGCAACTGCCCAGGAATCCCCTGGGTAAGGTGCAGCGCTTTGTTTTGCAACAGTGGGTCGGTGAACGCATTGCGGCCGGGGCCTGCGCGCAAACCGGGGCAGAGGAAAAATAACCATGTCGGCAAGTGTCTATATACTGGGTGGCAGCCAGAGCGATTTTGCCCGAAACTGGGCCCGCGAAGGCCTGGATATCTACGCAATGTTTCGCTCCTGCCTGGAGCAGGGGTTGGCAGCCACAGGGCTTGATCCCGATCAGATTGAGGTCGGGCATGTGGGGAATTTTGCCGGCGACCTGTTTGCCGGGCAGGGGCTGCTGGGTGGATTCTTTGCCCAGGCATTTCCGGAGTTAAACGGTGTGCCCACCACACGCCATGAAGCTGCCTGTGCTTCTGGCTCCATGGCCCTGCTGGGGGCCATCCGGGATATTCGCTGTGGCGATTGCGATCTGGCCTGTGTGCTGGGGCTGGAATATATGCGCAACGTGCCGGGGAAAACCGGTGCCGATTATTTGGGTGCAGCCACCTGGAAGGGGGTAGAAGCGCAGCACTGCGACTACCCCTGGCCCTTTATGTTCAGCCGTATTATCGATGAATATGAGCGCCGCCACGGCATCGATACCACCTACCTGCGGGCAATTACCAAGCTGAATTTTGCCAATGCGAGGAAAAATCCCCGCGCGCAATCGCGCAACTGGCAGTTTGAACCCGAGTTCTTTACCGACAGTAACATCCACAATCCCATTATCGAAGGGCGTATACGCAAATCCGACTGCGGACAAATTACCGATGGTGCGGCTTGTGTTTTTGTAGCCAGTGAACGGGCCGCCAAGGCTTATGCTCGGCAGCACAACCTCAGTCTGCGGGATATCCCCCGTATCAAGGGCTGGGGGCACCGCTCAGCCGCCATTGAGCTGGAAGCCAAGTTGCATCACAGTGACGGCAATCCGCTGTTATTTCCCCATATCCAACAGCTGCTCAGCGATGCCCTGACCCGTGCCAAACTGGGAGACATCACAGACTTGGATGGCCTGGAGGTACACGATTGCTTTTCCATCACCGAGTATATGGTGATTGATCACTGCGGCCTGACGGCGCCGGGCGAAAGTTGGAAAGCAATCGAGGAGGGCCGCATTGCCGCTGATGGCGATCTGCCGATCAATGCCAGTGGTGGCCTGATTGGGTTGGGGCACCCAGTGGGCGCCACCGGTGTGCGCATGGTGCTGGACTGCCACCGGCAGGTCACCGGCCAGGCCGGGGACTATCAAATAGCGGGAGCGAAGAATATGGGTACCTTTAATCTGGGTGGCAGTGCCACCACCTGTGCCAGTTTTATCGTGGGAGTAGATACATGAATTCAGCCTATATCTACGATGCCATTCGCAGCCCACGGGGACGTGCCAAAGCATCGGGCGGACTACACGAGTTGACATCTCTGGAATTGATGAAGCATCTCTATGAAGCGCTGGAGTCCCGCACAGGGCTGGATAAGGCGAGAGTCCAGGATGTGATCCTGGGCTGTGTCACTCAGGCTGGTGAACAGGCCGCCAACATTGCCAAAACGTCACTGCTCTATGCCGGCTGGCCTGAACAGGTGCCGGGTATCACACTCAACCGTTTTTGCTCCTCCGGCCTTGATGCCATTAACTTCGCCGCTCTCAAGGTCGGTGCTGGCCAGGCATCTTCGATATTGGCTGGAGGGGTGGAGATGATGTCACGCATCCCCATGTTGTCGGATCGCGCTTCCGTTTTTAGCGATGCCGCCCTGGCAGCCCGGTGTCGTATGCTGATGATGGGCTCGGGTGCCGACCTGATTGCCTCACTGTACGCAGTATCCCGGCAGGAGGCTGATGCCATTGCACTGCAGAGCCAACAGCGAGCGGCGCGGGCCAGGGATGCTGGTTGGTTTAGCTCCATCGTGCCCATTACCAATGCGGCCAAGGGCATTGTGGTAAAGACCGATGAGTGCATCCGTGATGGCACCACACTGGAATCTCTGGCGCAGCTGCCAGCAGCTTTTGCCGAACTGGGTGCGAGTGGGGTGGACGCCCTGCAACTGCAGGGTGTGGAGGGGCTCAGCGCTATCCGTCATATCCACACCGCTGGCAATTCCCCAGCCATGGCTGACGGTGCAGCGCTTTTGTGGATAGGGGATGCGCAGTTGGGTAGGGATATGGGACTGCCGAGGCGAGCCAGAATCCGCGGGGCAGTCAGCCTTTGCGATGACCTTATGACCGTAAACACCGGCTGTGCCAGGGCGGTTGACACATTGATGCAGCAACAGGGCCTCACCGCTGCCGATGTGGATCTTTTTGAATTGCATGAGGCCTTTGCGGCGACTGTGATCAAATGCCGTCGCGATCTTGAGATTGACCAGGACAAGTTAAATGTGAATGGCGGTGTGATTGCTTTGGGGCATCCCATGGGCGCCACCGGTGCAGTGATGGCTGGGACCTTGTTGGATGAACTGGAGCGCCGCGGTCTACAGTTGGGGATAGTGGCTGCCAGTGGGGCTGCGGGAACCGGTACTGCACTCCTGATAGAGCGCTGTTAATCCAACCCGGCAAATTGCCCAGAAGATCTCTGATAATTTGCACAGTTGCGATAAGCGAAGAAAATCTGAACGGGGTTGGTGTGATGGCATTCGCAAGCTCGGCTGGGTGGATTATGAGAGGAGCGAAATTCAAGGTTCCGATGGGTCACGCAGTTTCTTAGTGAGCAGCGGTGCCTACCTGTTCGAAATACCGCTATAAATAAAAGGGTAAACCTATACAGGGTCCGTCCACGCACATGCCTGTTGTTGGAATGTCCGCAGGCAGAGTATTTGAATCGATAGTGTCGGGTAACAGTGGGGGGATGGGCAAGACCTGTTTGCTTCACGGTTTTGGTGTTCGACTTGAGGATGCGTACATGAAAAAAGTAGTGGATGGTGCTTTCTTGTTAATTGCTTTCTTTTTGTTGCTGTTTGGAATGAATGCCGGGGCTGGAGAAGCTTCGGAACTGAAACTGTGCGAAGAGAGCCTGGCACTGCCCGAAAATGTGCGCCTGCGCGAGTATCCAGCCTGGCAAGATAGCGTGGGCTTGCCACGCTACTGCCGGGTTCGCGGAAAAATTGATGGGCGGGTGGGCTTTGAAATGCGCCTTCCGGAAAAGTGGAATGGTCGTTTTATGATGGCCGGATGTGGCGGCTTTTGCGGTCAGTTATTACCAGATAAGAAAGGCCACTCCAACGCAATTAACGAAGCTTTGAAACTCGGCTATGCGGCCATCAGTCAGGATGGTGGTCACAGTGGTGAGAGCTGGGACGCGGGCTTTAGTGTTGGTGATCCGGATGCCCTGGAACTTTACGCACATAAAGTGTTGCCGGTGGTTGCGACTGCCGGAACGGCCATAGCGACTGCATTTTACCAGCAAAGTCCACGCTATAAATATTTCTCCGGATGCTCCAATGGCGGTCGCCTCGGCATGATGGCCGCTCAACGCTACCCGGACCTGTTTGACGGTATCGCTGCGGGTGGCAGCATTTTTGATCTGAGCGGCAATGCCGGGCTTTGGGGTAATTGGCTCGCCAAATTGGTAAAAAACGAGGGCGAATACGTACTGCCCAAGGAAAAGGTTCCATTTCTGCAACGCGAAGTCATGCAAAAATGCGATGGCAGTGATGGCCAGATCGACGGGGTGATATCAAACCCCGGCGCCTGTCGCATTGATTTCAGGTCGATGCAGTGTGATTTAAAAGGTAAGCCGAACAATCAGTGCCTGGCCTCTACAGAAGCCCGTATGTTGAATACACTGTACAGCGGAGTAAAAAACAGGGATGGGGAAACTGTCTATCCCGTTTTGCGCTATGGTGCTGAACACTACGGGGACATCTGGCTGTTTGGTTCTGAGACAAGGCCCAGTTGGGGCCTGTTGGCAGCCAACAGCTACCGCAAGCTGCTCATGCACAGTGTCAACGCGCCAGATCCCGATAGCGCTATCACCACCGACGCCATGCAGGTATTGATTGCCAGGTCCCCGGTGCCTGCACTGACCGATGCAGTGGATACGGATCTCTCTGGTCTCAACAAGAACCATGCCAAACTGCTGATGTATCAGGGGCTGGCTGATCCACTGATTATCCCTGACCCAATCATTGAGTATTACAAAAAGGCAGCAAAAAGCGCCGGCAGCTTTTCTGCGTTAAAACGTGATGCGCGACTGTTTATGGTGCCGGGTATGGGGCACTGCTGGGAAAAAAATGCCAATGCGCCCGATGTATTTGATCCGCTTGTGACGCTGCAAAAATGGGTTGAAGAAAATAAAGCTCCGGAGTATTTGGTGGCCAAGCAAATGGATGACAGTGGCGAGGTGGTCCGAACCCGGCCTGTTTGTGCCTATCCGAAGGTGGCCAGGCTTATAGAGGCAAAATTTCCCAATCAGTGGCAAAGTTATCGGTGTGAAAACTTATAAGGCGATCAATACCGCTTAAGAGGTTCAAGGGGTTTTTCAATATATGGAGGGCATAATCCCCAGAGCCCTTGATAGGTGTACAGCAGCGCTGACCAAATTGGATGTTTGGGTCTGGTCTGACACATTTTGTTCAACCAGCAGACCCCGCCCTGCTGGTTGTGGATGCGGTATGCAAAATCCAGGTTGTTGAGCCTGGCAGAAGGACACCGAAACACACTAGAAAGGCTGTACTTTTATTCCGCAAGCCCGTTTGTATTTGTTCATCAGATGGAACACCGAAAAAGAATGCACTTATAAAGTCGTTATCAATTTATTGTTAATTCAAAATAAAATAAAATTTTAGCAAAGCACGGGGGAGAGGTCCTAGCCCTAATTAAGGTAACTCTACCAAACCTCACAATACAGAATTTTCGTCGAATAGTTAAAAGAGAAGCTGGTATAAATACCCCGCTTCTGTTACATCAGTATAAAAGAAGAGGAATCTATTCCATGAGACAAATATTTCACAAAGTTCTTATCGTGCTATACCTGAGCCCGCTACTGGGCAGTGCCTGGGTTGCCGTTGCGTTCGACCGGGTAAACGGGGAGGGCTTCGCCAGTCGTTCACCCGTATTGGCTAGCCGGGGAATGGCGGCCACCAGCCAACCCCTCGCGACGCAGATAGCATTGGATATCCTCAAGCGCGGAGGCAGCGCAGTGGACGCAGCCATTGCCGCCAATGCGGCTCAGGGGCTAATGGAGCCTACTGGTTGTGGCATCGGGGGCGATTTGTTCGCAATGGTGTGGAGTGCGAAGGATAAAAAACTCTACGGGCTCAACGCCAGCGGTCGATCACCAAAATCTCTCCCATTTGAATATTTTGCCAATAATGGCCACGGCAAGATCCCTTCTCATGGCCCCTTGCCGGTTTCGGTTCCTGGAGCCGTTGAGGGTTGGTTTCAGCTCCACAAAAAGTTTGGACGCTTGCCGATGGACGATATTCTGGCACCTGCAATCGACTACGCAGAGCAGGGCTTCCCTGTAACCCAGTTGGTTGCATACTACTGGAACAGGTCCGTGCCGCGGCTGCAGGGTTATCCCGGTTTTCGCGAAACATTTATGCCCAATGGCAGAGCGCCACAAGAGGGTGAAGTGTTTCGCAATCCCCGCCTGGCAAAGACTTATCGCCGTATCGCAACAGGTGGTCGGGATGCTTTCTATAAAGGCGATATTGCTCGGGAAATTGCCGCCTATATTAAAAATCAGGGCGGATTTCTCACCTATGAAGACATGTCAGCCCATCGCTCAGAGTGGGTTGAGCCGGTCTCCACCAACTACCGTGGGTACGATCTGTGGGAGTTGCCGCCCAATGGTCAGGGTATAGCGGCATTGCAGATCTTGAATATCCTGGAAGGGTATGATTTGGCTGCCATGGGCAGAAACAGCGCGGACTATCTGCACCTGTTTGCAGAAGCCAAGAAGCTGGCATTCGAGGATAGGGCTAAATATTACGCTGACCCTGGGTTCAATCGTCTGCCCGTGAAACAGCTAATCTCCAAGGAATATGCCTCCGAACGACGCAAGCTTATCGATTTTGAGAGCGCTTCCAAACGATATGATGCCGGCAATCTTGCCCTGAGACACGGCGATACCATCTATCTCACTGTTGCTGATGGCGATGGTAACATGGTGTCGTTGATTCAGAGCAACTATCGTGGCATGGGTTCTGGTATGACACCGGGGGAGCTTGGGTTTATTCTTCAGGATCGTGGTGAAATGTTCAGTCTCAAGCAGGGGCACTACAACCAGTATCAGCCCGGCAAACGACCTTTTCACACAATCATTCCGGCCTTTGTGACCAAAGGTGGTAAACCGTTGATGAGTTTTGGTGTGATGGGTGGGCCCACACAGCCGCAGATGCACGCCCAGATCATGATCAATATGATTGACTTTGGCCTCAACGTGCAAGAAGCGGGTGATGCGCCGCGCATCCTCCACAGTGGCTCCAGCCAGCCTACAGATGAGACAATGCTCGATGGGGGCTACCTGAGTCTCGAAGATGGATTCCCTCTGGAAACGCGCCGCAAACTGGTGCAGATGGGGCACCAGTTGCGCTTTGAAAGTGGCCCCTATGGCGGCTATCAGGCAATTCTGCGCGATGACGAGCAGGACGTGTATTGGGGTGCCTCTGAGAGCCGCAAGGACGGTCAGGTCGCTGGCTATTGAGGTCCGAATCCAGGCCAGCGATAAGGCCAGTCAGTATCTCGTGAGAGTTAGCGCAATTCCCGGCCTAGGATGATTCGGAATCAGCACCAGTTGGAAATGAGGGCACTATACACAACACAGGAACTGCAAGAGGGCAGGAATAGAAGATTGGCTCAGAGGAGCCGCACGGCTCCCACTTTGTCAAGGTCAGAAGTTGTCACGCACCTCCGCACTTATAGTGCTGAGTTCAAAAACCCTCGTATAGGGTGTGCCAAACACATGCAGCGTGCGACCGCTGGGAATGGCTGCGCACCCGTTGTCGAGCAGGTTTCGAACCGACAATGCTAACAAGCAGTTGCCACTCTGCCACGACAGGCGGCCGTTTATGACCGGTGCCCAGTCTATGGTTAAGATATAGGCGGTGTTGGCCCTGGACTTATCCAGGCTCTGTTGCAGTTTGCTCTCGGTGGCGTAGAAGTGTTCCACAGGGATTCCTGGTCACGGATCGCCACCAGGCCCAGGCGCAGAGTGTCTAGTGGCAGCCAATCGACGGTGACTTCGAAACCGGTAAATTACTGGTTGTCGTTGATCATCTACGGCAGGGCGTTGGCGGAGCCCGGTGGTTTGCTCTCGACACTGCGCTGGCTATTGTCGACAATCATATCGAAATAACTGAGCCGTACGCGCAGGCTGTCGAGCAGGTCGTATCATTCCCCGTTCAATATTTTTCACCCCTTCCGGTTCGGTTCGGTTCGGTTCGGTTGGTGTATCGACGGTGAGCCGGTTGAGTGGATCTAAACTTCCGAACTTATGACTGTTGGAGTAGGGCAAAACGCCATCGCCCGCTCGCTAAAGTGATATTTCCCAACCGGGCGGCTGGTGGATGCACTCACTCGTCGCTGGCTTCGCACAGTTTCTCTCTCACGTTGTGGTTGTCGGCGGCGGAGATAATCATTTCCTCCACTCCCATGCGTAGATTGCGGAAACTGATGCCCAATGTCAGCCAGGTACAGGATTTCTCGTCAGCGCTGTAGCGTAGGCGGGCGAGAACATTGATCTTGTCGATGAGGGCGTAATCCGGTTCTTAATTGACGCCGAGCTTGGTAAAGCCGCTGGTATTTTCCACCAACTACACCCAGTTCCAACCAGCGAAGATTGTCTGTGTATTGAGGGATGTTATGTCCCCTCTCTGATGGTCAGTAGCTCAATAAGATCGAATTGTAATACTGTACTTTCCCAACACGGATATTGCTTTAATTGTTGTTAGATTCCACCCCAAGACGGTGTCTGATGCAGGGAAATACAGCAAATTTACAAATGCCGCAATAGTGTTATGCATAGTCGCTTACTGCCGGGTCAGAAGAAAAGAATACCCCTCTCCCAGGATCGTATGAGGCATGGATGCCGATTACGAGCGTACAAGGATGTATTCACAGCGTGTCCTGGGAGAGGGGTATTCTTTTCTTCTGCTTTACTAGTATGTAGCATGACTATCTGGTGGCTACATGTATGCCGACCGTAACATCACGAAAATGTCAAGGCATCCACTCCGCATAGATATCGTATCGCCGTAAAAAATCCCTTTGTGGCAATCTACATCGACGTCATCCTTGAGGCGTTTTCCGCTTTAGATTTATATTCTTGCCTGTACATAAAAAATTGGCTGAATAAAATAAAATCAAAAAAATTCTAAAATAAGTTACTAATCATGTTATGAACTGTTCGTATGGAGTCTTTTGGGTAAAGTCAAAATTTTTACAGTTAACGTTAACAACAATAAGGCTTGCTGATTATCTAGTGAGAAAGTACTAGCTCTTGGCTGGATAAATGAGGAGCAGATCACGGAAAAAAAACCGCTGAAAAGGGATTCTTCGTGGGTGGCGCCATATATCATAGTTCTCCATGAAACTAATTTTGAGGATAGCTGTAAAAACTATTCCTGAGTGCCTCAATATGTTTCATTCTCGTATTTATAAGGTGCTTAAGTCGAAAAACTACAACTTTCAGATGTGCCCTGGAGAATAAATAATGGGAATAAAAAAGCATAAATCCCAGCATATTTCAGCATATATAGATCAGTCTATTAAGGAATCCGAAAAAAATCAAATTTTTAATAAAACTGTCTTGAGTAATCTCTCGCAAGCTGATCAGGAAAAGTTCGAAGCTTATGCTAAAGGTCCGGATGTGAAAATTCCGTATCAAATGATCCATCAGGCCATTGAATGTCAAACCATAAAGCAGGGGGGCGCTATTGCTGCAAAACACAGAGATCTGCAGATAACCTACGGAGAATTGAGTCGGCAGGCTAGTTATCTTGCAGTGCAATTGAATAAGTTAGGTGTGGGGCCTGGTGATAATGTAGGTTTATTTTTGGAGCGATCAATTTATATGTTAGTTGGTATTCTTGCGATATTAAAAACTGGAGCTGCTTATGTTCCACAAGACGTTAGAATAACTCCAAAGTCAATTTTGTTAAAGGTCATGGGTGTAGCCGGAATCAGGGTGTATTTAACTCTGTCACACCTTATCGAGAAAATACCATCCTCTGTCAATCATACGATTTTGGCCATTGACGATTTGCACAGAAGTTCTGGCAGTTGGAAAAGCAATATCTCAACGAAAATGTGCGTAACAGAGGTCAATCCCAACAACAATTGTTTTATTTTGTTTACTTCCGGCACCACAGGTACTCCTAATGGCGTCCAGGTTACCCATGGCAATGTGTGTAATGTTTTGCTGTCTAGGCCAGGAAATTTAGGAATTAAGTCGGGATACAAAGTGTCTCAATTACTGAACATTGCCTTCGATATGGCAGCATGGGAAATATTGGGTTGTCTGGCTCATGGTGGCACGCTGATGATCAGAGATACCGATTTTACAGAAGTTGCCCGGCAGTGTGATGTGATCATCGCCACTCCAAGTATTCTGTCAAAAATTGATTCCACACTCTGTCATTCAACGAAAACCGTAGCAGTAGCAGGAGAGCCCTGTCCAAAACCCCTTGCTGAGCAGTGGGCGGCCCAGTGTCAATTCATCAATAGTTATGGGCCAACAGAAACAACTATTATTAATACCGCACAGCTTTATTTTTCTTATCCATATTCGCTTACTATCGGTAAACCTACGCCAAATAACACGGTGTATTTGCTTGATGAGCACCTTCGGCCATGTTCGATTGGTAGTATAGGAGAAATCTGGGCGGGAGGGAAAGGCGTTACAGCTGGTTATATTAATAATATAGAATTGACCAGGGAGCGATATCAGCCAGATCCTTTCATTGCCAATGGTGGAATGATGTTCAGAACTCGTGATCTGGGGCGTTGGAATGAAAATGGTGATTTGGAGCATTGGGGACGAACAGACGACCAAGTAAAGATAAAAGGTTTTCGAGTTGAGCTGGACTCAATTTCTACCGTTACTGAATCCGTCAAAGGGTGCCAGCAGGCAGTAACATTGAAAATAAGTAATGAAAAACTGGTGACATTTGTTACACCCCTTAGTGTTGATACTCAAAACTGTATGGATACCATTGGTGCAAGACTGCCATATTACTGTTTACCTTCAACTATCATTGCTCTTTCTGAGTTTCCAGTGACAGACAGGGGCAAGATTGACAAGCAGGCATTAATGGATCAGGTTCATAAAAAAACAGTGCATTATCCTTCATAAGAAAGGAGCAGGAGAGACAGTATTATGGATGCAGTGGTAGAAAAGCTCACTTTAGATGGAAAACCAAGTTTGTTTCTGAGAATCCTGCGGCATCGTTATCTTGAACATTATAATCGCCTGTTTTTTTTGGTGTTTACTGTTAATGTTGGGATATTATGGCATGGATTAACTCAGACAGGTTGGTGGCCGAAACAGGGCACTGATTTATCTGTGCTATTAGATTTGGTTTTGGCCAATTTCGTTGTTGCTGTATTGGTGCGTCAGCAATATATTATCAACTTTTTCTTTTGGGTTGCAACCAGAGCCCCAGTCAGTTGGCCACTCTGGATCCGATGGAGTCTGGCCAAAGTATACCATTTTGGAGGGTTGCACAGCGGCAGCGCTGTGGCTGGAACACTCTGGTATGCTGTTTTTTTGGCAGGGCTGATCTATCAGCAAAACAATCCGCTGTCAAACACACCCAAAAACCTTGTGTTGGTGGCATTTTTACTTATGGCAGTACTTGTGCTTATTGTTGCCATGGCGTTGCCATCAGTTCGGCGTCGTATCCATAACCAGTTTGAGTGGGTGCATCGATTTGGCGGTTGGTCTGTACTCATTCTTTTTTGGGTTCAAACTTACCTGCTTGCCGGTAGTTTCTCTGATCTTATCCGGAGCACCTCCTTCTGGGGTCTTTGCATCATAACGTTCAGTGTGATCCTACCTTGGCTACGGCTAAAAAAGGTGAAGATTAATATTGTTTCTCCTTCTCCTCATGTTGCTCTGACCCGTTTTGATCATGGTGTGACACCTTTTGCAGGCTCCTCCACCGCCATCAGCCGAAACCCTTTACTGGAATGGCATTCATTTGCCAATGTGCCTGCACCAAGTGAGGATGGATTTCGGCTGACAATCTCCCGATCTGGAGATTGGACAGGCAGATTTATCGATGACAAGCCAAAGCAAGTTTGGACAAAAGGAATTCCAACAGCAGGCGTGGCCAATATTGAGGTATTATTTAGAAAGGTAGTATATATAGCCACCGGCAGTGGGATTGGCCCCTGCTTACCCCATCTGTTGGCAAAAAAAGTGCCCGCCAGTTTAATCTGGTCAACCCGCAGTCCTCGTAAAACCTATGGCGACGAACTTGTTGATGAAGTGCTGGGTGCTGTACCTGATGCCTTAATATGGGATACCAGTAGCCGTGGCAAATCTGACCTTGTTAAGTTGGCACAAAATGCTGTTCGAGCAACTAATGCAGAAGCGGTTATCTGTATTGCCAATCAGCCCCTCACCCAGAAAGTAGTTTACGAAATGGAATTACTGGGAATCCCCGCCTATGGGGCGATCTGGGATTCTTGACCTTAATGGGTGTATTGGACTGTTTTAAACACTAGCTATGATAAGACTTTACTACCGTTTTTGTATCTGAAGTCGTGCAAAATCCCAGACCGTAAATTTACCTGCATAAACGCGATATCAAAAGCCTCCTTTGCCCGATAGAGCTGGAATCACCTCAATCAATTGTCTTTTCTTGATGGTTTTGACGACAATGTTTTTCCTTTTTCACCTCAAGTGCGCTGTAAAGGATCACCCTGGCGAATACTGGTCTCACTACCTTGAGGGCTAATCTATCAATGCTCCCTACCATTCATCAAGCTTTGTTCACCTTCCTATCAGTTGATTTCTCTCTTTATAGTCGTCTTATTTTTGGCTTATGTTGACTTTTCAGTGCTTTTCCACTAGTTTCGCGACCACGATCAGAGGTGCCTTCTGCCTAAAGTTGGCTGGGAAGGTTAAACGGGAAGTCCGGAATTCCGGCGCTGCCCCCGCAACGGTGATCCGCTTGAACTATAAGCGGTAAGCCCGATACCGGCCTCTATTCGAACCACGATGGAGCGGAGGGCTGCCATCTTGCAATACGACCTACCACGCTTATGCGTGCCGCATTGCTATTCCTCCCTCGATCCCATGTGCTTTTGTCCTTAGGGGTTGAAACTTGAATAAATCTATATTGAGCTGGGCTGTATTGTCAGCCACCAGCGCACCAGTTTTTGGTAATTCCACCGATAGCGAATCATCCATTCCTGCCCTGGAAACCGTGGTCGTTGTGAGCTCTCGGCAAAGTGAGCCACTGCGCAGGGTTGCCACCTCGGTGACGGTGCTGGATGAACAACAGCTAAAAGCACGGGGATTGGCCTCCCTGGCTGATGTCTTGCGCAGCGTGCCGTCGGTTTCCGTTTCCAATAACGGCGGTATGGGCAAGACAACCTCCTTGCAGGTGAGGGGTGAGTCTGGCTTCAGAACCCTGGTACAGATTGATGGTATCGATATTTCCGATCCCTCTAATCCCCGAGGTGGCGCCCATATTGAACATATTATGAGCAGCAATTTGCAGCGTGTGGAGCTGCTGCGCGGCCCCCAGGGCATGCTTTATGGTGCGGATGCGGGTGGTGTACTGAATATCTCAACTCGTCGTGAAGATGACGGTCAGCAGTATGAGGTATCCGCAGAGGGCGGTAGCTATGATTCCCAGCGCTACAATGCCAGCGTTAGTGGCGGCACTGAAACACTGGATTACTTTGTTTCCGCTGCAAAGGTGGAGACTGAGGGCTTTAATACGAGCAGTTTCGATACCCTGCTAAGAGATGACGACGGATACGATAATGAGACCCTGCACGGTCGCCTTGGATGGAGCCTGTCGGAGCAGTGGCGGGCAGAGGTCGTGGTACGGGATACTGATGCCAGTGGAGATTATGATCGCTGTGGCTGGCCGACGCAGGATGACTGTACGTTTGATTTGAGCCAAGAGAGTGCTAGGGTGAGTTTGGCACACAAAGGTGAAAGTGGAAAGCAGGAGTTGTCCTATTCGCACTCTGACGTGAGTCGGACCTATATAACCCAAGGGCTGTCTTCTTACCATGCCGAAGGTGAAATTGAAAAATTGAACCTCAATGGGTCCTTCGAATTTTCTGGCGATCAAGCGGTAATTTACGGTCTGGAAAGTCGTGAAGATTCGGTAGCAGACCTGGACCGTGACCAATGGGCCGTCTATTCAGAATATCAGAGAAATTACACCGAGCAGGCTTTCTTTACGCTGGGCGTTCGGCATGACAACGGCTCAGATTTTGGCAGCCATAACAGTTTCCGGGCCAGCTCGGCTTACCTGTTTGAGCAGGTTGCAGGTGGTACAATAAAACTTAAGGCTAGCTATGGCACCGGCTTCCGTGCTCCTAGCTTGTCTGAAATTAATCATAACTTTGAATCTGCCTTGATAGCGCTGCCATCACTAACACCGGAAAAAAGCAGAGGCTTGGATATTGGTATTGAGTACTTCGACGAAGATGCCCTGCATCTTGAATTTGTACTGTTTAATCAAGTAATTGAAAATGAAATTGGCTGGGACGGGGATGTGTATGGTTACCTGCAAAGCCATGGAAAAAGCAAATCCCGTGGAGTTGAATTGATCACCGAAACCCAGTTGACTGACTCCCTGTTACTTTCTGCAAATTACACTTATACCGATACCGAAGAGGCGGATGACTCCCCTCGTCCGCGCCGCCCGGAACACCTGGCCAATCTTGGCTTTACCTACAAGCCGACCAGCACACTCAGTCTGGTGATGAATCTGCGCTCCAGTGCCGGTGCAATAGATACAGACGGTTCCTCCATGGAAGATTACCAAGTGTTGGATGCCAGTGTGCGTTACCAGTTGAATGACGTTACCACTGTATACATTCGTGGAGAAAATCTTACCGATGAAGACTACGAGGAAGTGCCTGGGTATAACACAGCAGGGCCTGCCGGTTATGCCGGTGTGGAATTCAGTTTCTAATATGGCTTCTTAAATAGTTTTTCGAACTGAGGTGACCATGTCGGAAGATCAGCAGAAAAAAAATGCCAAGCACAAGCAGGCAATGCAAAAACACAAAGCAAAGATCGATGCAAATATCGCAGCGGCCGATATCCAGCGTGGTGTTGCTGTATTGCTCACTGGCAATGGCAAGGGAAAATCCAGCTCGGCTTTCGGCATGGTCATACGGGCATTGGGTTACGGCCAGAAAGTGGGTGTAGTGCAATTTATTAAAGGCGCACAGCAGTCTGGGGAAGAGCTCTTTCTCAAAAACCACTGCCCGCAAGTAACCCTCTACCAAATGGGCACCGGCTTTACCTGGAATACCCAGGATCGAACCAGCGATATAGCCGCAGCGAAAAGAACCTGGGCAGAGGCAGAGAAAATGCTCACCGATGCCAGCTATGAGCTGGTGGTGTTGGACGAATTGACTTATATGCTCGCATACAAATACCTGGATGAATCACAGGTATTGGAGATGCTGGTTCAGCGTCCGCCAGAGCAGAGTGTAGTAGTGACCGGCCGCGGTGGTGGTAGTGCGCTGCAAAAGCTTATGGATACTGTGTCTGAAGTAAAAGATATCAAGCATGCATTTAAAGCGGGGATCAAAGCCAGGAAAGGGGTTGATTACTAAAGTCTGTTAACACATATAAGTTGTACTCATTATGTCCGTTTTGATGGTCCAGGGCACCACTTCCGATGCTGGCAAAAGTACTTTAGTGGCGGCGCTTGCGCGCTATTTCGCCCGGCGCGGTGTCCGTGTTGCTCCGTTCAAACCGCAAAATATGGCACTTAACAGTGCCGTAACTACGGATGCTGGTGAAATAGGACGGGCGCAGGCGCTACAGGCGCAGGCGTGCGGAATAGAACCACACAGTGATATGAACCCTGTGCTTCTCAAGCCTGCATCAGATACCGGTGCCCAGGTTATTATCCAGGGCAGGGTACTGGGGAATATGCAGGCCCTGGATTACCACCATTACAAATCCACCGCACACAATGCTGTACTGGATTCCTTTGAACGACTCAAAAATCAATATGAGTTGGTGCTTGTCGAGGGTGCCGGTAGCCCGGCAGAAATCAACCTAAGGGAAAACGATATTGCCAATATGGGTTTTGCCGAAGCAGTGGATTGCCCGGTGGTATTGATTGCCGATATTGATCGCGGTGGGGTTTTCGCCCACTTGGTGGGTACCCTCGAATTATTGTCCCCCTCAGAGCGCGAGCGCGTAGTGGGTTTTGTGATCAACCGGTTCCGCGGCGACCTGCAATTGTTACAGCCAGGGCTTGACTGGCTGGAAGAGTACACCGGCAAACCGGTACTCGGTGTATTGCCCTATCTCCACGACCTGTACCTGGATGCGGAAGATGCTATTAGTGCCCAGCAGGTCCGCGCTGATGCCAAATTGAAAGTGGTGGTACCTATATTACCGCGCATTAGCAACCATACAGATTTTGATGCACTGAGATTGCATCCAGATATCGATCTGCAATTTTTGAGCGTTCGTGATTCAATCCCCTCTTGTGATTGGATCATTCTACCCGGAAGTAAAAATGTACGGGCTGATCTTGCCTATCTAAAGGAAAATGACTGGCCCACACAACTGGATCGACACTTGCGTTACGGTGGAAAACTCATAGGTATTTGTGGCGGCTTGCAGATGCTGGGAAAAGAGGTGCAGGACCCAGAGGGAATAGAAGATACCCCTGGTAGCGAACAAGGTCTTGGATACCTGAATTACACAACCAGGCTGCAGCCAGTTAAAGCGCTGGAAAATGTTTCCGGGTTTCTATCTTTGAAAAACCAGGAAAAAGAAAAGATGGATATCCCCATACAAGGCTACGAGATTCACTGCGGAATTACAGAGGGGCCAGCCTTGGAAACTCCTGCGTTATACCTTGATGAAGAAGATGGAAACCTCAGACCAGATGGTGCCATCAGTGCCGATGGGCAGGTGCTCGCTACTTATATACATGGACTTTTTGATTCGCCACAAGCCCAAAATGCACTACTTGCCTGGGGCGGCCTAAAAGGTGGCTCATCGCTGGATCTGAATGCCCACCGCCAGAAACAGTTGGACAGGCTGGCGGACTCAATTGCCGAACATATGCAGGGCACTTGGCTCAAGCAATTTGAAAGGGCTCAGAATACAACTGCGCTACGAGAAGAAAGCCAGTGACTATTGCCCGCATCAGAGCTTTAAATCTTGCTTGGTGGCTACTACCGGCAGTATTTGCGTCGAGTTTCGTCACTGCAGTGGCGGTAGGTGCAGTGTACCTCTCGCCATCGCAGGTATTCGTTGCGCTGAGTGGGCAGGGCGAAGGGGGACTGGCTCGAGATATCGTCCAGGCAATACGCCTGCCTCGAGCGATACTGGCCGCAGCGGTTGGAGCGGTGCTCGCAATCTGTGGCGCCATGTTGCAGGGGTTGTTTCGCAACCCGCTCGCAGATCCATCATTAATTGGCGTGACCGCTGGTGCCTCGTTCGGTGCTTGCCTGGCTATTCTGCTTGGCGCGGAAGTGGCGGGTGCCTTTGGAAGTTTGCCGATGGTATCGATTGCCGCGTTTTGCGGCGGCCTGACTGCGGTGGCATTGGTTTATAAGGTGGCAAAAGGTATCAATGGGACTTCCGTGGCTACCATGCTGCTGATGGGTATTGCCGTTACTGCCTTTTCTGCGAGCTTGGTCGGATTGATGGAGTATTTTGCCGATAATGAAATGCTTCGCCGTATCAGCCTGTGGCGGATGGGCGGGTTGGATGCGGCGAGCTATCCCCGCGCTTTTCTGATTTTGGCGGTGCTGTGTGGTTTGCTTGTTACCATGTCCCGATTCGGGTCTTCGCTTAATGTTCTTCTGCTGGGGGAGTCCCAAGCACGACATCTCGGTGTTGATGTAGAGCGGGTAAAAACTACCTTGATTGTGTTTGTTGCTGCAGGGGTGGGGACTTCGGTCGCAGTGGCTGGCAGTATCGCCTTTGTCGGTTTAGTGGTGCCGCATATGGTGCGTTTATGGGTAGGGCCGGATCACCGCCAGCTGCTGCCCCTATCAGCACTGGCCGGGGCAATCCTATTACTACTCTCTGATACCCTCGCGCGCACGATTATTGCTCCAGTTGAGATACCGGTAGGGTTGATTACCGCACTGGTCGGGGTGCCATTTTTCATTTCTTTGTTGCGCAAAAGCAGAGGATCCCTCTAGTGGCTCTATTATACGCGGAGGGAGTCTCTGTAAGCGTGGACAATCGGCCGCTGCTCACCGAGGTACACTTTGAAGTTGATGTCGGCGAACTGGTTTGTGTGATTGGCCCCAATGGCGCTGGGAAGTCGACGCTGTTGCGCGCACTTTGTGGCGAAGCCGCGATGGAGAATGGGCGGGTTCATTTTAAAGGGGAGTCTCTCCCCAGTTTGCCTGCCCGCAATCGAGCCAGGCAATTGGCCGTTCTGCCGCAAAACAATCCGCTTTCATTTGCCTTTACCGGGCTGGAACTGGTGGCCCTGAGTCGAACACCGCACGCCACAGGAACAGAGCGAGATAGGGCAATCTGTTTGGAAGCTATGGCGGCTCTAGACGTTAGCCACTTATCCGAGCGTCTCTATCCCACACTATCGGGCGGTGAACAGCAGCGATTGCAGCTGGCACGGGTAATGGCCCAAATCTGGCGTGCTGAAGACGGAGGCGATCGTTTGCTTTTGTTAGATGAGCCGGCCACCAGCCTCGATATCGCACATCAGTATGGAATGATGAGGGCTGTGCGGGATTTTGCACGGAGCGGCGTGGCTGTTGTAATGACGGTTCACGATCTCGCTCATGCCAGTGGTTACAGCGATCGGATTCTCGCCCTAAAGCAAGGGCGCAGCATGGCTTACGGAAGCGCTGAAAGCGTCCTGACCACAGAAAATATGCAGCAGCTTTATGGGTACAGTGTCTCGGTGATACCACATCCGGTGACCGGTAAATCTCTGGTAGTGGCTGATGTATAGCAATAGTGAGGTGCACTTGATACTGGGTGGTGCCCGCAGTGGTAAAAGCCGATTGGCGCAGCAGCGCGCTGAACACTGGCTGCAAAACAATAACGCCGGCGGGCTTGCCTATTTGGCAACTGCCACTGCGGGGGATGAGGAAATGTTTTCCCGTATCGCTCGCCATCAGGGAGATCGGGATCAACGCTGGCAGACTATAGAAGAGCCCATCGCACTGGCAGAGGCTTTAGACGCAGCTCCACATTCCCACTGCGTTTTGGTGGATTGCCTGACCCTGTGGCTCAGTAACTGCATCCATCAGGGGGTATGGGAGCGCGAGCGTGACGCATTGCTACAGTGCGTTGACCTAAGGCGTAATGATCCGAAAAACAGCGTTAGCCCCTGGATTTTGTTAGCAATGAAGTTGGATCTGGGGTAGTGCCTCTTGGACAGCTATCTCGGGAGTTTGTAGACGCTGCCGGGTGGTTGCACCAGGTGTTGGCAGAAAGGGCAGACAGCGTAACCCTGGCCATTGCCGGCTTACCGCTAACCGTCAAATAAATTGAGCGTGAGAGGCCTAAGGCTATGACGGATGAATTGAACTGGCTCTATGAGCCAGCTCCAACACCGGACCAATCTGCTCGAAATGCCGCTACAGCTCGACAGAAACGATTAATAAAGCCGGAAGGCGCGCTCGGCCGGCTGGAAAGTCTCGCCATAGACTTCGCTGGGTTCCAGGGCAGAGAGCAGCCTCAGCTTGAACGCTTGTCTGTGCGAGTTTTCGGAGCCGATCACGGTATCGCTGCCCACGGGACTTCGCGATTTCCCCAAGCTGTAACCTCGGTAATGCTCAATATTTTTTGTGAGGGTGGGGCGGCTATTAATGTGTTGAGCCGCGAGCAGAATGCCGATTTTGCCGCAATCAACCTGGGCTGTGTGGTGCCTGCCGGGCACCCAGGCCTGGTAGATGAAGTCATAGCCCCTTCAACGGCAGATTTTTCCCAAGGTATTGCCGCCATGACTTATACACAGCTGGCATGCGCACTTAATGCTGGGCGTCGACAGTCCACCGATAGTGATTGTTTTATCGGCGGTGATATGGGCATCGGTAACACCACCTCCGCGGCTGCTATCTTTGCAGCCCTGTTCGATTTAAAAGTGGCCGATATTACGGGTCGTGGAACCGGCGTTGGTGATGCGGTACTCGCCCGCAAGGTTGAGCTGATTGAATCGGCGCTGGAGCAGCACTATGCAGCGTTCGACTCTCCAATAGACATTTTGCGCATTCTCGGCGGCTTTGAAATTGCGGCATTGGCCGGAGCTTTTATTGCCAGTGCACAGCGGTGCACTCCGGTATTGGTCGATGGATTTATGGCGACTGCTGCAGCCGCCATCGCCGGGGCTATCAACCTCTCAGTAAAACCCTGGTTACTTTATGCCCATTTGTCTGAGGAATCCGGGCACAAATTGGCTCTGGAGTGTATGGGCGTTACTCCCATACTTAGCTTGAATATGCGGTTGGGGGAGGGCACTGGCGCTGTATTGGCCGTGAGTATTATCAAGCAGGCGATTAACTTACATAACAAAATGTTCACCTTCAGTGAAGCAGGTGTACCGGTTGCGGATTGACCTGTTGCGTCACGGTGCCTGTTCTGGTGGCAGCATTTTTCGTGGGCAGATTGACGCCCCCTTGACTGATGAAGGTTGGAAACAGATGTCCCGTGGGCTTGAGGCGCTAGCCGGTCCATGGGATCGAATTGTCACCTCTCCACTGCATCGCTGCCAGGCTTTTGCTACTCAACTCGGCCTCGATAAGAAATTACCAGTGAGTTCTTCTGCAGGCATCCGCGAAATCGGTTTTGGTGAGTGGGAAGGGCAACCGGTCAATAAAATCTGGACCGAGCAACAAGCGCTGTGTGATCTTTGGAGCCGCGAACCCGATAAACACTCGCCGCCAAGCGGCGAGCCCTTTACCTCTTTTCGCTCCAGGGTGTTACTCACAATGAGGGATTTATCCGTCCGCTACAAGGGAAAGTCCCTGTTGTTAATAACCCATGGTGGTGTGATTAAGTTAATGCTGACCATTGCCAATGGTTGGTCACCCAGCCAGATGATCTCGCTGCAGGTTGGCTATGGATTTGCCGCATCGATGGAATACGATTGCACTAGCGAAACTTTTGCAATTCCCTACCCAGAGCAGAGTACCTATGTTTATCGTCCGTAAGTTCTCCGGTCTTACCCAGGCGTTTCTGTATGCGCTGGTCTTTCTTACCCGGTTGCCAGTGGCGGGGCTGCTACACCGTGTAGACAAGGAGACGGTGGAACGGTCGATTTACTTTTACCCTTTGATTGGGGTTGTGATCGGGCTGCTGTTATCTGCAGCTGTGTACCTTCTGGATCCACTGGGAACCCATCTGCAGGCAGCGATATTGTTGGGGTTCTGGATCATATTGACAGGTGCCTTACACCTCGATGGCCTTGCTGACTGTGCCGATGCCTATTTTGCCGGGCATCAGTGTGCCGACCCTGAAGATCGACGTATCCGAACTCTCACTGTGATGCACGACCCTCATTGCGGCTCAGTCGCGGTGGTCGCCCTTGTCGTATTCTTGCTGATTAAATTCGCAGCGATTGCAACGCTGCTTGGGCAGACGCTGCCGGCGGCAAAAGGTGTCTGGATATACCTGCCTCTGATGCTATCGCCCATGCTGGCCAGGGCGGCAGCGCTATCTCTCATGAGTATTTCTGAATACGCGCGCATGGAAGGCTTTGTCCCGCCTTCAGGTTCAGGGCGAAGGTGGGAGTTATTGCCACTGGTTGTTATCGTGTCAGTTGCCGGCCTCATAGTAACGCCCGTGCCAATCGCAATAGGGATGGCCTGTGTTTTACCCAGTTTAATTTTGTTTTGGCGTCACTTATGGGAAAAAACGATTGGTGGCTACACCGGTGACTGTCTCGGGGGTCTGATTGAAATTATTGAGCTTGCAGTATTGATCCTATGGGTAGCCCTGATCACGATTTGAAATCCAAGTGTCAAAAATTAGTAAATTAAGAAATAGCAGAGTTAAATGATGTCCCGGAGTACTATCGCAACCTGCATTACTACTTTGAGCCTGTTATGGGCAGGGCTTTGCTGGGCTGGTGAACCCGTGCGTGTGCAAGATGCCCGGGGCCACTGGATTGAACTGCCCGCACCGGCAGAGCGTATCGTCGCTTTGGCCCCGCATATCGTGGAGAACTTCTACAGTGCGGGAGCGGGAGATAGGCTGGTTGCCGCGGTTAGCTACAGCGATTACCCAGAGCAGGCGAGAAAATTGCCGAAGATTGGCAACTACAAAGCACTGAGTTATGAATCCTTGTTGGCCCTTAAACCGGATCTGATAGTCGCCTGGGGATCGGGAAATGGCGACGAAATGATACAAAAACTGGAGGATTTCGGGTTTACGGTATTCGTTAACGAGTCCCACACGCTCGAAGATATTGCGCTGAGTGTAAGGTTATTTGGTGAACTTGCCGGTACTGGTAACAATTCAAACCGTGCCGCAACCGAGTGGCTTAAACGGCTTGCCAAGCTAAAGCACAACAACAAAAAGCTAACGCCTATAAGTGTCTTCTACCAGGTATGGAATGATCCGCTGCAAACACTCAATGGTGAACACTTGATCAGCGATGTGATTGAGTCCTGTGGTGGCCGCAATGCATTCGCTGATGCGATAGTTCTGGCCCCAAAGATTAGTATCGAATCTGTTCTTAACCGGAATCCTGAGGTGATTATATCCAGTGGTATGGGCGAAAGCCGGCCAGATTGGCTGGATGCTTGGGAAGCCTATCCGACACTTAGTGCAGTGAAAAATGACAACCTCTATTTTGTGCCCCCGGATATCATCCAGAGACATACTTTTCGTGTGTTGGATGGTATGGGGATGATATGTAGCAACTTGCGCAAAGCGCGGGCGAAGGCTAGCACTGGTTTGACTGATGGGAGGGCAAGGTAGTCTGTTCCCTACGAAGAGTAGTAGCCAGAAGTTCGCCCAAGAGAGCACGTCGGGAATGATTTCCGAGCTGTTATTCATCAGCAAGTCAAAGATGTGGTGGGATTCGTGTTCATTCGTACCGATTACCCTGGCGTGAATGGCCGTGCGAAAGTTTTGGACCTGAACCAGCGCCTGTACGGGTGCAAGAGCGGGCAGGTCTCGCCACACAACCTACCGCCGGCGGTAAAGCGGCCACACTTCACGGTATTCTATCCACCGAAATTTTCACAGACGGGCTGGTAACGGCTGCCGCCGCCGTCAGTCCTCGTTCTACGCCCCCCGGGGGGGGAGGGGCGCATCTGTGGCTTTGATAAAATCCATCAAGCTCGCAGAAACTCAGTAGTATCAACCCCCGCTGCCGGTAGCGTTTTTTTTCTGTATATAAAAGGGGAACCAGCGGGCTCGGTGACTAGGGAATGCGATTTCTTTCTCTACTCTGTTCACTCACCAAAAAGAGATCAGAAGTAATGAATAAAAAAATCACGCTGGGTCATTTTGACATATCTACAGCGCTGGCCGCTGCCATCGGGTTGTATGCACTTGCGGCGCTGGAATCGAACGCGGCAACCTCCTCGGGCGCACTGTCTCCGGTCACGCCAAAAGATGTCGTTTACCAGATCATTACCGACCGTTTTGTGGACGGCGATACCTCCAACAATATTCCCGCTGGGTCAAGCACCAGCCTGTTCGACGACCCGGACCAGGACGGGCTCGGCAATGGGGACGACCTGAAGCTGTACCAGGGCGGAGACTGGCAGGGTATTGTCGATAAAATTTCCTACCTGAAGGACATGGGTATTACGGCGGTGTGGATTTCCGCCCCCTATGCGAACCGCGATACGCCAATTTACGACTACAAGGAGAGCGGTGGCTACGATCTCTGGACAAGCTTCCACGGCTACCATGTGCGCAACTATTTCGCCACCAACAAGCACTTTGGCCTGATGCAGGAGTTTGAGGCGATGAGGGACGCGCTGCACGCCAACGGCATAAAACTCATTATCGACTTCGTATCAAACCATACGAGTCGTGGCAGAAATCCGACAAGTGGAAACGCTCAGGAGGACGGAAATCTCTACGAGCCGGACAAGGACAGCAATGGCAACTATGTGTTCGACTCGAATGGCAATCCCGTCGACCACAACTCAGACGGCAACTTCGAAAACCTGCTCGCCGATCCCAACTATGACATCAACGGCTGGTTCCACAATCTCGGCGACCGCGGTTCCGACGACACCCAATTCGGATTTCGATTCAAGGACCTTGGCTCATTGTCCGACTTCTCCACCGAGAACGCGGCCGTCGTAGCGCATCTCGAAGAAGCGGCAAAGTTCTGGAAGTCCAAGGGTGTGGACGGCTTCCGCCACGACGCCACACTACACATGGGCCCTTCGTTCGCCAAGGGGTTCAAGGACGCCATCGACTCCGCCGATGGCGGGCCGCTGACCCATTTTGGGGAGTTCTTCATTGGCCGCCCAGACCCCAAGTACGATGAGTACCAATCTTTTCCCGATCGGACCGGTATCAACAACCTTGACTTCGAGTATTTCCGCGCATCCACCAACACCTTCGGCAACTTCTCCGAGACGATGAGTGCGTTCGGCCAGATGATGACTGCGACCAGCGCCGATTACGAGTATGAGAGCCAGGCGGTCACCTTCCTCGACAACCACGACGTCACTCGCTTTCGCTACATTCAGCCGAACAACAAACCCTATCACGCGGCCCTGGCCACGCTACTCACCGCGCGCGGTACGCCGAACATCTACTACGGGACCGAGCAGTACCTGACCGCCGCTGACGCCAGCGATATTTCCGGTCGGGTTTTCATGGAAAGAGAAGCCCCTTTCGATCAGGCGACAACGGCTTACAAGACGATCCAGTCGCTCTCCACCCTGCGCCAGCAGAATGAGGCCATCGCCTACGGTGAAACCGCCATACTTTACAGCACAAACGATGTGCTGGTATTCAAGCGACAGTTTTATAACAAACAGGTGGTAGTCGCGGTAAACCGCCAACCGGACCAGTCGTTTTCAGTCCCGGCGATCAACACGACCCTGCCGGCAGGCAGTTACGGCGATGTGCTGAGCGGTCTGCTGTTCGGGGACACAGTGACGGTTGGCAACGGGCAGTTAGCGCCCTTCACACTGGAGGGGGGCGAAGTCAGTGTCTGGTCTTACAACCCCGACCTGGGCACCGATATTCCCCGTTTGGGCGATGTGATGTCCACCATGGGGCGCGCCGGGAATACCATTTACCTTTACGGCACGGGTCTCGGTGGTGCCGTCACGGTCAAATTCGATAGCACGGCTGCGACCATCGTCGCCAACAGTAATACCATGATTAAAGCCGTCGTGCCCAGCGTGAGTGCAGGTGTAAAGCAGATTACGGTCACAAAAGGCGGCAAGGTCAGCAACCAGTTTCGCTATGAAGTGCTGTCGGATGACCAGAATCAGATTATCTTCAAAGTCAACACAAGCACCAGCTTGGGGGAGAATGTCTATATCGTCGGAGACATACCCGAACTTGGCAACTGGGATACGTCCAAGGCAGTTGGCCCCTTTCACAACCCGAACTATCCTGAGTGGTTTCTGCCGGTCTCCCTGCCGAAGCACACCACGGTGCAGTTTAAGTTCATCAAAAAGGACGACAACGGTAACTTAACCTGGGAGGGGGGCAGTAACCGTTCGATTATCTCGTCTTCCACCCCGACCGGAACTTTGGAGACGAGTGTATTCACCTGGCAGTGAATACCCGGTCCCGGAAGGTTGCAGCCGGACCATAAAAGTCGGCCGGGGGCGAAGGGTGTCCCAAGGCCGTTTACAGCAGTCGCGGGGCACCTTTCCTCCCGTTTTGGTAATCGATTGCATCCTCCCCATTTGGTACATTGACGTCAGTGAATAAAGCAGCATTTAATATGAGTAACATTCTCCAGCTTGCCGTACGCACACTAATCTCGGCTACGCTCGCCATCTCAATGGCAACCAGTGCCAGCCAGGGCGAAGAATTCGTTCCGCAATGGACCAAAGAGGTCGTCTGGTACCAGATTTTCCCGGAGCGCTTCCGCAATGGTGATACCGCCAACGACCCAGGAGTGGGGGACATACTCGGCGCAGATCCCCAGGAAGCGCCTAAAAAATGGCAGGTCCACCCCTGGGGCAGTGACTGGTATAAGTTGCAGACCTACGAAAAAGCCAATGGTGAGCCGGAATTGTGGAAACACCTGTTGCGGCGTCGCTATGGGGGCGACCTGCAGGGCGTTATCGATAAACTTGATTATCTGGAAGGGCTCGGCATCAGCGCCATCTACCTCAATCCGGTATTCGATGCCCCGTCCCTGCACAAATACGACGGGGCCAGCTACCACCATATCGACCCCACTTTCGGCCCTGACCCCGAAGGCGATCGCAAATTGATGGCCACGGAAGACCCTCTGGATCCATCGACCTGGGTCTGGACCAGCGCCGATGAGCTGGCATTGAACCTGATTGATGAGGCGCACAAACGGGACATCCGAATTATATTCGATGGCGTTTTCAACCACATGGGTGTCAACAGTTTCGCATTTCAACACCTGCGGCAACACCAGCAGGCGTCCCCCTACAAGGACTGGTTTATCGTCGAATCTTACCGGGACGATAAAACCGGTAGCGAATTCAAGTATTCCGGCTGGTTCGGCGTGGAGTCACTGCCGGAATTCCGGGAGGATGAACAGGGGCTGGTCAAAGGCCCGAGAGACTATGTATTCGCCGCTACCGAGCGCTGGATGAACCCGAAAGGTAAAGGCATAGAACACGGAATCGATGGCTGGCGGCTGGACGTGGCATTCGAGGTCCATCACAATTTCTGGAAGGCGTGGCGCGGCCATGTCAAATCGATCAATTCCGAGGCCTACCTGACGGCCGAAATTGTCGATGTACCGGAAAAGGTAAAGCCTTATTTTCAGGGTGACGAATTCGATGGTGAGATGAACTACAACTTTGCCTTCACCGCGGCAGAATTCTTTTTCAACCCACCGGGCATGAATATCAGTGTCAGTGCATTTGACCGCAAACTGGCCGATCTCAGGGACCTTTACCCACAGGGCGTCGCCTATGTGGTGCAAAACCTGTTTGGCAGCCACGACTCCAACCGCATCGGTTCACATATCGTGAACCGCGGTATCGGCAATTTCCGGGATTGGGGCAACTACTTCAATAGATCACAGGTTACCAACAACGCCGACTATGCCGTCAGGAAGCCCAACGAGCACGAAATTCAGCTGCAAAAGCTTTTCGCCATCTTCCAGATGACGTATGTGGGTGCCCCGATGATCTACTACGGCGATGAAGTGGGCATGTGGGGCGCAAACGATCCGGATACACGCAAGCCGATGATCTGGCCGGACATTGAGTATGAGGATGAAGTCTACCTGCCCGATGGCAGCAAGCGTTCCCCCGACCCGGTTGGCGTCAATACAGATCTGTTAAGACACTATCGCAACCTGATTCATATCCGCAACCGGAATCCGGCATTGCAACTGGGCGATTTCCAATCGGTGTTAATTGACGATAAGCGCCGGCTTTACGGCTATCACCGGGTGTATCGCAACAACCAGGTGTTGGTCATACTGAACAACGCTTCTCAGGCAAACACTATTTCAGCGGAGATACTCGGCGACTCAACCTGGATCAATGTGCTGAACCGCCAAAAAGACACTTTCGACCAGCGACGCGGCAAGATAGTGATACCCCCGCTTGACGGTCTGATTCTGGTACGGCAGTAAGGCATAGGCCCTAATTATTATCTGCGGCGCGGCTGCACAAATACCGCTGTTCCCTGCAGCGCCAGCGCGCGCAGCCGCTCCAGCAGCACACAGGTACTGACGGGTTGAATCCAGCACCTCGTGTCCTATTAGACCTACCAGCGTATGGATGTCGATGCCGCTATTCAGCAAATAGGTGGCAAAGCTGCGGCGATGTGCGGTCCAGTCCGGCCTGTGTCGTACGCTTGCGCACCCCGTAATAAATCGTGTCGGCACTGATACGCCTGCTGCTGATATTGCCCCAGCGATCGACGCCGCGGAAGAGGGGGCCTGCCCAGGTTTCAGCAAACCCTGCCTCCTGCAAGGCTTCCAGCCACAGCCCAAGAATCTTCCAGGTTCTGCCCGGCAATTCAAGTTTCCGCTCACTTGTCGCCCTTGCCGACAATGCGGATACAGCGCTCTTTGTGGTTGATATCGCCAATATTGATTGCCGCCACTTTAGATCGGCGTGGCCCGCTGCCAAACATCAGCGCCAACATCGCCGCATTCCGCAGCCCGGTCAGGTCCTCTCTAGTCAGAGAAAAAATCCATCATTTCGGAGATTTCTTCCACTGGTAGCGCGCGCCAGGCGGGCAAGCGTTTGACCTTCGACCGTTTTACCGTGCGGATACCCTCTAACTGTTCAGCTATAGTCCAGAGATCGATGTTTAATTAACCGCCTTTTATCATATTTCAACTTATATAGATAATTGTGATATGTATATTGGGATGCTAGTATGTATCACAGATATAGTTAATAATCACTTCTGTGATATTCATAATGGACTCTTTGAGAGTCATGGCGGTAAAAAAAATATTTACTGAGCAGGAGTTGCAGCTTCTGCTTGATATGAATGCGATCCCTCCACATGGACAAAGAAATGCCGCGTTGCTTATGGGGGCTGTGTATTGGGGGCTAACGCCTTCAGAATTGAGCTTGTTGCAGTTGCAGCATGTGATGGCGCAAAGTGGAGAGTTTTATAGAATTTGGACTCTGCCGGAATCAGTTGCATACAATGGCGAAGCCAGGAAATTGCATACTGAAGATCACGTACTTCCATTTTTTGAGGCATACATGGAAAATCGAGTCGAGAGGAAGTTGTTTCGCAGTAACAAATCTTGGTACCGGTATTCAGATCCAGAAAGCTATTTTTTCCTGAATGATAGAGATAAAGAATTTCTCTTATCTCTCAGAAGTAAAAAATCTAGCGACCGTCAGCCAGTATCAATGAACTCCAAGCTGAAACAATTAATTGCGAAAACGCCTATTCAAGGTGCTAAGCCATCATCATTTCGAGATACTTTTATCAAAAAAATGTATGAGGGTGGTTGTGGATATATAGACCTTATGGCTGTAAGCGGGATCAAAGGGAAAAAAACCTTGGATCGAAAGATTAGGCCAAGAGAAAGGGAGTTGGAGAAGATTTTTCACGACCTATATAGTACGATCAGAATGCCTAAATGCAATTGAAGGTTAAAGTTCGATGAGCTTTTATATGAATAAGAAACTACTTTTTCAGTGCAGGCATTATATGACGCAGTTTGTGTTTGATACCGCCGCACTGGAAGATTCACCTTTCACATTGCCGGAGGTCCAAACTCTGTTAGATGGGATTACAGTTGGTGGGCATACTCTGAGCGAGCAGAACCTGGTGCTAAACCAGAAGGCCAGCTGGGAGAAGCTATTTGGACTGATCGAGACCGAACGCTTCGCAGTGACAAAAGAGGTGGCGTGCGGTCTTCAAGATCTGGTTGCCAAAGAAGAAGCCCTGGAGTGGGGCTGCTTTAGAACTGGCAATGTACGAATCTCTGGTACTGAATACACCCCACCAAAGCATGAGAACCTGGATGCTAGGTGGAACGAAATGATAGGCAAGCTGGGGACGATTCAGGACACCAAGGTACGAGCTTGCTCCCTATTTTTGCAGATGGCTCGCAATCAGTTCTTCTGGGATGGGAATAAGCGCACTGGCCGCTTGATGATGAATGGTGCCCTGCTGTCTGAGGGCATTCCCCCTATTTTGGTGCCGGCAAAAGCTAAACTTGAGTTCAATAATAAAATGATCCGGTTCTGTGACAGTGGCAATGAATCAGAAATGATTGATTTCTTGGCAAAGTATCACGTTGACTTTGGGTGATCGGAACCATTAAAGCCGAATAAAAGAAGAGTGCACAAAAACAAACGCCTTTCAATTGAGGTGGTAGAGGCGACGGTCACCCAAGCCTTGGGTACCCATCTTCTTCACCATGAAGTTGACACTGTCATTGACATTGACTTATCCAACTTTTTCGGAACCATTGATCACCAGATGCTCAAGGATATGTTGTGTGAGAAGATCAAAGATAAACGTTTTATCCGGTACATCAGCCGTATGTTCAAGGCCGGCGTGTTAACGGATGGCGAGTTGTCGATTAGCGATGAAGGTGTCCCCCAAGGGAGCATTTGCAGTCCGGTTCTTGCTAACATCTACGCGCATTATGTGATTGATACTTGGTTCCAAACGGTTGCTAAAAGACACTGTCGAAGGCGGGTTGAATTGTTTCGTTACGCGAGGGTGTTCAAAACTCTGTGTCAGCCAAGTAGCCTCATAGGCTGATATATTTCTCCAGGCGATCCGGGAAGTGGATCGTCAGCTGTGACAGCGTCAAGTTCCAGTTCTGGATCGGGTGCGTCCAGCGCTCGGAGGCTTTCAGTATATCGGCGTAAAGCAGCTTGAGTAAGCTGTTCTCATTGGCAAAGCCACCCTTGGTTGTAGTGGTCAAGTAAAAATGGACACCCAGTTAAGACGCTTTTCTGAATTCCTGCTGTTCAAACTTTACAGGACTCATGTAGCCAAGATAAGAGTGAAGCCTGTGGTTGTTATAGAACAAAATGTAATCAACAACCGTAGCTTTTACATCAGCTCTCATTTCAAAAATATAATGGTCAGTCTGTAGTGGCATAGTAAATTTGGCCACCTGACTTTGGGTGATAACATCACTCACAACGAAGATCAGGTGAATAAATGACCAGCACAAAAAGAAAATTTAGCCCAGAGTTCAAACTGGAGGCGGCTCAGCTAGTTGTTGACCAGGGGTACACGGTAAAGGCCGCGTGCGAAGCCATGGGCGTCAGCAAATCTACCATAGAGTCATGGGTGCGGAGACTCCGCTTAGAGCGAGGTGGTAAAACACCCAAAGGAAGCGCCCTGACGCCGGAGCAGCAACGCATACAGGAAGTAAATATCCACCGGCAAAGCCGGTGGCTTTAATTGTAGTAGTTCAGACTTGATCTGACAGTTACCGGTTTTTCTGACGGTGGTCTGTCAGGTCAGGTCAGAACTACTACATCTGAACTACGACAGATATGGAGAATATGGATCCACCTGAGCGATCGAGAAAAAATTTCAAACACGCCTTTTTCTTCCAGAAGCTGCACGCTCTCTGTCGTCTGCGTGAACATATTCTTTATCTGTCGTGCTTAGTTTTCCATGCCCCAGGTCTGCTGACAGATCTTTAAGCGCTCTACTTTCTACATCCATTGAGGCACCGGTGTGACGAAGCCAATGAGTTGAAGTGGCCAAGAGGACCTTTGCATCATCTTCAAAGCCATCTTGAGCCATATTTTCACTTGCCAAATCAAATGCATCCTGGGCCAGCATCGCGATTGTTCGTGCTCGCAGCCCTGGGTTATGTTTTCGCATTGAGTGGAGTAGGGGAGAGGACTCGCCAACTGCAGGCAATCCTTCCAAGCCACGGCTTAGACGATACCGTCTTAAATACTCAAGAAAGTCGACTGGTACGCTCACTTTTCTCTTTTTATTGCCTTTTCCAAACGCGATAAACCACCAGTCATCTTCCTCCCTGTAAAAATCCCCCATTTTAGGGCTCCAGTTTGACCGACATGACAATTCACTGACACGCAAATAAAGGCTCTTCATACCTGCAATGATAAAAAGGTGCCGCTCCCAGACCGGGTCTTCATCGGCCCTGGTTCTGGTGCTTTCTAAAACGTACTCCCACTGTAGTGCCGACAGGCGCTTAACCGAATCATTGGACACATCAACGATTAAGTGGGGGGAAGCCTTTTTGACGGCTGCAATTGCGTTCCCAAAAGCGTAATCTTCCTCGACCAGATGGTTGTACAAAACACTCAGGTTTGAAAACACCTCCCGAAGAGATTTCTGCGCAAGCACGTAATTACCAGAGTCTGGTTTGATATCTGTGCCTGGGGTGCTTCTAAGTAATTCTTTACGTTCAGCCTTACTTAATTTTACAACAAAGGGTCGCCATTTCTTATTGGGTTTTTTCTGGCCGTCCTTAGACTCAAATCTCCTGCAAACTTGAGTTGCAATCCAGCTTTTTGGGGGATTGACAACGAAATCAATGTACGCTTCGATGTCCCGCTTTTTCATCAAGGCTATAGATTTACCGTGAATACACCAAGCCCACAGTAAAAAACGTTCAGCTTCACTTCTAAACGCATTATAGGTTGCTTCAGATCGCCGACATTTGCTCCACAGAAAATCCTTTACATGCCAGTAATCGTCAGTAGCTTCCGGAACAGGTCCATCGGCTATCAAATCAACAAATGTCTTAACGGTGGAAATGTCTTTTGGAAACAGAGTGCTGCGCTTTAGAGCATAGAATGGGCGGTGGGAGTCAAATAGCGGAACCGCTTTAAAACACTGGGACATAGGGCATCGGATAGTGATTTAGTAACAGAAATCATACCATCCTTTATTTCCAATAGTAAACACTATTGGAAATAAAGGATGGTATTTTTCAAATGTCACTCCTCCTCTTAAAACATATCGTCTTGAGGCTCGGAGCTGTCCACATGCATAAAGCCATGTTCAGTATCGTATGGCATTAAAATTGCCAGCTGGTCGCCCTCTTACCTCGCGAGCAAAAAAGCATCAAGGACCTGATTTGAATTACCACACCGCCCTATTACCTTCCTTGTCTCACCACATATTGGTAAACTTGCCTTGCATTGCCCGGCTCACGGGTATCGAATCTTCCCCAATGACAGCAACCAACTTACCCGTAAAGTCCTTCTTAACTTTGTCTATCGCCGAGACATTCACGACGCTGGAGCGATGCACCTGCCAGAATGTGTCCGGCTCTAACTGTGCCAGCAACTTTTTTAGCGACGTCCGAAGAATGTACTCGACCTTTTTCCCCCGCTCCTGTTTGTACAAAGAGACGTACTTATCCTCTGCTTTGAAATAGAGAACATCTGAAAGAGCAATCAGGTGAATTTCCTCCCCTTTACTTGCTCTTATCCAACTCAGATATTTGGGCAATTGAGGCGTATTTAGCTGCTGAATTTGATTAATGAGCGCCCCCAAATTGGCGGGAGGTTCTGCACTGATAAGCTTCGTTTTAAGCTTTTCTACGCACTGTGCCAGACGTGACTCGGAGACTGGTTTAAGCAGGTAATCTACGGCGCTAGCCTCAAATGCCTGAACTGCATATTCATCGAAAGCGGTGATAAATACAATGTGAGGGTTATGGTCTTCTTTGCTGAGTCTTTTCGCTACAGACATCCCATCCAACTCAGGCATTTTTATATCGAGAAACACCACATCAGGCTGATGCTGTTCGACCATCTCCAACGCCTGCTGGCCATTGCTCGCTAATGCAACAACGTCAAGCTCCGGCCAATCCTCGGCCAGAGCGTTGCTGAGGTGATGACGAAGCAGAGGTTCGTCATCCGCAATGACAGCGGTGTGAGGCTTAGTTTGCATCCATTTTGACCTCAAGACTTTCCAGTGACGTGCGTAAAATCGTAACCTGTGCGACCACACCGCCCGTTAGGCTTTTCTTCAGGCTCATCAAAGCATTACTGCCAAACAAGGTGTTCAACCGTTGGCGAATATTCTCCAGCCCGATTCCCTGGCCGGGATGAGCATCAGCATATCCAAAACCAATACCGTCATCCAATACTTTAATGGTCACCTGTTCCTTAGCCTCAGAAGCTTCAACCCTGATCCATCCACCGGTAGAGCTGGGTTCGATTCCATGCTGTACCGCATTTTCGACCAGAGGCTGAACCAACAATGGTGGAATATTAAAGTTTTCTGAGCAATGATTAATGATTTCATATTTCAGTCGCTCACCTAATCGAATTTTCTGTATGGCGAGATACGCATCCACCAACTCCAATTCGCCCTCTAAAGTGGAATTGTGCTGACGACTCTGCTTTAACCTCTCACGTAAAAGTTCTGTAAGTTTTCCCAGCATCAGCTTGGCATTTTTCGCATCGCTGTCGATCAGCGCATTGATGTTGGCCAGTGTATTAAATAAGAAGTGAGGCTCAATCTGGCTTTGAAGCTGTTTCAACTGACTAAACAATAGCGCTTTTTCCTGCTCAGCCTGAATGCGTTTGGCTCGCTCTAACTCTTTCTGAGTCAACAGTTTTTGCTTATATGTGTAAAAATACAGAAAGCACGCCGCTAGAAAAATAAATCCAAGAATGATAACAGGCTTCATCTGGCTAAAATTAGAAAATTTTTCGTATTTACTTAGCCAGTAGTACGCATTAGCTGTACCCAAAGCCATTGAGCTGCCAATTGATATCACGCTGATCTGGCGCTTCGTCCATTGCCTGCTCGACCATTGCAACAGATAAGCGATGACGATAGCGCTGTACCCGTAACCAAAACTGATCAAAATATGCTCCCAGAGCGGGCTGAGCCAAATCGTGTGCGTCGCAAAGGCTATCACAAGACAAAACAAGGATGTTAAAGCGAGACTCTTCAATCCCTCGGAAAGATGCGTTGCAAAGTTTGTCATCAAAACTTCAAAACTTTCCTTTTAAATTTATAAAAATCATGCGCGTATCTGCGAGATTTGCATATACGGACGCATGGCTACCCGTCATAAAGCGAACGGCAAGTTCAATGTCCATCGAAACCGTTCCTGAATCGTATGTACTGTAGTTGAGCCACTGCGTCGCAATAATGCCACCATCTTCAGGCGAGTAAAGTAAATCAAATTTCGGTTCGAGGTTTCCTACCCACAAAATGTCTTTGCTCCACTGCCAGTGGCGCCAGCTTGTCGAATTTAGATTCCAGTGCAGCATTACATTATGCTGCACCAGATTGACCTGGTTGAGTCCCTGCGCATAGGAATATGCCAGGCTAACAGTTGTAGTTTGCTGTGACAATATATTCGCTCTCTCTAAAGCCTGAATCCATGCGTCCTTGCTCCATGCCCGGCTGTCGTACCAGTATTCAACAATGACCTGGTTGCCTGCTTCATTGGCCCAATTCAGCCCAATGAGCCCCTGAAAACCATCGCGTTGCGTCTCAACCGCAACGGGTGTAAAAAACGCTTGCTGCTGATAAGCGCGATAATCTTGCTGATAAAGTGAAGAAGCGTGCACCTCCCAGAAGGCATTAATCACCGACACCATTGAGCCCGCAATTAAGCCATGACGGACAGTATCGTAATACACAATACCCTGCCACTCTGTATCTCCCCGCAAGCTGTATCGCCGAATGCCGGCTCCTTGTTGCTCAGAGCCTTGTTTCGGCTCAGTAGAATCCAGTACCATCCAGTTTGAGTCGCTGTATAACAGGCTCCATTCTCCAGAGCGATCAAAGTAAGAAGCCATTGCAACCCCTACCCCTTCTTCGACCTGTATGCCCACCGGATTGCGGCGGTATGAATTAAAGAAATTCAAAGGTCGATAGCCGTAGCCAACACCCCAGTCGAGCCGGAGTTTACCTAGTGTCAACTCAACAGGAGATGCCCCCATATTCCATTCACCTTGCCAGAATAATTCCTGCACAATAAAGTCAGCGTCGAAGGTCTGAGCTTGTTCACTCGATGCAATCTGGTTTCCCTTAACTGCCAGCAGACCACTCCAGTCCTGCCAGTTTGCCTGCACACTTATCAGTCCTTCGAGCTGCTGCGTTTGCGACTCACTATGTGGTTCAAACCAGACCGAATCACGATGCTGTGTATTGCTGACAGTTACCATCCAGTCCCAGTCAAGATTTGGCTCAGCAATACAAATCGTTGAAGTCATAAAAAGTAAAAATATTGTCACACCACCTTTCATTTCATAACTCCGATAGCGCATTGCGAGTCAGAAACGCTGGAATATAGAACTTGTCTGCCAGTTGATGTGACGTAATCTGCTGATATTCAATCACGGTCTTTTTGGTCGGCTGTATTTTGTCCAGCAATGTCATACTCACCACTCTGAGGCGCCCTTCTCGCTCACCCTGTTCAAACAGTGCCTGCTTGGCTAACTTCCCAGACCTTAGGTACAACTCGGCTTTAAGCGGGAAGTCTGTTTTTGCAGCCAACCATAGTTCAATACGACCATAGCCGGCACCTTGGGTTACCGATTTGAGTGACAGCAGATTGGTTTGCACTGATTGACCATTGATAGTCAAGGCTTCATGTCCCGTCAGTGTCGCAGAATAGTCCCCACTCCAGGTAAGCGTAGAGATGTCCCCAACTGAAGCTTCTCCGAGTAGTTTTTGCATGGGTGTGATCCGGATTGGGCGGCGGCTCTTAGGCATCACTAACCAGTAGTTATCATCCAGCATCAGCATCTTCTGCCCGGCTTCAACAGGTGATTTGAACACCACCAGCGATTCCCGTTCAGGGCGGGTATAGACATTGTACTGACGTGTTTTATCCAGCACTTCATTCCGATAAAGTTTAACCAGGGCAACCACTTTGGAAAAGTCCGTATCCAGGCGGTAAGCATCGGCATTTTTGATCATCTGACTGACATCATTGGCCAGCGAATGCATACTGAAAACATACAGGCAGAGCGTTAATAAAATAAACTTAAGCATAAATCAATGCCTCCGTAATCGGTTTGTTAACACCTTTGCGTGCAGACAGCCAAGCGGCAAGAACACAAATCGCCATAACGCCTGCAATGCTGTACATGAAAAGCGTTGTAGAAAAATAGATATTGAGCGGGTAGCTCTCTGTCCTCCCAGGTGGAGGTGGCATCTGGACATCGACAAGTATCAAGACTCCACTGGTCACAATCGTCAGTACACCACCCAATAACGCTCCTATTCCAGCTAAGAGTGCGGCTTCTCGGATAAAGCCAGCCACTATTTCCGCAGGATAAGTTCCCAGCGCTGATAAGGTGCCGATTTCTCTGGTTCTCTCGGTTACTGACATTGTCATGGTGTTGAATAGCGCAACGAAAACTACCAGTGCCATCACCCCCCCCATGATGCCGAAGATTCGGTCGTACAAGCCTTTGACCTTGCTATAGAAAAATGCACGTTCCTGCCATGGCGTCACTTCCAGGGCCTGATTACGGGAGAGCGGTGTTAATGCATCTTCAACCCAAGCTTTCAACTCCATTGTTTTTTGCGTCTCATAAAGAAACACCGACAAAATACTAACTTTTTCATTGACCAGCAGTTCTTTTACAGAGCTGATATGGAGATACATTTGGCGTTTATCCCATTCAGGGATACCTGTTGAATAGATAGCTTGCACTTTGAAATCCAGTGCATTTAACGCCCCATGACTGGTCGTTACTAATACCGTGACCCAATCATCGACGGACACATTCAGGTTGCGGGCTAAGTCCACGGCAAGCATGACTTCTGGCTCTGCAGGGTCATAGCGTGATGAGCGGACATTTGACAGCGTTTTACCTTTACGCACATTTAGAAATGGGCCCTTCATGTCGAACTCTCGCTCATTAACCCCTGTGCCAACGAAAATGGTGGATTTGTTACCGTTGGAAACCAATCCGGTAAACTCAATTCTTGGTTGAATGCCACGAATATCGGGATTCGATATCAGGTGCTGAATCATCAACTGGCTGTCCTCTAAACCATTTGCCAGTGGCATCTCTTCGTCCCTTTCAAAAAAGCCGGGCATGCTGATAGTCAGATGGCCGGTATCACGCGCAATCGACTCTTTCAGTGATTCATAGGTATACAACCCAAACCCACCAGCAGACGTCAGAGCAAAAACAGCGATCGTGATGATCAAAACGGAAAGCAGGCTGCGACGGCGGTTGCGAAGCAGATTGAAGAACGCAATGCGCACAGATTGTGGAACTAGCTGGCTCATTTTTCACTCCTTGCTGACCTTACCGTCGGTCATTGAAATGATTCGATCACACTGCATCGCCATCTTCTGATCATGTGTCGCCACCACAAACGTAGTTCCCATTTCATGGCCCAGCGCTTTCATTATTTCAATCACTCGTTGAGCGGTTTTACTGTCGAGACTGGCAGTTGGTTCATCTGCGATGACAAGCTTCGGCTTATGGACCAATGCCCTTGCAATGGCAACACGCTGCTGTTGACCACCAGAAAGATGGCCTGGGCGATGATAAGCAAACTTTGCCAACTCCACTTTGTCGAGTATCTCAATCGCTCTTTGCTTTTGTTGTTGCGCAGAAAAACCATTGAGCAATAGTGGATAAGCAATGTTTTCCCAGGCACTCATAACCGGCACCAGATTGAATCTCTGAAACACAAAACCCATCTTAGAACGCCTCAGCTCCGCTGCCTGTTGTGCTCCTTTGGGATAGGGTGCGCCTCCAAAAGTAACTTGTCCCTGATAGTCCATGTCCAGCAAGCCAAGGAGGTTAAGCAACGTACTTTTGCCCGATCCTGAAGGGCCACATAAGGCAACCATCTCTCCGCCACTGATTGTTCCCTCCACATCGCTAAGTGCCACTACCGGCTGCCGGCCTAAATGGTATTGTTTTCTTAACTGTTGAAACTGCAACATCTCATCCCCTTACGCTGCGTTATTAGCCATAGCCAGCGCTTGCAAAGTCATTGGATGACTGGGGTTGATCGCCGCCATTTGATTTGCCCAAAGCTGCGCCTGTTTTGGATCTTCTGCGCGTATCGCTGCCTGAATTGCATAGATAAACACCCAGGAAATCGCATCAAATGGTTGAGCGATGAAATCCACATCAGATAGGAGATCCATATAGAGGTCATAACCGCGTTCGAAATGATTAAACATATCCGGTAGTGAGGTGTATGTGTTCGCAGCAATCGCCTTGGCTAACACTGCCTCTGGCAAGCCCTGACGGATCTCCTGCAATGGCAGAGGTGTGGTTTTATCAGACAACAGGCCCAGACCCTTGGCGATAGTACCTAGCCCTTGCTCGACATGTTTCATCTTGTTCCATGGCAAAAATGCATCTCGCCCCATCAAGGTTTGCGTGCTGCCAAGATAAACTAATGTGAGCGCATCGGAACCTTGATGCTCGATCTGGTTTTGCAACTGGTTATAAACGATGTCTACTTTGTCTTTATCACCCTGAGCAGCCTGATTGTACCGTTCAATTAAGGCATCACTGGGAGCAGCGATAGCTTGTGCCCCTGTAAGTAGGCACAGGCTTAAATAGTGAGTAGTCTTCATCTCGTTATTCCTTATTCCTAACTGATGCTCAAAGGTTAACGGGCGGTTGGAGATGCTGCTGTCGCTTGCGATGAATGGTTCATATCTGGCGTTAACAGTCAAAATAAAGCGTCAATGGCGATAATTTTCTCAGCTAATCAGGCATGTCTGGCAATCAACAGTTATGATCATTAAAGTAGCGTCATGATCGTTTATCGCATTGAACGGGCTGCCGGCAAAGAGCCAGCTCTCCCTGCTCAGCGTGGAAGAGTAGATGACCTGCTCTATACCGTCCTTGCCGATGGTCAGTTTGGTACATCAATATTGCCGAACTCGCCACTGATGAAAAGTTGACACAAACGCGCCCTCAATGCTCTCTTGTTCCTGCCGAATGACACTGCCCCTTCGCTCCAGGGTCATTACAGTCGCTTCAAGACCATTACGAACGGCCCGTTGGAAATATTGAAACCTTCTGCCCATTGCGCTGCTTTTTACTAGTAAAGCAAGAGGGAAGAATACCCCTCTGCCAGGATCGTATGAGGCATGGATGCCGATTACGAGCGTACAAGGATGTATTCACAGCGTGTCTTAGGAGAGGGGTATTCTTTCCTTCCGACCCGGTAGTATGTCTTTAAATTATGTTGGAATTTTCTCCGGCGCAGGAAGAGCCTGTCTTGACTGTGCGCTGAATACTGATTATCCGCACTAGAATTTTCAGCACCTCGGCTGGGCACACATGTGCCATTATGCACAACCCCCCCTTCCCTGCCTGTTTTCTCAAAACACAGGAAAAGCAAATTGCGCAGATTCAATTCACAATTGACATTACAGAAAGCCGTTCGGCTCAACACTCGAAATTACTACATCGCAAGATTCATAAAATTTTAACTTAATTGTCATTTTTCTCCCAGAGAATAGCGCCGCTTTCACTTTCACCACAAAAACGCAGCGGAAAGCGATAAACCACACCCAGAGTCGTTTTCTCAGGCCGCTTCACAATGAGGAGAATTAGATGAAACTGTGCTCTTTTCCTTGCAGGCTTTTATCTGCCGCAGTGATCTCGGCGATGACCGCCGCACCTGTGACCTTTGCCCAGGAAACCAGCACTGCCATCCGCGGTAGCGTGACCGGTGGCGATGGCCAACCCGTGGATAATGCCAGGATCACTGTTATTCATACCCCGTCCAACAGCCGCCGTGACATTCTTTCCAGTGAATCCGGCCGCTTCAGCCTCAACGGCCTGCGTGTGGGTGGCCCCTACAGCATCCGTGTGGAATCCGATAAGGGCGAACAAGTTCTGAATGACCTCTACCTGGCTCTGGGTGCTCCTCTCACTCTGCCTATCAATCTGGGCAGTGCAGACCTTCCGCTAATCGACCTCGAGGAGGTGGTGGTATTCGCCGATGCCGAGGTCTACACCAACCGCGGTTCCAGCAGTGTATTCGGCGAAGACCAGATCACGAATTCGGCCACGTTCAACCGCGACCTCAAGGATGTGCTCCGTTCCAACCCGCTGGCGGTTGTCAGCCCGGACGGTGTAGAACTGAGCATTGCCGGCACCAATCCCAAGTACAACTCACTCACCATCGACAGTGTGGGTATTAACGATACTTTCGGTCTTCAGTCCAATGGCTACCCGACCAACCGCCCACCCATTTCCCTGGATGCGGTGGGGCAGATTTCCATTTCCTATACGCCCTTTGATGTTCGCAAAGGAAAATTCAGCGGTGGCAACATCAATGCCGTGACCAAATCCGGCACCAACGAATTCCATCGCAGCGCCTTCTTCGAGTCCGTCCCCTGGGCAGGAACTGCACAAGACGACAGGTTGCCTGATGACGGCTCAGTAACCGAGTACGATATCGATAGCGACGAGGAAACCTATGGGGCTACTTTTAGTGGCGCACTGATTCAGGACAAGTTGTTCTTCTTCACTTCCTATGAAAAATGGGAAGAGGATGTTGTATTCAACTACCATCTGGACACATTGGAAGGTCACGATGTGGATCCGGATGAGCTGTCACGTGTGCTGAACATTATGCAGGATGTCTACGGCGCGAGTGATTCAGCGGGCTCGGCGCCCCCCGCGGACAGCGACGAAAAACTGCTGGTAAAACTGGACTGGAATATCAGCGACAATCACCGCGGGGACTTCACCTATAGCAGCCAGGAAAGTCGCGCTGCCCGCAACTATACCGACAGTGATAATACGCTCAATCTGTCGTCCAACCTCTGGAACCAAGCCCAGGACAACACCTTTTACACTTCACACCTCTTCTCCGACTGGAGCGACGCCTTCAGCACAGAAGTGAACTTGTCCTACAAGGAGTTTGAACAGGCCTCCCTGACCAACTCCAACTGGGGCGAGATCAATATCAGAACAGCCAGTGGCACCATCGTTGCCGGCCAGGATGAAAACCGTCACGCCAACGAACTCGCCAATGAAGTGTGGAATTTCGGTGTGCACGGCATCTACATGGCCGGCGACGTCCAGTACCGTTTTGGTGCGGAAATTGAAGATACCTGGAACTATAACCTCTACGGCCGCGACGCCGCCGGTACCTGGAGTTTCGACAGTATCGACGACTTCGAAAACCGCCGTGTGGCCAGCCTGGAATACAGCAATGCCTATACCAACAATATCCAGGACATCGCCTACGACGTAAACGGCACCACCTATGCACTCTACGGCGATGCCACTCTGGAGCCCTTTGCCGGCTTCGAGCTGGTTGCCGGCCTGCGTTACGAAACCCTCAGTATTGACAGCGCGCCCAATCGCAACAGCAATTTCGAGGCAACCTACGGTTACTCCAATACGGAAAACCTGGATGGCCATGATATCTGGTTGCCGCGGATCGGCTTTACCTGGGAATTGCGTGACGACCTGACCCTGCGCGGTGGCGCCGGCCGTTACAGCGGCGGCATGCCCCTGGTGTGGGTGTCCAATGCCTATACCAATGACGGCACCACCAAGGATTCCGTCTACCTCACCAGTCTGGACCCGGTCGTTGTGGACTTTACCGGAGTACCCCAGCTGGCCAGGGACGCACTGGCACCAGGCGCCGGCAGCACCAACAGCATAGATCCGGATTTCAAACTACCGTCTGACTGGCGCTACCAGTTGGCCGCCGACTACACCTTTGATATTCCCGGCCTGGGCGCAGACTTCAACTGGACCACCGAGTTGACCTATGTGGAGCGGGAAAATGCCGTTTACTGGCGCGACCTGTCACGGGTGGACAATGGCAAGCGCGTTGGCGATCGCATCATCTGGGACAATATTTACGCCGGTACCGAGTTTGAGGGCAACTACGACCTGGAGCTGACCAATGTGGACAACGGTGGTCGCAGCATCATCTGGACCACCGCCCTGAACAAGACGTTTGACAGCGGCCTCTCCTTGAATCTGTCCTATACCCACCAGGACATCACCGAGGTCAATCCGGGCACCAGCTCCACTGCGGAGTCCAACTTTCAATACGAAGTGGTGGAGAATCGTGGTCTGCCGCTGGAAGGTACCGCCTATTACGAGATTGAACACCGCTTCGTACTGAACCTGGGTTATCGCCAGGAGTTTGTGCCGGGTTATGCCACCAACTTTAATCTTTTCCTGGAGCGCCGCTCCGGTCGCCCCTTCTCCTGGACACTGGGTGCTTTCAGGGACGATGACCTCGGTGACCAGCCGAGCTTCGATGACTCTGACATCTACCTCCCCTATATTCCCTCCGGCGAAGGCGATTCCATAATGGACTTCGAAAGCGGCCTGAGTTATGCAGAGATTATGGAGATTGCACGGCAGGCGGGCGTGGCCGGTTATGCCGGGGGGCAGGTGGACAAGTATTCCGACACCATGCATTGGGTAACCACCATGGATCTGGCCATTACCCAGGAAATGCCCGGCTTCCTGCCGGAGCACCGCAGTGTGATCTACCTCACCATAGATAACTTCGCCAACCTGTTGAATGACGACTGGGGTAAGGTGTACGACCTGGAATTCCCGCAGCAGATACTGTTCGATTACGACGTGAATGAAAGCGGCCAGTATATCTACTATGAGCCCTTCGGCGGTCTGAATACCGACAATTACGAACGCTTTCAGGTTGAGCAATCCACCTGGCGTGTGAAGCTGGGGCTGAAATACACCTTTTGATTGCCTATCGGAAGTATTCAGCGCCGGTGCTTAACGCCGGCTTTTTCACCTACAGGCATCGCGGACAGTGGAATTCCAGCTTTGCAGAAGGCGCATTCATCTAATTAGACGGGAGCAGCTATGACCACCCAGAAACAATATCGACAAGGTATGCGCTTTTGCACAACACTCTTGGCAACACTATTTGTAATGGCACAGTTGCTGTGGTTTGGTTTTGCGCACAAGGTACATTCAGCGCAGGACAATCCAAGCGTCTGCCTGACCCTGTTGCATACCAACGACAACCACGGCCGCTTCTGGCACAACCAGCACGGCGAGTACGGCATGGCCGCGCGCAAAACGCTGGTTGAGCGGATCCGCGCGGAGGTCGCGGCCGAGGGCTGTCACACATTGCTGCTCTCCGGCGGCGATGTGAATACCGGCGTACCGGAATCCGATATGCAGGATGCCGAACCGGATTTCAAAGGCATGAGCCGCATGGGCTACGACGCCATGGCGGTTGGCAATCACGAATTTGACAACCCGCTTGAGGTCATCAGAAAACAGCAAAACTGGTCGAGCTTCGATTTTCTCTCGGCGAACATCTATGATAGTGCTGGTGAGCGGCTGTTCAAGCCCTACAAGATTTTTGACAAGGGTGGGATGCGTGTTGCCGTTGTTGGCCTGATCACCCGGTCCACTGAAAAAATTGGCAACCCGCAGTATGTGAAAGATTTCAGTTTTGTCCTGCCGGAGAAAGAGATGAGACGGCTGATGCCAGGGCTGCAAGAAGAGGCCGACCTGGTCATTGCACTTACCCATATGGGCCACGATATAGACTCAGTCGGTACCGACGTCGCCCTCGCCAGGGCGGTGGATGGTATCGACATTATCGTGGGCGGCCATTCCCAGCAGCCGGTATGCACCGACACCCGGGGGGAACTGGTTGCAGATTACCAACCAGGCGCCCCCTGCAAACCCGATTTTGAAAATAATAGCTGGATAATGCAGGCGCATGAATGGGGCAAATATGTCGGCCGGGCAGACTTTATTGTCGGCAAGGACACCGTTCAATTGGTTGACTACCGCCTGATACCGGTCAACCTGAAAACACCTCAAAGCGATAAACAGGCGTTCGTACAATCCAGGATCAAGCCCGACGAGGATCTGCAGGCTTTCCTGCATGAATTCCAGGACAAAGGCGGTGCTGCCCTGCGCGAGGTCATTACTCGCGCCGAGCAGACCTTTGACCGTCGCGATAAGCGCGATTTCCCCAACGTCAGCCCACTGGGCAGCCTGATTACCCAAGCTTTCAGGCAGTTTACCCGCGCGGATATCGCCATCACCAATGGTGGCGGCATTCGCGATAACCTGTATAAAGGTGATGTCACCGTCAAATCGTTGATGCAGGTGATGCCCTTTGCCAATACCGTGGGCTATGTGGATTTCAATGGCAGGGAGCTGCGCCAGTACTTGGAGGCGATAGCGCTGTTGCCCCGCAATGAACGCGGAATTCAGTTTAGCGGTATCTCTCTGACAGGTGATGGCAATCTTACCCTCGGCGAGGACAAGCGATCCCTTGATCCCGACCGGGTCTACCGGCTGGCCACCAACAGTTTCCTGGCAGCGGGCGGTGACGGTTATCCGCCCCTATTGGGCAAGCCCACTTACGTGGATAGCGGTGTTGTGGATTTTACTACGGTGCGGCAACTGCTCGCAGGGCACCGAAGCATATCGCCTGAGGAATTTTAACCGGTACGGCGCTCTTCGGCATGCATCTTCTCATGTCGGCGATTTTCATTTTTATTAAATTTACTAATCCTTTTCTATATCACTTTAGGGAGTTTCTCAGCCATTTAAGCAAAATTAAACAAAGAACGAATGCAAGCAGAATGACGACATACTACTGGGTCGGAAGCAAAGAATACCCTCCTCTCGGGACACGCTGTGAATACCTCCCTGTACGCTCGTAATCGGCGTCCATGCCTCATACGGTCCCGAGAGGAGGGCATTCTTCTCTTCCGTCTTGTTAGTAAGTGAGGCTTATTTAACCAGCACTCTATTTGCGTTGGTACGACCAAAGTCGCCGCTTCGCGGCAACTTTGGCGGTATGGCCCCCTTTAGGTGCTGCCGCCGCAGTTTCACCTTTGGGTGTTTTCGTTAAAGCTTGGTCCAGGCATCCCGCCAGTGCATACTACTGCCTGGTGCATACAAGGAGTTTGAGCACCAGCCAGAATAAGGCCATGGCTTGCACTCATATAAAGCACTGTCGCTGCCGATCACGATTTCACCAGCATTGTAATTGGCATTGCTGTCGTACTGTGGATACTCACCCGGAGGAGTGTCACTACCGCCAGCCTTAACAACAAAATTGGTATTGTGGTTTATCGTTTCGCCAGTTACTGTTGTACCTGTCACCGTCAATGTATAGAGACCGGCTTCTGCATTGTTGATGGTCATTGGCAGGTTGGCAGTGCTGACAACCGCCAGGCTGTGATTACTGACAGCAGTTCCATTCTGATCAGTAATTCTGACCATAAGATCCATCGCTTCGTTTACAGCAACATGCAGAGACAGGTTTACCTCACCATTGTTCGCAGTGTACTCAGCAGCAACAGCGGAAACGGTTATCTTTGCATCAGGCGTTGGTTCACTACCGCTGCCGCAAGAGCTGTCGGGCACTTCACGCCATACACCCCATTCTCCGGTGGTTCCAGGCTCCTCACCCCTGGTCCACCAGCCAGCCATCCACTGAATGCCGTTGTGAGAGACTTCGTCGCCTTGTAAATAAGTGGCATTGGACTCCCAGGGGTTGGCACAGCTAGAGCCGTCGGACACAGTCACTTTCCGCTCAGCGGTTACGGTTTGGCCCGCACTGTCGGTAACGGAATAGGTGAGTGTGTATACACCAGCGATTGCGGTATTTACAAAACCAGACACTCGCACAGTAGCTGTCAGGTTGCCGTCTTCAGCATCACTGGCAGTAATACCACTCATTGCATCAAACGGCGTGTTTAACAGGATAATAGTGCTGGCAACACCGGAAAGCACAGGTTTCAGGCTGTACACTTCGACAGAGCGAACAACAGAAGTCGTGTTATTGTCAGCATCTGTTGCATGATAAGTGAGTGCATAGGTACCAATGGTATGGGTATCCACATAGCCATCAACCCGAATAGCGCCAGTGAGATCACCGTCTTCAGAATCCCTGACGCTCACGCCAGCCAGAGCATCAAATAAACGCCCCTGCAAAGTACGGACATCCTGAATTCCTTTAAAAACAGGTTTGCCTTCCACTGCTGGTGGCGGAGTTGGTGAGTTACTGAGGATAAATGGGCCGTAATCTTTGATAAACCGTTCGTTATAGAGATTGCCCGATGCATCGGTGCCCATGTCCCAATTGATAGACCAGGTCATGACACCACGAAGGCCCTGACCTTGTGAATCTAGGCGCTCAAAAGCGTTGTACAGTTTTTGAGGGTCTTGAACAAAACCAGTAGCTGCCGCATCATTATTGGAAGGAATGCCGAATACCAGCTTGTCGTGAGGAATTTTGTGGAAACCTCGAGTGCCGTTTACCAGAGCGTCTGAAATGTAGTAAATGAATTCTTCTTTCAGAGCATCGTTATTCTGGGCAATCCAGCCAACACCTTCAACCCAGATACCATCGCCACCCTGATTGTAAAACTGGGGATTGATCCAGTCGTAGTAACCTTCAAGATGTTCAATATAGGGAACGTACCTGCCACTGTTGGTCAGATAAGGAAATTCCGGGGCCATAGTGATCAGAAAGTTTTTACCTTGCGCCCTGTAGTGGTCTTTAACAAGGCGTAATGCGGCAGGAATCACCGTCTGATTATCCGCAGCGGTGATAGCTGCCTGCTCCAGGTCGATGTCCAGACCATCAAAACCGTAGCGATCAGTCAGGCGGATGATTTCATCTGCGAAAGGCTGCTCGTCACCTGCGCTTAATTCAATATGAGCATCCGCTCCGCCCAGAGCAATCAGGACCGAACGCCCCTGGCTGTTCAGTGCACCAATCTGATCAATAAACTGTTGTTCTGAAAGACCAATACCCAGGTCTAACTGAAAGGTAGGAATACGCCCAGCAGAGGTATTGAAAACCTTCATGAAAGAAACATTCACCACATTGTACATCGGATCGATTTCATCCAGTGTGACACAAGGTGCGTTTCCGCCTTTGTATCCTCCGCCATCACACCAGTTGTGCCAATAACCCACCACAACACTGCTGGCTGGGTTGACCATGGCGGCACTGTTGGCCTGTGCCATAGCGCCTATCGCAATTGCTGCTGCAGAAGTGGCAATTTGTAAAAATGTATGCTTGAACATATGCTTGAACCTTGAAGGTTAATAATGCCCAAAAGAAAATATCACACCAGCAACGGACTGATGTTATGTAACCCTTTGAGTATAAAAAGTTGCTTACAGCTTGCGGTGCAAATTTCACTCAGAAGCGCTTGCCCCACTCTCTTTTGTCTACCACCTATTGCTGAATTAATACAAAACTGCATTCGGTTAAAATTTCAGAAGTGAACCAACTGCTGGCACATTTCTCAGCTATCACACCTAGAAACAGCAGTCAGAAATAAAACCGCAAACCTGACAACACAAGCAGTTGATCCAAGGGAAAAGATACCAGATCAAAGCACTTCTTGAAAATGAACAGCTTCACAAAGTGATCGTTGAATCTTTAAGCGCACTATCATCAGCAGACGGGACTGATTGAAAAGATACTGCAAGTCAACGTTTTTTCTCTCATATGTCAGTCGCCCAATCCAACTTATGCTCTGGGCGCACAGATTGAAAATAGCCAATCAGATCTTAATGTCCGCGGCAGGCTCAGGAGAGTTGACTGGCGGCTGGCCAGACCGAGAAGCCTGCCCTTTGTCTCTCATGATAGTTTGATCAACCCTGTATGTTGTGAGGTGCTGCTCTATCTACTATTCTAAAAAAATTGATGGATGCCTGTGCATACCACGATCACTTAACCCCGTTGTTTAGCCGACGATCTGGCCGATGACAACATCTGAAAGCAGAAAAATAAATTGATCAACTTCTCGTTGGAGCAATGCATAACACGGCCCCCAAACAACTGATGTGCTCCATACAGGAGGAATTGCCCTCACTAAACCGGATAAGGTCGGTGAGCACATCCAGAAGGATGGTAATCAAAACGTTATACTACGCTCCGATTCCGGGAAACCCTAGTGGCGGCTCCCTTCATCGTGCGCGAACAGAATGCGCAATCCATTCAGCAGTAAACGAGAAGTTGTTTTCAGGTTCTTTATCAACCTTGTATTGGTTGCTGATAAAGCATGCCGCATTGTATGGTGACGTGATGTCACACGCACTGTCAGAAACTAGTGATCTCAGCCCGCCGATCAAAAGTGGCGTGATTAGTGAAGCTTCAATAATTGGGCACCTGCCTTCTCTGTGCCAATCACAAGTTCGCTTTGCTCAGGATGGCGTAACCTGTGTTCATGTATTCAATTTCTTTCAAGCATGCAGAAATAAATCTTTAAAATCAATACATTAACAAAAATCCTGATTCTAGGGCTTCTTGTTTCAGCAACTTTAGGGGTAATTCATAGGGGTAATTTTTAACAGCATTAACTTTTCTGATTGCCTTTTTTGGATGCTTATCCAGTAGTTTCTGAGCTGTCTTCTCTTTGCTTAATCCTTGCCTTGTCTAATGAGGCTACCTTGTCAGCAGTGTGGTTGTAGCGCTCCATCATGCTGCGTGTTTTGTGACCACTGAATTCTTGCTTATCCCCCTTGAAGTCCGATATACCTTTGATCTTTAGGTCGTGAAACCGGAATCGGGCAGGAAGGGTACCAGCCTTTATGGCGGCCCATTGTTCTCGAATCCAGATACTGTTGAATCCACTGCGGGTAAAGCCATGTCCACTCTTGTTTCGAATCAAGTGCACGCTTTGTGCCCCGGAGTTTTTATTGGCTTTTAATCCTATATCAACCGCATCATGCAGTCTTTCGGTCCATAGCTTTAGCTGATTTTTGCCAGTTTTCTGCTGGCGGATCAGTAGCCCCTCTTCGGTAATATCCTGCCTTTTTAAGGCCAATACATCTTGCTGTCGAGCACCACATAAGTAAGATATTTCCATTGCCGCTTGATGGGCTGCATGACCACGGGAGCCCAACCAAGAATAAAAGGCCATGTATTCAGAGTCTTCTACATACCGCCCTCCCCTGCGCTCCTTGAGCGGCTTTACGGCTTTGATCGGATCTTCAATTGATACCAGGCCACGAGCCTTTCCCCAACGGAATATTATGGCAAGGAATGTGCGCTCTCTATTCGCTGCTGTTGGATATTCTTGGCCTCTTGTATCCATGAATAGCTGTATAACTGGCGAAGTGATAGTGTTTGGTCTTGCATTACCAAAAACGTCGCGTATTCTTTTGGAATATCTGAGGTAGTCTTTTTGTGTTTGCGTCCGCAACTCCTTAGTGTATTGCGGTGAGGCAAAATAGAGGTCTATCAGGTCGGAGATTGTGAATGGTTTACCCTGCTGATCTTGTTCCCAGCGCTCATATTCTGTCCACACTTCCGCTTTAGTGGCATCTGGGCCGCAAAGATGCCATACCCCTCGATTGCGAATTTTTACTCGGTAGCCACGGGAATAAAGTTCAACCCAGCGAGGCATCCAGGCATTTTTAGGGGTTCTTGGCCTAGCCATTAGCTGCACCCATGTTTATGCCTGAGGGTAATTGGATGTTTGCATCCTTTGAATTAAAGCGATTCTTGTAGGTCAACTGAGATTGATTGACCATTTCCCAGGTTACTGCAGGCTTACCATCTCTCCGACGCACATAGGGAATTTGATTCTCATCTAGTATCAGTTTCTGTGCGTCGGAGGATTTAGCGCCGGTCAACCTGTGCAACTGGGCATCGGTTAGTATTTCGCTCATCTCACTATCCTGTAAATGATTGCGCGATCAAAACCGCGCCTATTGGTTATCCTATTGGCACCCATCCAGGTAAAACCTCTGGCCTTCACGGGTGAGTTCTCCTGCCTTTTCCAGGGCATCGAAAACGGGTTTGGCGGCTGGGTATCCACCGCGAATGCACTTGATGATGTTGCGTAACACGGGCCGGGTGCCGAACTCTCCGGCGCAAATTTGGTTGGCCAGTTCAATCTGTTCCTGACTGAAGCCGGCGTTTACAAACCGTTTAGGGTCCGTTGAAAACCGTTTAGCTGGCGTTGAGGACCGTTTAGAAACCGTTGAAAACTGTTTAGGAAACGTTGAGGAGCCCTGCCCTTCCCTGGGCAACCGTTTATCTACCGTTGGTAGCTGTTTAGCGTCATTTAGCAGCTGTTTAGGCTCGGTTCGCGACCGTTTAGCGTCCGTTGAAAACCGTTTAGAATCCGTTGAAAACTGTTTATCTGGCGCTGAAAACCGTTTAGACCGTTTAGCTAAACGTTTACAAACCGTTGAGGCAGCGTTAAACGCTAGTAACGCCACCAGCCCTACCACATCTGTGATGATTGCCAGGACGAGGAATCCGGCGTGCTGTAATCGCACGGGGTCTGTATTGAGCATGCTGGCCAGGCTGCTAAACGCGCCGGGTATGCTGGTGGCTGGTTGCGCCGTGGACAGGCTTTCGATCAGCTGGCTGCGCTGGGCTTCCAGGGCATGCAATTTGGGGGTGGTATCAATAGCGCGCTGGCGGTAACCGTTGGCGGCGTCTGTGGCGATCAGGCCGTTGAGGCTGTTGATCTGCTCTTTAATGCTGTTGAGCTGCTGTTCAAGCGCTTGGTATTCCAAGCTGCCCTGGGTGCTGCGCTGCTGCTGCTCTTCGCTGTGAGTGGCGAGGAATCCAACGGTGGCGACAATGCTGATCACCACCAGTAATGGCCAGAGCGCGAGGAGGACATGGCCACTGAGCTGTCCCTGGGAGCGCAACCAGAGTCCGAGCGGCGCAAAACTAAACTTACACAGTTCCAGGGCAACGGCGGTAAGGCCGGCCACTACCTGGCTACCGGTAGTGCTGGGTATGGCGATCCACAGCTGCACAGTAAAGGCGAGGCTGGTGCCGCAGAAAATGAGTGCGGCGATGCCGGTGATGGATTGCCAGAGTCTCACAACTCAGCCCTCACCCCTGACCGCAGCTTCTGTCATAGCCTTGTAAATCTCTTTGGCGGTAGTCCAGGGTACGGTGATTTCCTGTAGATATTCGCCGGAGCCCTGGCAGTATTCACAGTCATCGCGATGGCCTTCAAGTAAGCACTGGCCGCAGGCTTCCTCTCGGAAGAAGGTGTGCTCACCAATGCATTGCGATTTCATCGTATTGGTGATCAGTGGGCGACCGTTGCGAATATCTATGGGCACGATTAAATGTTTCATGCGAATTCCTTTTATTGGGTGCCGGCCTTCCACCGGACTCGAGATCACCACTCCTAGTTGGGGAAGAAAAATAGACTGTCAATCAAGAGAAGAAAAAACAGTCTAATTTTCGCCAGTGATTCTAAAATCAAATTTCATTCATTTTCTTGTACCAAGTTGATTAAAATATTAAATACTGTCACCCACAAAGCCCACACTAGGCGGGCTGAGGGAGTTATTTAGGGGTGTGATTATTCGTTTTTCCTTTCCTTTAACTTGCCGTCAACGATGGTATAAACGGTTACTTCTTCGGTTTCTTTGTCGAAGATTTGTACCCAGTTAGCAAAGGAATTTTCTTTGGGAATTTTCTCCACTTTTTCTTTTGCCTTTTCGAGGGTTTCGAATGACTCCAATAAATCTTTTGCGCCACCTATCATCAGGTTGTAGCTACCGCAAAAAACTGCGTATCGCCTCATTAAATATTGCTCCTTTTAAAAAAGGGCCCAGTACCTGCGGCCCAAGCAGTGGGGGTACAGATGGCTGAATGCGCCAGGGGCGCGGTGGAAAGTTATTCCGATTTGCTTCCGTTCAAATATGCAACACGCTGGGCTGCCTCTTCGGTGCTTGTGTGATCTGACTCCGGCACCCATTTACCATTTGGCTCATAAAATCCTACGGTCCACAGTCCCGGTTCAGTTTGCGTATAGACGTACATTTATTCCTCCTTTCTGTTCTTTGCTGCGGCTTCACCGGCCAGGGCAAAGTACGCAGCGCCGTCTTCGTAGTCGTCTGGTACAAACACCCCGCAGCTTGCACGGGACTGTTTGAGCAGCACCATAAACTGCCATCCCTGCTCTTCCGTGAGATCAAACCCGTAGAGGGCATTAAAAGCGGCAACGGTTTTGGCCATGGAGCGCTCGCCGTCTTTGCTGTCTCGCTGCAAAGCGCGGTCGCGCATATGCTGAGCGGCTTTTTCCAGAAAGGCGTGGGCGCTGTAGTCCGTTGGTGAAACCGCTTCAGAGTTCATGCGAACTCACTCTCATTGATTTGCTGTGCAAGGTGATCGAGGGTTGCGAGGTAATCCGTTGCCGCTTCCCGGCTTTTGATGAGGGCGTCTTTAATAGCTTCTGCACGGTTTGCGCCGTGGCCCTGTGCCAGGCCTGCCCCCAGAGCACTGGAGAGGTTTACATTCAGGCAGACGTGGTAGTTCAGGCTGCCGTCGAGCCCACGTTGGCAAGTTATCCGCCCAAGGATATTGCCCTGCAGCACAACGTTTTCTTTGCTAAGCACCGGCCTGTTGGGATTTCCCCCTGAGTCGGTGATCGGGATTGATCTAAATTTGATGCCCTTCATGCGGTGCTCCCTCCCTGGTTACGTATGCGAATAGTTTTAATGGTGGGTTTGCGCTGGAATCGGGTGCGGAGTTGTTCCTGAGCCTCCGGGCCGGCGCTGACGAGAATGGAGGCGAGCAGGCCGAACTGGATCAGGCCGTGTTTAATGGCTTTAGCGACGGCATCGGTACTGTTACGTGCGTGCAATTTAAAGAAGCATTCAGTCAACAGGTTGGCGACATTGGCGATAGAGCAGCGCATAGCGGCGGCGGTTTCAGCATTGCTAAGGCCGCGAGCGCGGTGTGTCAGCGCTTCAGCCTGACGGGGGGCCAGTTTCCTGTACTCCATCACTTGGCTTCCTTTGTAGAGTTGTTGCATGGAGTGGTTGAGCTGGTGGTATGCGTGACCGCTCCCCCTCAATGCAATAGTTTTACTTAACCTTGGGACTTCAATTTAACTATACTAAAAAGATTCAGTAAATAAAACCAAAAAAGTATAGTTTTTGTAAAAAGGCGGTGATTTCTTCTCATATTGGTGAGCTTATCGGCTCGTGATCCTTCAAAAGAGCTTTAAGCAGGGCGTTGGGGCATTTGGTGGGAATGCATTTGAGAGTGGGTCTGAACTTAAGGGCTAATTTGGTGACATCTGTATGCCCAAAATTCTATTGCATGACAATTTGGCTCCATGATTGTTCTGGTGAAGCTTGAAAATAATGATGCCAAAGCGGTGGGCCTGTTAACTTTGGCTGAGCTCATGCGCTCGATAAACATTTTGACCGTCTGCTCGATCAAATTGATCTGGTCGGTAAAGTTTGCAGAGTGCGCGTGAATAACTCTACAAAATATGCAGAGTTGCTAAGTAATAAATTACCCAAAGAGGCTATATAGGACAGTCATTCTAGTTTACTGTGATGCACTGAGCTTGACCCACAGGAGGTGTGGTTTATGGAATTGGTGTGCCTGACCAAAGACAAGAAAAAGAACCAGGAAGCATCTCGGCTTCAGAGAGTAGCTGATAGTGCGGTTCAGTCTACCTTTCCAGTCCAGTGCCGGAAGTGTGAAAAGAGAACTCAGTGCCCCGAGGCTTGGGGCAATGTGGATAATTCATGCTGGCACCAAGTACTAAAACAGAGCTAATTACGTGGGGTTGCTATAAATATATCAGGATCGATATATAAAGTTGTGCGGAGTGTGATTGTACTCAAAATGTATACTGTGGAGCCGGTTAGAGAGTCACCGTGAAAGTGTCCTGACGATAAAATTTACAGGAGCAACTTGGTTTTTACTACTGGCAAGGGCTGCACTGTATGCTACTGCTACTGCTTGCGCCTTCTTTCCTGCCGGCATTCCTTGTATCCCCTGGCTTTCGATGGCGTTTTCGACTGCCTCAATACAGTTCTCTAATAGTTCCAGATCAATGCCGTCAGGAGTAATTGATGGCTGGTTTTCTGCCGACTCCATCAAAACATCCAGACTATACTCTTTGAGAGTCAACTTCTGTTCTACATCCCGAGCGATGCGGCTACCGATAGACTTAGTGGCATTTTTCCCGATCAATTGGTAGAGCTGTTGTTCAGAGCGACCAATAGCATCGGCAAACGCCCGCCTGTTCTTGTAGTCAGCAGCAAGCAGCCGTATGTTCGCACGCCTTATTTCGTTGATATCCATCGTTGCATAAACCATCAGAGTTTGCGCCAGCTTATCAAACCTTTAACGACCGTTAATGACCCTAAAAGGTTTAGTTAAGTGCCAATTTTCAGGCAAATAACTAAACCTTCTTGACTGAAACTATACCTTTTTAATATAGTTTCTGCATGAATCTCAATTACCACATTCGATCCCTGTCCCTGCAGGAGCGGGAAAAGCTAGCCAAGAAAGTAGATACCACTGGTGCCTACCTTTCTCGGATTGCTTACGGAAATGGTCGGCCAGGCCACAAGCTCGCTCGCAAGTTGTCTGCTGAAACAGGCATCCCTTTGGCAGATTGTCGCCCCGACATCTGGGGCGAAGGCCCTAGAGCTGCCACCAATAGCAGTATGGAGGCAAGGCAAGAACTGGTTAATCAATAGCCAACCATGGTCATTCATACAGGAGAAAAGGATGGACAAGCAAAGCATACACAGTGAGGTCGCGGAATTCCTCAAAACGGAGCAAGGAGCAGCGCTGGTAGCCGAAAGCCTTTCTGCACTGATCAATAGCCAGGACGTAGTTCTAATCCAGCCCAAAGAGAGAGTGGTTGCCAAGGTCCAGATCGCAATCAAAAAGATTGATGAGGCCCAGCAAGCGTTGAGCCAGGCGGATCAAAATGACCGGCAAAGTGTGGACTACAGCAGACACCAAGTTGAGCTTTTGAAGGTCCGGGTAAAGCTGTCAGAAATTGTGCAATTCCTTAAACCGGAGCAAGGCGAGGCGCTAGGGTCTGAAAGCCCTATAGGGGCCCGCCAAAGGGAGCCTGAGCCCGAGGTATCTCTAACGCGTGAACAGATACTCAACCAGGCGACGGACCTCGCAGCGCGCCAGGGATGTGATGTTGAGTTTTGGGTTGGCAACATTCAGAGCGCGATTAACAGATTGAATGGGGCCCAGCCAGTGCCAATGCCGGACCCGAAAAGCTGAAGTTATTTCTGTTTTCCAGCATTTCTTACTGTATCGAAGATTTTTTGATAGGCGGCTGAAACTTTTTCAACTGCACCTTCCAGGCTTGAGTATTTGGCGAGAGAGGCAAGACTATCTGAGTTTTCCTCACCTATGCGAATCATGGAAATGAGTATGTCTGCTGCGATGCGTTCGTGCGAGTCGTTCATAGCAATTCTCCGTTGCTGTTGGTTTGGGAGCTTTCAGCATACCGGGAATGGCGACACCTGCCCAGTGGTGTGACAGCCGGGAGAGTTCGGCACGAAACAGTGCAGAAGTTATTGGTGAAGGGCATAGAAAATGCAACAGGCGTCTATACGGAAAAGCCAGTTTCCCCGGTTGACAGGAATCGGAGAACGGTCCTATGCTTATCCCGCTCCCGCAAAATCGGGAGCCGGGGTTCGCAACCCGTTTTTATCAGGCGCCGGGAAGACGCCTCTAGCTGTAAGCGTCTTTTTTTGTGCGCGAAACCTCCTTGTTATGGTGGGGTATTCGGGGGGCCTTCGGGCCCGCCGTTTCCTGATAGCGGTATTGCGAACCCGTTTACCCCGCCACCATTTCGAGATTCGCAACTCCTGTGTGGCGGCTAACTCGCCATATCAGGAGGCTATCATGCCTAACCACGCCCCAGTTGTGCCCGCTGCTCGGGCAGATCAGTTTATTACCCAATCCCTTGACCTCGCTGGCGTTAGCTTAGAAGCCGTAGAAAAGCTGCGCACTCTATTTCTCGCTATTTCCTTCATGCCCGATAACCACCCCACTACGCAGGAGCTGGCCACCTTGGGTGCCCACCTTGCAGGTGAGTGGGTAAATGTTATTGAAAGTGAGCGCGAAGACTTGGAGCGATTAGAGAGCGTTCAACGCTATCGCGAAGAAACAAAGCCAAGGGTCTAAAAAATCGAGCTGGTGAAAGACCGGCAGCTTTTGATGTAACGGACACTATCAAAACCATTGAAGAGCCGCAGAAGCGGACGGAGGCGATAATGGAAGACTCCGATCTTTTTGTCCTGTATTGCGTGAATGAACGCGCACAACAAACGGGCCTCCCGGCTTGTGAGTTAGCGCGTGCCTTACTCCAAATCCCACCTGAACAAATCAAGGCGGCGGCGGATGCTGACCGTGCCTATCGAAAGTCTGCTGTTTTGAATGGGGGTGAAAAATGAGCCTTATTGTCGCCCCCCTGGAGGTATTGACCGATGGTCGTCTCACTGACCCCGAGCGTCGCGTCCTTTTTTCTCTGTTCTCTTTTCGTGGAAAGGACACGAATACCGTCTGGCCCAGTTTGGAATCATTGGCTGAACGTGCACAGATCAAAGACAAAACCCGTGTGTCGAAACTGACCAAGGCGCTATCCGAAAAAGGTTGGTTGAAAAAGAAAAAAAGGGGATTCACCGGGGGCAATGAATACACTCTAACGGTCCCCGCCAATTTGGACTCAGAGACCAAGTTGGTATCAGAGACCAAATTGGGTGGGGAGACCAAATTGGGTGGGGATACCAATTCCAATTTGGACTCAGAGACCAAGTCCAATTTGGACTCAGCAGCCAAGAACAAAGAACAAACCAATGAACAAACCATAGAACAAACCAATACTATGATCGATTCGGCGTTCGATCGATTCTGGTCAGCAGGTTTGCCAAGGGTGGGCAAGCGAAAAGCGCATGCCGCCTTCCTGGCCAACCTGAAAAAATCCAAACGGGATGCAGAGCCGTTTGCGGAGTTGCTTGCCGAGGATATCGAACACCGCCTGCTGGCCAACCAATTCGGTTTTGACAGGCTGCACCCAACCACCTACCTGAACCAACGCCGTTGGGAGGACGAGCAACCGGAGATCATTCCGTTTGACCGGATTATCGAGTCTTACCACCGCAACCTGCCCAACAACGTGCCGGTGACAGCCCTGAGCGACCGAAGGCGGGAGTTCCTGACCTACCTGTGGACGCAACGCGCAAACCGCGAGTTGGGTTGGTTTGATGAATTCTTCGCCTTCTGCGCCAGCCAGCAGTGGCTGAATGGTTCCCACAGGGCCGACCTGGAGTGGTTGACTGACCCGAATAATTATCCACGCATCACCGAAAACGCAAAGGGAGCAGCGGCATGATGGCCAAGCGTCTGAACCGGGACGAGCAGAACACCTTGATCGCTGCAGAGCAGATGGTTCTTGGTGGACTCCTGATCAACCCCTCCGCCATCGAGGACGTATTCGAGATTGTAGGCCGGTCGGATTTTATGACTCCGGCACACCGCACTATCGCTACAGCCATCAAATCCCTGGCAGAGAACTCCCAGCCAGTGGATGCGTTTACTGTGGGTGAGGAGCTGAACCGCACCAAAAAGCTGGGGTCTGCAGGAGGCGTTGCCTACCTGGCTGAACTGTGTGAACAGACCCCAGGGGCATCGAATGTACGAACCTACGCCCGCATTGCTGCTGACCACGCCCATCGCCGTAAGTTGCTGGCTGCTTTCGATGATTTCAGCAAAGCCGTTTACACCGCGCCAATCCGGTCTGTGACGGAGATTATCGGCGAATGCCAGTCCAGCCTGTCCGACCTGGAGCGTGCCCGAGATACCGGTACAGGCCCTCAAGATCTGGATGGGGCAGCCAGGGAGGTTCTGCAGGACTGGAACCGCCTGGAGACTGGCGAGCAGATCGAGCGGGTACACACCGGCTGGGATTGCATAGACCGCCGTTGGAAAGGGCTGCGTGGTGGTGAGTTGGTAATCCTTGCTGGGACCACTGGTACAGGAAAGACCGTATTTGCCATGCAGGTGGCTGCGCACAATGCGCTCAATGGCAACCGCGCCCTGGTCTTCTCCCTGGAAATGAGCCGCCGGGAGCTTTACCGCCGGTTGGTGGGCATGATTGGCCGCATCCCCATAGGGCTCGCCGACTCTGACAACTCCGATGACCGCAAAGGTTTTTACGCCCAGCACAGCCAGGGCCTGACCTATGCCGTAAACAAACTCAAAGGCATAGATCTGGGGGTGGATGACCAGGGTGCGTTGCACATCAACCAAATTGCCAGTCGTGCCCGCCGTGAACACCGCAAGAGCCCGTTGTCATTGATTGTGGTGGATTACCTGCAACAGGTGCGTGGCGATGGGATGAGCCGCGAGCGGGAGGTAGCTGGCGTCTCTGCCGGACTCAAGGCGTTGGCAAAGGAGTTGGATATACCGGTGCTGGCACTGTGCCAGTTCAACCGCGAAGCGGCCAAGGGTGGTCGGCCCAATATGTCCCAGCTACGCGATTCCGGTTCCATCGAGCAGGACGCCGATATCGTGGCGTTGTTGTACCGGGAGGACAAAGATAATTTTGATTCCCTGAACCCCGGCCTGGTGGAAGTGATCACTGCCAAGCACCGCCGTGGTGAGCCGGGCATCGATAACCTCAAAGCCAAGCTCAACCAGTTCCGCATGGATGTATGGACGGCGGAGGTACACCAGGCTGAGCCGTCTAAGAGATTCCGACAATTTGTTGGTTAATCGAGATAGGGGAAAAGATGGTCAATGAAATCAGCATTCGCGAGCGCTTGTGGGAGTGGTCCAGGGCCTATCCTGAACGTGCGGGGGATTCGGTGAGCTGGCCCCGTATGGCGGCATTTGGGCGAAGGATGATCTCAGGGCATAGGGAGGGCTCGGTACCGATAGATTACGAGAGAGCAGCCCTTACGGATGCTGCAGTACTGGCTTACCTGAATGTGATAGCCAGGCGACAGGACAAGGAGAAGGCTGCGTTAGAGAGGAAGGTTTTTTGGTTCCGGTATTACTACCGGTGGGAAATGCAGGATGTGGCCAGGAAGGTCAAAAAGTCAAAGCCCTGGGTTGAAAAAATGTGTCAAATTGTTGAAGCAACGGTGGAAGCTTTCTTTTTGTCGCAGAATGCCGCATAACTGTATTTAAAAACAGCCTGTATGTATTGACACCATACGTCAATATGGACTAACTTTGTATAAGCTGTCGCGAAGTATGCGCAGCGGGACCATACCCCCCTTTGAAAGCCCCGTCTGGTAAAGCTGGCGGGGCTTATTTATGTCCAAAATTCAATTTTTTGCTCCAGAGTCACTGCCCCCTAATGTTTGCAGTGTGTGTCAGGTATGGCACTTAACTAGCAAGATCCAGTTCTTTGTAGCAGTAGGCAATTAAAGCGCCATAGCGTATAGTTATGCCCCACTTGCTTCTATATTAATTTTTAATGCTGTGATTTGGGGAGACAAAAGTAAATGTCGAAATTAATAAAATCTATGACTTTTTCTGTGGCTGCATTAGTTCTTTCAAGTAATGTCGTGCACTCAGCATCATACTGTGGTGAAAAGGTTGCTCGAGTGATAGTTCATGGCGATGGAAGTGTATATTTCACTACAGATCAATCTTGTTCAGATAATTGGTGCAAGCTAGATTTTGAAGATCCCAAGCAGGTGGATAGAGGATACTCAATGCTTTTATCAGCTACGATTGCAGATAGAAGTGTTGATTTTTCATGGCCTGACATTTCAAGCTGTGATGAAAAAAATGCAAACCATGCATCTCCTGAGTACCTCGACATTCGTCCATAAGTGGTATGAAAATTACGACGAAGCTTGGATCAATGTAGATTCTAAATCTGAGTTTTGTTCTGATTAGTCCTAGCCCGCCCAGTGCGGGCTTTTTCGTATTGGGAACCCCCATGTTCAAGAACGCCTACTTCACGAAAGCGGAGCTGTCCTGCCGTTGTTGCGGGAAACTCCACTTCTCGGATGACACGCTGCGCCGGTTAATCAGAGTCAGGGAGCGGTTTGCCAAGCCGATGGTAATCACCTCTGGTTATCGCTGCCAGGACCACTGCGCCAGTATCGGATCGACCATGACACATACCACTGAGCAGGCTGTGGATGTATCAGTTTCTGGTGGGCGTGCCTATGAGCTGCTGAGGATTGCGATAGAGGAAGGGTTTACTGGCATTGGGGTAAAGTAGCATGGTCCCTACAAGGGCCGATTCCTGCACCTGGATGATCTTGAGCCTATACCGGGTGAGCGTACCCGGCCTGCTGTTTGGAGTTATTGAGGGGGAGAGCATATGAATGGCGTGACGCATAATTGATTTAGAGACAGTAATCAGGATAATAGTGGTCACGACCACCACTATATAAATGTTTACCCTACGAGAGAGAACATGACTCCGACTACTTCCATGGCACTATTTATATCAATGGTTGTTCTAGCCTTGATACCGGGGCCTGGAGTATTAACCGTCACCGCAAGATCAACGTCCGCAGGTTTGCGCCACGGTTTGTTTACTACTGCAGGCATCGTTACAGGTGATTTCGTCTTTATAACTCTTGCACTACTTGGCTTGGCAACTCTTTCAAATGTGCTCGGTGAGTTATTCTTCGTCATCAAATATCTAGGTGCAGCCTATTTAATATGGCTGGGTATATCAATACTCTCATCAACTCCAAATACTAGTGCTGGCAGGGCTATTAATGCGCCAAGACACACTGCCAGCTTTGCGGCTGGTCTCATCACAACTCTAAGCAATCCAAAAGCTATTTTGTTCTACCTTAGCTTTTTTCCTGCATTCCTAGACTTATCAAATGTAGCAGTCTCCGATGCGGTTTTATTGTATGCCATCGCAACGTTTTCTGTTGGCGGCGTGATGTTTGGCTATGCCTACATAGCTTATAAAGCCAAATCCATTTATTCTAACTCCAAAAAAGCGCGTCTTCTTAGGGCTAGTTCTGGTTCAATGCTCATAGGTAGCGGCATTTACGTAGCGGTAAGGGGTTAACAAGCGCATGTTATCGGGCTGGTTGTTAGCTACACTTCAAAGCAGCCGCAATACGAGGATTATGTGTCATATAGATCATCTTGTTATGGGACCGATACTCGACCTCTAACTTGGGGTAGCCATTCTTAAAAAATGGACAACCCCAAGCCAGATCTATCGTAAGTTTTGGGGTTACGCAAATTTGGCACTTTTGCGTTTTAGAGCTATAAATTAGCTACTTTGTGATTGCTGTCTCTACCAGACACCCAACCACCCAAACCGGCCACTGAGCCGGTTTTTTACTCTGGAGAGAATGATCGTATTTTGTACGATTGTTCCAAATCCATGTAAGTAACTGTTTTTAATGCGGATTATGGGTAAACGGCGCAGAATTGCTTCCGGGGCAGTAATCAGGATAATAGTGGTCACGGCGAACACTATATAAATGTTAAAACTCGAAACCAAGAAACACTGAATACTCAAAAGAATATGAATTTCATCTTAGCAATAATCCTTGGGCTACTATCACAAATCATCCCAATCGGAATCGGGGGAATGTTCATTCCCCACTACATCAGCACTGTGATAGTAGTGGTTCTGTCCGGCTTGGTTTACGGATGGGCAGTAAATGAGGTGGCGAGAAGAGAATTCAGAAAATACGATGTGCCATTTACAGGAAATAGAGTCCTTGCATCTGTGTTTTTTCTACTCTTCAATGTCTTTGCGCTTAGTATTTTTTATTACTCTTGGCTAAAAATAAGGCAAGAAAAGGCAGTTTTGGAATCAGAGAGACCAGTGATGGGAACGGCTAGCTCCGAGGGTGACCCTTGGAAAGAGTGATAGGTTTTAACTAGGCGATGCAGCCGACGGCAAATTTTATGCACTTTTTGCGCTGTCGCTTCGCTCAATTCTTGCGCAAAAGCGCATAAACTTAGCCGCGACTGATCTCGGCGTTAGGCTTCTTAAAAGGTCCTGTAATGTTTAGATATGTGTTGCTTACAATGATAATTTTTACATTAGTGGGCTGCGGCGGTGTTGAGTGCACGGAAGAAGCTGAAAGAGTAGATGTTGCCAAAAAATTATCACATCAACAGCTCGGGTCTCTTTATACAGAAGCTGTCAAACTCATTTCTCAAGGTGGTATGTCCCTATTAACGGGAGAGGATATTCCAAAGGAGTTTGATCTGGTCAGCCCGAAGGCCGTTATGGTGAAATCGAAATCTGTTTGGCTGTATCTAGAGAGTTGCAGCTTTGACAATAAGGTAGTAGTCTTTATTACGCAAAAGAGTCCAAGCCAAGGTAATATCTTTCTCCGATGGGGAGAGGCTCCTGAGTCAAGAACAATCGAGTTGTGGCGCAAAGCCTAACAAACGCCGGCACAAGCGCGCACTACATGTGCTGGACTCGCAACAAGTTGCTCGCCTGTGCGGCGGGCGTTATATGCACCCAAAAAATTGATTTTCGCCGTAAAAACAAAATCATCTAACAGTCATAAGGATGTCAGATATTTTAAAAATGACTTGCTTGAAGTGACTACCTTCTCAATCACATTTAAGCGTTATATCAGTGAAAGCGAATTTAGTATGGAAGTTAAATAATTCCTTGATTTCAAATTATGGATAAATTATGCATCGTATTTCAATCGTTTTACTCTTTTCTATGATAAGTATGAGTGGCAATAGTTATAGTAAAGATAAATCTCCAGCCTCAAAAGAACTATATCTTGGGCAAAAGCCGCCAGGTTTGATCTCTGAACGTTTTGCTCCTAGCATTCTTGATAAGGGATTTAGGGCTGGATCAGCAGCCTTTAGTCCCGATCTAAAAGAGTTCTATTTTCGAAGAAGAGGGGGGGAATATAAAAAGAATACTTTGTTTGTCATTCAATACAAAGATAAACAATGGATCGAGTCTGTTGTACCACCCAGAGCCGGGCAACCATTTGTTTCCCCTGACGGTAATATTTTGCACTTGGGGAAAGCCTATAGGGAGCGAACCCACTCTGGTTGGTCTGAGGTGAAAAGTCTTGATGCCCCTTTCAATGATTTGCCTATCATGCGTCTCACAGCTTCATCTAAAGGCACTTACTATTTTGATGAGGCAACTGAAATAGGCAATATTCGTTATTCACGATTAATAGATGGCAAACGTGAGGCGCCTAGATCTGTGAGCAAAGAAATAAACACGGGTAAATGGACCGCTCACCCCTTCATTGCGCCAGATGAGTCTTACATTATATGGGATAGTGAAAGAGACGGTGGATATGGTGATAGTGATCTGCATATTTCTTTCCGACAGCAAGATGGCTCATGGGGAACTGCGATAAACTTAGGAGATAAGATAAACACAAAATTCCAAGAGCAATTTGGTAGTGTGACCCCAGATGGAAAGTACTTTTTCTTTCACCGGTCGTATGACAATAAAGGCGATAAAGCAGATATCTATTGGGTAGATGCAAAAATTATTGAAAACCTTAGGCCCAACTAATAAACCATATAACAATCGCAACAAGAGTGACGCCAAAAGGCAGCGCGCCTTTTGCTGACGTTAGTGCGTCAAGCTAAGCTTCATGCTTCTTGCAAGGTGGAAGTTCTTGTCGGGTAAGGTCTAACCAGCCACCCAAACCGGCCAATGAGCCGGTTTTTTTACGCCTGGAGAAAGCTACTTCCCCAGGTGTCACAAACTGGAGCTACTGAGGGGAGGCGTATGGAGGGACTCACAGTTCAGACTGGAGATACCCAGGGAGACAAAGTGAACCTGCAGCCCACCCGCATCCCGAAACTACTGAGGCTGGCCAAAGGCCGTGATTGTGTCCGCTGTGGTAATAACGAGGGCACCACCGTAGCCGCCCACTACCAGGGCCAGCGCAGCCACAGCTATGGTAAGGGCCGGGGAATCAAGCCCCACGATGCGATGGCTGCGCACCTTTGTTATCGCTGCCACGCTGAGGCGGATAGCAGTGGTCTGGGTAACTGTCCCGAGGCCCACAGCGCCCGCTTTCTACTGCTGATTATCATTATTCAAATTAATTTGCTTATAGAGGGGCGCATCACCGCACGAGACTATGCCCAGGCCTTCCTGCTAAAGCTGTGCCGTAATACGGCAGAACTCCTGGAGTGTGGAGAGCCAGAGCTTCACGACATCGCCTGCCGCTTGGCTGGGTGCTGGGACTCAGGCGAGATCGCTATCGCCTCCCAGGGGGCCATGGTGAGCAGCTTTGTGGGGGTGATTCCATAGATAATGTGACCAAATGGGAAGGTGAATTTCGATCACTGTGACTGTTATTTTGGCAGGGAGGCTTATTTCTCCTAAAAAACCAATAAATACAGGGGGTTACATTCTGTGATGTTTATTGGGATACTGGTCAGAGTGATCATTTTTCCATATGTGACGATAGTGCCAGGTTGGTGTATCTGATTGATTCACAGAGGATTTTTGAGAGGTTGGCACGATATTTATCCAGAAATACTGATCAAGGAAATACTGGTCATGGGGATCAGTATTTAAATGTTAAGGTTCTTGGAGAGTTTAATATATGGATCGTTCGAAAGTTATTTTATCAGTAGCACTCATTATTTCAGTGGCATTGAATGTGCGGATTTTCTATCTGTATAGTAATTCCCACGATGACTTTGTTATATCTATGTCAAAGTCTATGCATCTAGAAAATGAAGTTCTCCAAAATATCGAGAGCGGTAACTTAGAACTTGCAAAATCAGCCCTTACTGAAAGCGCCGGGAATAAAGCAGCCTATGTTGGCATATGCCTGGAGCATGAATGTGTTAGCAAATCAGCACTGGCTGAAATCAGTGCAAAACCTTAATCGGGTAAAGGCGGGTTTCTAGCCCGCCCTCCCCACACCACCGTACATGTGGGCCCACATATGGCGGTTCGAGATTGGCTATGAAGGGTAGTAGCATCATTGCAAGATGAAGCATGGGGGTGATGTTGGGAAGTTTTGGGCTAAAGTCGCCACGGATATATAAACTCAGTATACTCGTGGACTGGTAATAGGGATCGTACTTTACACGAGTGAATATATTACTGAAGAGCCGGATGCGGTAGTCCCGCACGTCCGGATCTGCGTGGGGGCAGTTAGGGTAACCGGCTGTCCTACCACTACTAAGTAGTCCAACTATATTCAAGATTATAAAACATAAATTGTAGAGTTAATGAACGAATCAAGTCCTCCTAGAGCGAGGCTGTTAGTCGAGCTTCCTGACGAACGTTTTGAGGTTGAAGTACCAAGTGGTCGAAAGCCAAGTGTTGGAGATATCGTAGAATTGGATCAGGGTTTTACTGGTAAAAATGGGCTACCAATGGCCTTAGTTTTTTGTCCGGATGAAAATGGGGGAGATCTCTATGAGGCTGAGGTTTACGAAGCAGAGATCGAGGTGTTAGAAAAGAAATAAAAGGTGCCTTGTAGTGAGTAACGGCTAGCACGATTATACATAACAAATAAGGATATGTTGCGCTTGCTGCAATATTAGATACTTAAATGAACAAACCGGCCCCTGAGCCGGTTTTTTTACGCCTGGAGAAAGTGATTCCATGAATGAACAGGAAGCCGGAAGTGCGATAGTCACAGTTATGGGGGTGGGTTTGACACAAACTCCCGTCACTCCGCTGCAGGTGCTGGGGGTGATTATCGCTACGCTTGGTCTGGCGTGGAATGTGTATGCAGTGATTACCCGCAACCGGCACAACAAATTTGTGCGTGAGCAACACAAGCAAAATAGAGGCAGCAAATCCAACAATTCTGCTTAGGAGCTGACGCTATGAGTATATGGTCCCGCCTTTGGGGGAGTGAGAAAGCGCTGGAGAAAGGAGCGGATGCCCTGATTAAAACCGGCGATGCCCTGTTTTATACAGCCGAGGAGAAAGCGGCAGACAGTGCCGAGCGCAGTGCGCGGGTGCGTGAATTCCTGCTGCAGTGGATCAAGTCCACCAGTGGACAGAACATCGCCCGCCGATTGATTGCGCTGTCGTTTACAGGGGTTTACCAGGCATGGCACTTAGCTAGCAAGACGTAAATCCTCGCACCAAGTACCCAACTGCCCAAACCGGCCACTGAGTCGGTTTTTTACTCTGAAGGGGGTGGTCATATTTTGTACGACTGCACCAAATCCATGTAACTAGCTGTTTTTAATGCTGATTGTAGGTAAACGGCGCAAAATTGATTCCGGGGTCAGTAATCAGGATAATAGTGGTCATGGTGATCAGTATTTAAATGTTAAATTCTTGAGGCAGGCATGAGAGTAATTGTGATTCTAGCTCTTTCGTTATATAGCATGTGCTCTATATCAAAGGAGTTAGGCGAAATACTGACAGAGTGGAATCTTTCAAAGACACCAATTGAAGAAATATACGAATTGAATGAGAAGAGTCGTGCCCCTAACTCCTATGAAGACCTTCGTATAAAATGGGATCGACATGTTATTTATAAGGCTAATGGTGCGCTGGAGCTAAAGATTAATGATAATGCCTCAAGAAATACTCAGCTAACGATTGGTGACATTACCTATAGCTCCATAGACAAAGGGGAATTCGGAGGAGAACTTGGTTACACTCATGAAGGAAGCTATAAACCACTCTTAAAGGGAAACGTTCAAGAGCTTATAACTGATGGGCCTAAGCTTTACATATTGGAAGGGCTAGATCACATGTTGTCACGTGGTGCTGTATACGTTATTCCAAATATGAAAAAACCAAGCACGCCACAACTCGTAACTTTATTACCCGATTCGCCTAAAGCAGGGTTAATAACAAAACCTGGCAACCTTGTAGTAGTGGGTAGCAATGGCCTTTATTTTGTATCAGCGAACTACTTAGAAATCGTGTATTGGAACGCTTTTTGGTCCGGAATCTATTTATGGGGACCAACTAGCATTGTTAAGTATGAACATAAGTTTCTAATTGGTCTCCCAAAGGGTGTGGCCGTAGTAGAACTTGAAGCTCCATTTCATCCGCCCAAGATTGAGCTATATATGACCAACGAATTTAACAAATCAATGCAGCCGACCGCTAACGCGTCGGCTGATTGAGGCGTTATGCATAAAGAGGAAGTATGGTTTACATAGAGCCAAAAGGTAAGATTGTTACCATTTCATCACAGAGTAACGTAACGAGAACTGTGATCGAGTTTGACAGAATGGATTCAGGACCAGTTGCTCCATCGGGTCTCTATATAGATCCAAAAACAGGAACTGAACAATTTCAACTGCACCGTGTAGTTAATTGTGACGAACTTACATATACATTTGATACGTTTAATAGTACCCATCCAGCTCCAAAAGCCGGTGACATGTTCTCCTATAGAGGCTGGTGGTTACCCGAGGCTATGGAGGCTGCACTCGATAACGAAGAGAAATGGACCAAGAGAAACTTTCCAGTTAGTGACAATCATGAACATTGCCTGTTTTCCTGGGAAACAATTGCTTCCTATGTTGAAAATAATATAGGGTATTATTCTGATAAATACGGTTGGATTACCTGTGAATCATATGAAAGATTTATTGAGGGTGACGTTTACCACCTTCGGGAAAGCGATGCATAACAAGCGCAAGCAATAAGCTAGGGCCCTTCGCAGGATGGCGCTAGCCGTTTTTATCCAACCACCCAAACCGGCCACTGAGCCGGTTTTTTTACGCCTGGAGAAAGCTACTTCCCCAGGTCCGAAAATCTGGAGCTACTAATGGACTGGAAAGCGATAGTTAAAAGCGTGGCGCCGACCTTGGGCGCTGCCTTGGGTGGCCCTGTTGCAGGGACCGCAACCAAGTTCCTTGCCGACCACTTTCTGGGAGATGCCGATGCTCAGGAGCAGGACATTGCGGAGCTGGTATTGAATGCGAGCCCCGAGAAGCTGATGGAGCTACGCAGCCTCGACAACCAGTTCAAGCTCCAGATGCGCAAACTCGATATTGATGTGTACCGGCTTGAAGTGGAGGATCGCAAGAGCGCCCGCCACATGGGGATCAAGGGTGGCCTGGCAGCACAGATGGCGCTGTCCTTTATGTTTATCGGTGGCTACTTCGCGCTGACCTTCGCCCTGTTCTCCGGTGAGATTACCCTGACCCCGGCTATTGAGAAGACCGGCACCCTGATGTTGGGTGTGATCACCGGGGCCATCCCCATGATTCTGCAATTCTGGTTTGGCTCCAGCCAGGGAAGTAAGGAAAAAACACAGGCAATGGTGAAGCCATGAACACACACGACCTTGTGCGAGAGTTGGCAGAAAAGGCCAGTCATGCCACCACAGTAACGGTGGGCGCTATCGGCGGTATCTACAGCCTGTTTGTTCAAAACCCCATTGGCTTTATCTGTGCCCTGGTGGCCATCGCCTCCTTTGTAGTGAACTGGTACTACAGTCACCAGCGCCACAAGATGGCGAGAGAGCAGCAGGGTCAGCGTAATGCCAGCAAGGGCTAAGCGTTACTGCGCACGCTGTAGACAGGCGCATTCAGATCGCTGCCCCCAGGCTCAAAACCGCTGGGGAATATGGCAGAAGCAGAAAGGCACAGATACCCAGCGCGGATATGGGTCAGTCTGGAGAAAATTGCGCAGGTTAGTGATCCGGCGGGACAAAGGGCTTTGCCAGCATTGCTTGCTCAAGGGGTTGGCCATTGCTGGAACCCACGTGGATCACATCAAACCCAAGTCACAGGGCGGCACGGATGATATGGGCAACCTTCAGTTGCTGTGCAAGCCCTGTCATCTCATCAAGACCGCACAGGAAGGTGGCGGCGCCAGGGGGAGGGGTGGGTTAAATCTCTAAAGAGTGAAAAATCCGACACCGCCGCCCTAAGTCAATTTTTATGCGCGCTGAATTGAATCGAAAAAACCCACTTGGGTGTTTTTAGGTGATTGATATGCCAGGGAGATATCCGCAGGCCGGAAATGTGGTTCACCACCCGGCAGCTGCACAGAATGAACAGGCCACTGCAGAGAAGGAAGCTGAACTCAAAGCTTTGGCCAAAAAGTTACGTCCGCGAGGGGTCACTAAGGAAGAGCGCCGAGTGTGGGATCGTGTGGCGCTGGAGTTGGCGAAGGTGGGGCGGCTAAAGCCGCTGTTTGTGGATTATATCTATGAGTATTGTCGCACCAAGGTCGAGATGGATGAGTTGCGGCAATTTATCGCTGATAACGGACGCACCTATACCGTCGATGGCCGCAATGGTGAACAAATAAAGAATCACCCGGAAGTCGGCCAGCTGCGCGAAGTAGCACGGTTCTGGAACAGTATGGTTGCGCAGCTGGGTATGTCCCCCGCAACGGAACTCCGTTTTAACGACAAACAGGGCAACCTGTTTGATGATGAGTTCGACCGCCTATGACTTGGGATATAGATCACCTGGCAGATATGGATGCCTACTGCAATGATGTTCTGACGGGGGTAAAACCCGCGTGCCGCTGGGAAATTCTTTCTGTTCAGCGCCACGTAGATGACCTGCAGAAAGGGGAGGCATTTCCCTATGTGTTTGATAAGGATAAAGCCCTAAAGGTGATTCGCTTTATTGAGCTGCTACCGCATGTGAAGGGCAAGTGGGCAGCCAAGCGTGGCCTCGCCAAGCGCATCCGGCTAGAGCCCTGGCAAAAATATATCATCGGCTCCCTGTTCGGATGGGTTCACAGGGATACCGGTCTGCGCCGTTTCCATATCGCTTACATTTGCGTACCGCGAAAAAACGGAAAGTCTCTTATTGCTGCCGGTATCGGTTTGTATATGCTCACTGAAGATGGTGAGTACGGGGCTGAGATTTACTGTGGAGCCACTACAGAGAAGCAAGCTTGGCTAGTTTTTCGGCCAGCACAGAAAATGGCAGAGCGTACCCCGGCATTTCGTCGAGCCTATGGCGTGACCTCTCATGCGAAGCGACTGGAGTGCGATCAGCGCGGCACCAAGCGGTTGCCGGACAACAGCCGCTTTGAGCCGGTGATCGGCAAACCTGGAGATGGTGCCAGCCCCAGTTGTGCCATTTTGGATGAGGTCCATGAGCATACCGACGATGTACTTTACGACACCATGCTGACCGGTATGGGCGCACGCGATCAGCCGCTGATGTTGCTGATTACCACAGCGGGCAATCAGATCGCCGGCCCCTGTTATGCGATACAGCAGGATGTGCAATCGGTATTAGAGGGCAGTATCCAGAATGATGAGTTGTTCGGTATTGTCTACGGTATTGATCCCGATGATGACTGGACCAGTGAGCAGTCGCTTGTTAAAGCCAATCCCAACTTTGGTATATCTGTTGGTGGCGACTATCTAAAGGCAAGACAGCGTAATGCCGTGCAAAGTCCGCGCAAGCAGAATGCATTTAAAACTAAACATCTGAATGTTTGGGTTACCGCCAAGTGTGCCTGGCTCAATATGGTGGAGTGGAACCGGCAGGCGGATACCTCCCTGCAGCTGGAGAATTTCGTCAATGACCCTTGTTACAAAGGGTTGGATTTGTCCAGCAAGCTGGATATCACCTCGAACATTTCTGTCTTTGAACGAGAGATAAATGGTCAGCGGCATTACTATATTTTTGGCCGACATTACTTACCGGAGGAACGGATCAGGGAAGAGAGCAATAAGCACTATCAAACCTGGGAACACCTGGGCGCACTGACTCCGACCGATGGTGAGACGATTGATTACGAGCAAATTCAGGACGACGTTGAGCATGATGTGCGCAACTTTGAGGTGAGGGCCCTGGGCTTTGATCCCTGGGGCGCAACCCAGCTGACGCAAACGATCCAGAAGCAGGTTCCTGAACTGGAGGTGATTGAGGTGCCCCAGAACTACTCCATGTCGGATTTTATGAAGGAGTTCGAGGCTCTGCTCAAGGCCGGCCGTATTCATCACGATGGCAACCCGGTCCTCACCTGGATGATGGGCAATGTGGTGGCCAAAGAGATCGACGATGGCAAGAAGATCCGCCCGGTGAAGGAAAACAAGGAATCCAAGATCGATGGCGCCGTGGCCACACTGATCGCCTTCACCATCGCACTGACGGGCAAAGAGCCCACAACCAGCGTCTACGAAAACCGAGACATAAGATTCCTATGAAAAAACTGACCCCCGACCTGATCGCCATTCTCGGCCTCGGGCTGCTCGCCTGCGGTCTCTGGAAAATCAGCCAGCCCCTGGCGCTCTGTGTGGTGGGTGGGCTGTTAATGGCTTTCGGGCTCCTGGTTGCCTGGCGGAATACCCGATCCACTTCAGTGGATGAACTCCTCAAGGCCCGCGAAAACAGGAGAAACCATGCTGGATAAACTATTTCGCGCAGAGACCAGTACCTTAAAGGCGCCCAGCGATGATCTGCTGGCAGCCCTGAACGCGCCCCAGTCCGTCGCGGGCAAGGTGGTGACCCCGGATACCGCCATGCGCGTGGCCGCTGTCTATGCCTGTGTGCGTATTCTGTCGGAAACCGTTGCCGCGCTGCCGTTCAATCTGTACCGCAAAACTGGGGCGGATAACCGCGAGATTGCCAGCCATCATCCCCTGCAGGTGCTGTTACACGATTTGCCCAACGAGGAAATGACCGCGATGGACTTTCGCACCCAGCTGATGGCCGCGCTGCAACTGCGCGGCAATGGGTTCAGCGAGGTGGAGCGGGACAGGGCCGGACGTGTGCGCGGTGTCTGGCCCATCAATCCCGACAAGGTGTGGGTGGGACGTTCGGAAACGACCAAGCGGCTGGTGTTTGAGATACACGACGGGGATTTTCGATCTCTTACGCCGGAGCGTATATGGCGTGTTGCGGGCCTGTCCACCAACGGCATTATTGGACTGTCGCCGATCAGTCAGGCCCGCGAGGGGATTGGCCTCTCTCTTGCACTGGAGGAACATGGTGCGCGCTTGTTTGCCAACGGTGCCAAGCCCGGCGGTGTTCTGGAGGTGGAGAGCAAGCTATCAGATCCAGCCTATGAGCGACTGAGAAAAAGCTGGAATGAGCGGCACCAGGGTGGTGCCAACGCACATCGGGTTGCCATTCTGGAGGAAGGCGCCAAATGGCACCAGATTGGCATGAGCGCCGAGGATGCCCAGTTCCTCGAATCGCGCAAATACCAGCGCAGTGAGATTGCCTCTATTTTTGGTGTGCCGCCGCATATGATCGCCGACCTGGAAAAAGCCACCTTCTCAAATATCGAGCACCAGTCCATTCAGTTTGTGGTGTACAGCCTGTTACCTTGGCTCAAGCGTATCGAGCAGAGCATATTTCGCGATCTACTCTCCCCTATGGAGCGGCGTGAATATTATGCTGAGCACAGTGTGGAAGGGCTGTTGCGCGGGGACTCAAAGTCCCGCTCAGAGTTTTATAAGAATCTGTTCAACTCTGGTGCCATTAGCATTAACGATATGCGCCGTTTGGAAAATATGAACAGTATCGAGGGTGGCAATGAGCACTGGCTGCAGCTCAGTATGGCCCCGATCACCCAACCCCGCGAACCTACCAGCTCAGGAAACAACAATGCCTAAATGGTTTGAAATCAAAGCACAGACGGAAACTGTCCCGGCTGAAGTCTTTATCTACGATTATATCGGTTACTACGGCGTGGAAGCCAAGGCGTTTATTGACGAGCTCAACGCTCTGGATACCGATGAAATCCACCTGCGCTTGAATACTCCCGGTGGCAGCGTGTTTGAGGGCAATGCCATTTACAACGCACTGAAACGGCACAAGGCGACAATCACCACCTATATTGATGGCCTTGCCGCCTCCATGGGCTCCATTATTGCCCTGGCGGGGGAACGGGTGATTATGGCCGACAATGCCATGTATATGATCCACAATCCCTGGACCAGTGCCTACGGCGATGCCCATGAGCTGCGCAAGACCGCCGATACCCTGGATAAATTACGCAGTGCCATGCTCAACGACTATCACCAAAAAACCGGTATTGCGGAAGATGCGCTGATCGCCATGCTCGATGAGGAAACCTGGCTTACCGCCAGCGAGTGTGTCGAGCAAGGCTTTGCGGATGAAACCGTTGAGGGTTTGCAGGCAGCTGCCAGCTTTACCCCGGATAAATTTAAAGGCTGTCGAAAGGTTCCCACACAGTTAATTACCGCAGCAGCACCACCGACTCAGCCTAAACTCGAAGCAGTCGCCTATAACCACAGAACCCCGCTCTATGCGCGCCTGACTGAGATAGCAGCAAGAGCCTGAATCTAACCCTATTGCGAGCCGGAGCGCGCCGCGCTTCCCGCAACCAGAGCCGACAACTGGAAACAGTGTGTCGGTTTTTTTATGCCTAACCGGAGAGCACCCATGAGTAAATTACTCGACCTACAACAGAAGCGCGGCCAGTTGGCAGCCTCCATGCGAACCCTGGTGGACAGTGTGGACGCCGCCAAGGGCATGACCACTGAGCAGGAAGAGCAGTGGAAGACTATGAATAACGATCTCAACGCCCTGGACAAGCAGATCGAACAGCTGGAAAAAATGGTGGAGATCGAAGGTCGCCTGAGTGAAGTGCCGAACCCTGCACAGCGTCCCGAGCCCGCTGGCAATACGCCAACCAATCCGCTGGCCAGCACTGAATATATGGGCAACTTTGAGCAGTATGTGCGCGCTGGCATGAGTATGGATATCCAGGCCGCCCTGACCGTCGGCACCGACGCGGACGGTGGCTATACGGTGCCGGATTCCTGGGCCATGCAATTGATCGAGGCCCTGACGGATCACGTGGTGATGCGTGAGCTCTGTACCGTCATCTCCACCAGCACCACCACCAACCTGCCGCTGGTGGCCGATCATGGCCAGGCCGGCTGGATTGAGGAGGGTGCACCTTATCCGGAATCCGATATCCAGTTTGGTGCCGGTGTGATTGAAGCCTGGAAGCTCGGGCGCATTATGAAAGTTTCCGAAGAACTGCTGCAGGATACCCAGGTCAGCCTGGAGAGCGAAATCGCCCGGATCTTTGGTCTTACCTTCGGCACCGCCGAAGAGGCCGCTTTTATTACTGGTGATGGCAATAAAAAGCCCACCGGTGTCACTATAACGGCTCCGGTTGGCAAGGTCGCCGCCAGTGCCAACGCCTTTACCTATGACGAGATTATCGACCTGATTCATTCGGTGCGCGCCGTTTATCGCAACGGTGCCAGCTTTCTGGCCAAGGACGGCACCATCGGCATGATGCGCAAGCTGAAAAGCACCGACGGTATTCCCCTCTGGCAGCCCAGTCTGCAGGCCGGTGTGCCGGACTCCTTCCTCGGTTACCGGGTGCGCACCAGCGAAGCCATGCCTGGGGTAGCCACCGGCAATAAATCCATTGCCTTTGGCGACTTCAGGCAATACCGCATCGCCGACCGCGGTGGCATGGTGATGCAGCGCCTCAACGAAAAGTATGCAGATACCGGCCATGTCGGTTTCCGTATGCGCAAGCGCACCGACGGCAAATTGCTGATGGCCGAGGCCATTAAGACCCTGCAGCAAGGGTAAGCGACGGCGACTTTCAAAGCTATCCTTTTTAAAACCCGCTTGTGCGGGTTTTTTATTGTGTGAGGAAAACTCCAATGGCAACAAGTTTCAAACTGGTCCTGCTCACCAGTATGGTCACCACCACCTGCAGTCTCGCCGCCGGGGATGAAATTGAGGTGGGCAATGACGAGGCATGGCGTCTGCTCAATGATGGGCTGGCCCGGCCCAAGAGCAAAAAACAAAAATCGCCGACAAAGCCCCAGCGTGTAGCTGAAGAGGAAGCAAAGGCGCTGGAGGCGCAGAAACGCCAAGCAAAGATGCAGTTACCCTGTGTACACCCCGAAGGGAAAGAGCTTAACGAAGCCCTAACCAAGATTGCCGAGCGTGATCAAAAAATCCAAACCCAGGGCGACATTATCACGGAACTGGAAGGCAAACTGGCTTTGCTGGAAGAGGAAAATTGCCAGCTGCAGGAGCAGTTAGCGCAATTGACTGAGCACCCTACAGAGCTGCCATCCTGTGAGTCAGAGGGATCTGCCGGGGTGGGCAATTCCAATGATGGGGAGAGTTCCCAATGATTTTCTCCCTGGATTTTCTTAAACAGCATCTGCGTGACCCGCCGGAGGAAGAAGATATTTACCTGACTTCCCTCGGTGTCGCCGCAGAACAGGCGTTCAATCACTACACCGGGCGCATCCTGTATGCACGTGAGGCGGATCTCACCGACGCGCCGGAAAATGCCTTGCCACTCACCGAGGAAATCGAACTGGGTGCCGCCGTGCTGGTGGCCTGGCTGTACGAAAACCGGGAAGGAAGCGTAAATGGTCATCAGCTGCCACTCCCAACACGCCTGCTGTGGAATCCGCACCGATGGCTGGCCGTGTAAGGATCGGCGCGCTGCGCCACCGCGTCCTCCTGCAAACCCGCACACTCGATAGCCGTGCCACCGGGGCGAAAGTGGAAAACTGGAACAATCTGGCCACCGTGTGGGCGGAAGTCAAACCCCATGCCGCGCGCGAACTTACCGCAGCGGACAGCCGTTATCAGGAAACCAGTCACCAGATCACCATCCGTTACCGGGCAGGCATTACCAGCAAGATGCGGGTGTTGTTCGGGAGTCGGGCTCTGCAGGTGGAGACTGTGATCAACGCCATGGAGCAAAACCGCTGGCTGCATTTGTTGTGCAAGGAGATTGTTCTGTGAGCGATCATATACGGGTAGAGGGATTTAAGGAACTGGATAAGGCACTGGCGGCGATCACTGATACCGCCATGGCACAAAAGGCCCTGGAAGATGCTCTGTTCGATGCTGCGCAAGTGGTGCAGAAGACGGCTAAGGCCAAAGTGCCGGAGGATAGCGGCAAACTGCGCAAAGCCATTCGCCGCTATCGCGGCAAAGCGGGCAAGAAAAAACTCGCCGGTAGCGGTAAACAGGATGCGCAGGTGTATGTCGGTACCAAATCCACCAAGAAAAACCCGGTCTTCTACGCGGCATTCGTGGAATTCGGCACCAAGCTGCATTCGGTGGAGCTCAGCCTGAAGGCGGTCAGACGCGGCGTCACCTCACTGGTGAGCAAGAAAGGTCGCTTCGGGAAAAAGGTGACGGTTAAGGCCAGGGCCAAGCCCTTTCTGCGCCCGGCGCTGGACGAAAACCGAGACAAAGTACTCAAGCGTTTCAAAAATGCGCTGATCAAGCGCATTGAAAAAGCCTGGGGCAAAGAGGTGAAGAAAACGTGATTGAAACCGGTATCGTCACGCGTCTTACCGCACAGATTCCTGAGCTGGCCGGCAATATTTTGCCGGTAGACCGGCAGGAGACCGACACCGTTCCGGTGCTGGTGTACCAGCGGGTTTCCACCACCCGTCCCCTAAGTGCCGACGGTACTACCGGCCTGGTGCAGAGCCGCTACCAACTCGATATCTACGACACCAGCTATGACAGCATGATCGCCCTGCGCAGCCTGGTGTGTGCGGCGTTGTCCGGTTTTGTCGGCGATCTGGGTAATGGTGTGCGCTGCTACGGCGCGCAACTGGAAAACGACCAGGAAGATTACATAAAAGAGCTGTCGTTGTACGGCGGTTCCATTGATCTCACTATCTGGCATGAGGAATAGAGAGCATGAGCGAAGAAATCATTGCAATGGGCGTCAAGTTGCTTAGTGATGCTGCTACGGCAGACACTTTTGTCGAGGTACCCAAGGTATTGACCCTGCCGGAATTCGGCTACGAAGCGGATGAGGTGGAAGTCACGCACCTCAATTCCCCCGGTGGGGTCAAAGAGTACAAGTCCGGCCTCAAGGATGGTGTGGGCTCCACCATCGAACTCAGCTGGGTGCCGGGAGATACCCAGCAGGAGGCGCTCAAGTCGGCTGCCACCAGCGGCAGAGTGATCAATTTCCAGATCCAATGGCCGGATCCCGGGCAGACCCGGGTACAGGTGCCCTTACTACTCAAGAGTTTCAAGGTAGTTACCGCTATTGGCCAAAAGGTCACTGTTTCCATTGATGTCAAGGTTGCCGGCGCAGCCAACTGGGATACTTGGGCATAGATAAATCTGAGTTAAGCGTAGTGGGAGCGGGTCTAGGGTATTTTATTTTTCGGTGTGTTTTTTTCTTTATCAGGCAGTGCTTTAGAAGATGACTCGGACTTCAGGTATTGGCAAGTGACACGCTCTACCAATAGTTCCAAATCGATAGGTGCCTGTTTGTGTGCAAGAGGAGTGAAGACTTTGCGCAGACTCTCGCGCAAAATATCAGGTCGAAGTTCGTAGGTATTGTTGGTGAGGTTGATTGGTAGAGAAACCTGTTGCTGGCTGGGCTTGCTAGAGTGCCCATCGTCAAACTTACCTTCAAACAGATAACCAAGTATGCCGGTGGGAACCCCAAGCGCTTTAGCTACACGCCAAATGCTTTCCGCTTTAGCACCGCAGAGGCGGGGGTTTTCCTTTATCCAGCTATGAATGGTGGTACGGGGCACGCCGGAGCGTTTTGAGATCGCTTGTGGCCCATCAAAGCCACGATCTTCGACTAGTTTTTCAAGCCTCTTGCTTGCTAGATCCATTTCAACAATTCGGTTTGTCATACGGGATCGTTTCCTTGCTTTATATTAGGCAATACAGCCTGGCATCTTCCTGCCACCACATGGCTGCCGTTTCCATGGTTGTGGATTTGTGTGACCTGAGGAGGCTTATTCGTTTCTTGCGTACACGCTCGAAGCATATCTAATTGCGAACTATATCAGATCTAAATCTGTAACGAAAAATATCTTGGTTCAGTAACCATTAATGTATGACATTTAAAGACCATTTAATATTCGCTAACTATTGGAGAGGCCAATATGGAAAACCTGCTAAGTAAAACAGAGATTTTGGGCGCGGATGACCTGCTCTATGAGGAGGTGGCAGTGCCCGAATGGGGTGGCACTGTGCGTGTGCGCAACCTGACAGGCGGTGAGCGCGATCAGTTCGAAGCCTATTGTGTGTCCGCTGGTCAGAACGGCGTCGGTGGTCTCAATAAAGTGCGCGCGACGGCCGTTTCTCTGACAGTCGTTGATAAAAACGGAGAGCGCCTGTTTACCGAAGGCGATGTGGAAGCACTGAACAAAAAGAGTGGCGCTGCGCTTGATCGCGTCTTCACCGTAGCACAACGCCTGAACAAACTCTCCGAGGCAGATATTGAGGAGCTCAAAAAAAATTTTCAGAAAGCCCCTGGCGAAGATTCCTGTTCCGATTAGCGCTATACAGGGGCTGCTCCGTGCGCGAACTGCTGGCCAGTACGGACAGCGCCGAGCTGTCGGAATGGATGGCCTTTTCCAGGTGTGAACCCTGGGGCTATGAGGCAGACAACTGGCGTATGGGACAGTTGGCCGCCACCGTCGCGAATTATTCCGGTCGTGTCAAGAAACCACTACAAGCAAAGGATTTTATGCCGCCGCCGGTGAAAACCAAGCGCCAGCGATTGGCGGAGTCCATCGCCAAGTTCAAAGTTTTTCTGGGAGGATAGTCGTGGGCACAGTCGCATCGCTACTTGTTGAACTGGGGGCCAATACCGCCAGCTTTCACGGAAAGATGGCGCGTGCGCAAAAGGAGTCCCGCAAAACCGGTGCCAGTTTCAACAAATTGGCGAAAACCGGTGCGGTGGCCTTTGCTGCGATGGCCGCTGCGGCGGTGACCGGTATTGGTGTCATAGTGGCACATTCCCTCAAGGTGAATGACCAGCTGGCAAAAACCGCGGACAAGCTGGGCGTAACCACCGAAGCACTGGCCGGTTTGCGCCACGCCGCCGAGCTAACCGGCGTCAGTCAGCGAAAGCTGGATTTGGGTCTGCAGCGAATGACCCGGCGGGTGGCAGAAGCAGCACAAGGCACAGGGGAAGCTCGCGGTGCTCTGAGGGAACTCGGCCTTGATGCCCAAAAGCTGGCGAGATTGTCGCCGGACCGGCAATTTGCCAACATCGCCACGGCTATGAATCAGGTTGGCAACCAGTCTGACCGTGTCAGACTCGGATTCAAATTATTTGACTCCGAAGGTGTGGACCTGATTAACACCCTGAAGCTCGGTAAAGGTGGTCTTAGCGAACTCGCTCAAGAGGCGGAGGTGTTGGGGTTGGCGATCAGCCGCGTTGACGCGGCCAAGATGGAACAGGCCAACGATGCCATGAGCCGCGCCGGCGCTGTGGCAAAGGGCCTGGGCAACGAGATTACAGCCAAGGTCTCACCGGTGATCACCTCGGTGGCCCAGGGCTTCACCGACTGGGCGGTAAATGTTGGCGGCTTCGAGAGCGCGGTCAACAGCGCGTTCAATGGCGCCGTGCAGGGCGCCGTCTTGGTATTGGATGCCTTCTACCCAATAGAACTCATGTTCAATGTCCTCAAGTTGGGCGCCCTGGCCCTTGGCAGTGCTGTTGCTGACGCCATGGCTGCCAGTGCGGATTCGGTAGCGACCTTCCTGAGCGATTTTTTAACTCCGTTCCGTGTCACCTTTATCGGTCTGATCCAGTTCATTAATTCGGGTTTGCAGAAGTTAAATACAATTGGGCTGGTTTCTGATGCGGCAGCTGAGAGAGCCGGTGCTTTTGCCGATACCTTTTCGGAAAAAATCGACAATGCCCTGCAAATCGACCCCGACGATATCCGCAAATTTGCCGATAATCTCGGCAGTGCCGTCGAGATGCAGGCGGCCAAAATTGAAGAACTGGTGAACGGTCCCGGTCGTGGTGAGCGGCTGCAGGCCTGGGTAGCGGATGCCCAACTGGCGGCACAACAAACTGCCGAAGTCACCGCCGCCGCTGCGGTAGCTGGCACGGCGGCAATTGAAAACGCATTGATCAAGCGCACAGAACTGCAGCAATGGCAATTTGAACAGGAGGGGCTGCTGCTAGAGGCCAGTCTTGGTAACAATTTTCTTGCCCGCGACCTCTGGTACCAAATCGAGGCGGACCGCAAGCGGTTACACGAACAGGAACTGACCGATATTGAAAAGGAGCAGGCCAAGTACCGTATTAAGCTTGCCCAGGATGAAGCCGCGGCGCGTCAGCGCGCCACGGGGAAAATGTGGTCGGATTTGGCCGGCCTGCAAAACAGCAAAAGCCGCAAGATGTTCGCACTGGGTAAGGCGGCTGCAATTTCGCAGACCGTGATCAGTTCCATTCAGGGCGCACAGGACAGTTATACATCACTGGCAAAAATCCCAATTGTTGGACCCGCCTTAGGAGCTGCCGCTGCGGCTGCCGCTCTTGCGGCTGGTGCGGTGCGGGTGCAGCAGATCAAGTCCCAGCAGTTTCAGGGGGGCGGGTCTGTTTCCGGGGCCGGCGCTGCGGCTGTTGGGACGGCTGGAGTAGCGACACCGTCAATTAACGCGCCAACACCAACACCGGACACAAATTCCCAACCGGCGGCCCAGACCCAGATCATCATTCAGGGCGATATCAGCAGCAATGATGCCCAGCGTTTGGTGGACGACCTTCGCGAGCTGATCAATAATGGCGATGTGGTGTTAATTGAACCCAACTCACGCAATGGTCGGGAACTGGCCGCGCTCAATGCCTGAAGGCAGGGAGGCTGTAAGTTGAAAAAAACGCTACTCGCACTCTGTATGGCAGCTTTGATAGGCTGTGCCAGTACGGAAGAATTTGTTGAAGGCTCGAAGATATTGGGCAGCCTGCTCTGGCATAGCGCACCCAGGACGGAAAACGTCTGTGTAACAGGCAGCTTCGGTGTGGAGTGTATTAGTTACACGGTACCAAACGACCAGCTCACCCCGGAGCAAAAGGCTGAAATAGAGCGGCAGGTGACAGAAGAATACCTGGAAGAGAAACGCCGAAAAGAAACTCCAAGAATCTGACAAAATCCCCAACCTCTATCAAGAACCGCCCTCGGGCGGTTTTTTTGTGCTCGCTTTCCGGCGGGCTTTTCCCGAATTGTCTGGATGCACCCATGGCTGAAATCCGTTATACCGCCACGCGTGAGCACGTCAGCGGCTCACCCGAGCTGATTACTACCAATCTTATGCATTGTGAGCGTGAATGTCGTACCGAGGGTAAAGAGCATATTGCGCTAAGCGGCTACACAGAGAGTACGCTGTATCGTATCGATACCGAATGGAAAATCACGACAGCCCCCTTCGACCCGGATCAACTACCGTACTGGAGAGAATTTGGCGCAAGCTGTGCCAATGGAGAGACGTTTGAATTGGATATTTCCGATATTACCGGTGGTCACAGCACCCCATTTTTCTGCCGATTGAAGCGGAACAGTTATAAGGAAAACCGGCACGAGCACTTCTGGTTCCAGATTGCCTTGATTGCGGTGGAGGTGTAAGCGGTGCGTAACAACTCCGAAATTTTTGATCTGGAAAACCAGTCCCCCCAGCGCGCGCTGCGCCTGGTGGTGGAGATCGGCTATGACCTGCCACTGTATATTACCTCGCATCGGGATATTCCCGCCCTGCCCGCCAATGCCATTCTCGGTGCCTTAAAAAAATGCAGTGCCACCAGCCAGCGCCTGTTGCCGGAGCAAGGCAGAGCCGAGATCGGCACCATCCAGTTTGAGGTGGTGGATATCGCCGGCCAGCTCTCTTATGTGCTGCGCGACGAACTGGAACAGGGCAATGGCATCAAGGGCCGCACCGTACGTCTGTACCAAGGCTTTGCCGGGTTGGACTGGTCGGATTTTCGCCTGGAGCAAACCCAGATCGCCGAGGAATCCATTGCCTACAGCGAAGGGGTGTACCGGGTGCGCTGCCGGGATATCCAGCGTGCGATGCGCCGGGAACTGTTTGTACCCAACAGCACCCGCCTGGCTGCGGATTTTTCCAAGACCCAGACCACCCTGCAGGTATTCGATACCAGCAATTTTGAACCCAACCCTCATACCGCCGCCTATGGCGACGCCCCCAATCAATCCGTCTACTACCTGAAAATACAATACCAGGACGGCTTTGAAATTGTGCGTGCCAGAGGTAAAACCGCCAACCGTTTTACCGGCTGTGCCCGTGGCCTGTTCGGCACCTATGCCCGCGATCATGTGATCCCCACCGACAACGACGACGAGCGCGGGATTGCGGTGGAGGAATTTATCTACCTGGAAGGACCGGGCCCGCAACTGGCCTATGCCCTGCTCACCGGCCTTGTGCTCGGTACCAATCATACCTTGCCCGACAACTGGCACCTGGGTATCGACCCTGCGCTGGTGGTGCGCGACGAGTTTGAACATATCGGCGCGGACTGGTACCAACCCGGTAATCATAGCAAGGGTAAAATACTCAGATTTGATGGTTTGAAAAAAACCGACGGTAAAAAGTTTATCGAGACCGAGATTAATTTATTGCTCGGTGCCTTTATGCCGGTCAATGCCGCCGGGCAACTGGGCCTGCGCCGTATGGCCGGGGTGCTGGCCAATGCCGCCACTGTGGCTGCCATTGCCACGGACGATGTCACCCGGGCCGGTGAACTGAAATACAATCTGGCCGGCGTGCGCAATGTGTTTGCGATTCAGTGGAGCTGGTTCGAGCAGCCAGGCTTTGAGGGTAAATTCCTGCGTGCAAACCAGTTACTCGATGCCGATTCCATTGCCGTGCATGGCGAAGCCAAACCCCACACCCTGAAATTCCGCGGCCTGCACAATACCCGCCACACCTACACCACCATTAAAAACACCTTCGACGCCCTGCGTGATCGCTTTGCCGGCCCGCCTTTAACTTTGCGTTTGGGGCTGCTGCCCAGCAACAATGACCTGGAGGTGGGGGATATCGTCAGGGTCACCCTGCCGCAGCTGCGGGATCATTCACAGGAGGTGGCCGACGGTATTCTGGATCGCGCCATGGAAATCCAGCGTATCAGTGTGGATCAGGTCTCCGGTGCGGTATCGGTGGACTTGTTTGGCAGCTACCAGCCCGCCGGCAGGATCGATGATCAGCCCGACAGCACCGGTGCGGAACTGCCGGACAGCTGGTATAGCGCCGAAGGTGTTGCCATGACCGCCGCCGGTCTCAGTATCGATAACAGTGGGTTTTTAACCGCAGATGGCAGCCTTGCCGGCAACCCAAATAGTCGAGCAGTGTTTTATTATCCGGGGGATTTAACCATTCCCGCCGGTCGCACCTTGAGCGTCAGTGGCAATGCGGAACTGCGGGTGCGCGGGGTACTGCAGATCGACGGCACCCTGCGTGGTACCCCCAGCAATGGTGGGCGGGGTTTTTTGGGTTCCTGTCGCGGCGGCTCCGGGCGGGTGGTTGGCAAGCGTGCCCCCGGCCATATTTTTGAGGAAAGCCGCGGCAGGGTAGTAACCGGGCGCAACCCGGTGATGCCACCGCTGAATATCACCAACGAGGGCGGGGAGCTGCAGGGCATACCCCATGACCTGCGCGGCACGGGTGGCGCCCGCGGTGGCAATTCCTTTCGTTATTTACGCAACGATCCAAGTTATGAGCCGGCGGGGTTCGGCGGCCATGGGGGCAGCGGCGGCGCCGGCCTGGCGGTGATCGCCCGTGGTATCGCGTTGGGTGTGTCCGGGAAAATCGACAGCTCCGGTGGTGATGGCGGCCCCGGTCGCGGTGTTGAGCTAAGGCCTGTCCCCGGTGGCAGCGGCGGTGGCGGAGCCCCCGGCGGTGTGGTGCTGCTGGTGGATGGCACCGGCAATCCCATGCCGGTGCTCAGCAACAATAAACTCATTGCCTGCTATGGCCACAGTCCCGACGCCCCCGGCAGTGCCGGGCTGGGGGATCACTGTCTCGGCACCAATGCCGTGCGACTCCTGTTTGTGCCCAAATCCCGCACGCCTTATGACGACTACGAGGACCCGGCCCTGGATCCCAGTGTGCAACAGGCCATGGATGCCGCTGCCGAGGCCCAGGCCGATGCGAATATTGCCCTGGCGGATCTGGATACTATCGCCGCGGACGGCATACTGCACCAGAGCGAAAAGCTGCAGATTATCCGCGAGTACGCGCAATTACTGGCCCAGCAGGCGGGGCTGGAAAACCAGGCCGACGGCGCCGGCCTGACCACGGAAAAAGCCGATTACAGCGGCAACCTGGCCGCGCTCACCAGTTACCTCGGTGGCCTCACACCCGCCTGGAACAATACCAGCGCGGATACCCCCATCAGCCGCACCCTCTGGAACATCAACTGGCAGGCGGCGTACCGTGCCCGCAACACCCTGCTCAACGCCATCGCCCAGCAGGCCCGCGAAGCCGGGATGCTCGGCGCCGCGCTGCAATTTAAATGGGACCGCAGACCCCTGGGATTGACCTGGCCCACCAGTACAAACTATGCCGGCGGCACCAAATATTCCTTTAATGCCAGTGCCGGGCGCGGCTATCTGCATGTATTGGCCAATGATGCCGAGGGCGGTGCCCGGATTGGTCTCAATGGCCACGAAGTCGGCGTGATGCGCGGCGACGATGGGGTTACCCAATGGTACAGCTTCCCCATTGTGCTGCAGGCGGGGGTCAATGAGCTTTCCGTGTGGGCCAGCAGTGGTGACGGCGGCACCTACGGCGGCTTGGTGGTGACCCTCGGTGGCAGCGGTGATCCCCAAGCACTGCTGGATGCCTCTGTGGCCGATGCCAGGGCTGCTGCCGCCGAAGCTGCCGCTGCTGATGCCCAGGCCGATGCCACTGAGGCACTGGCTGACTTAAATACAATTGCCGCAGACGGCAAGCTGCACCCCGGGGAAAAACCCCAGGTTATCCGCGAGTACCATCAACTGCTCGCAGAGCAGGCCGGCATTGAAACCCAGGCGAACCGTTACGGCATTACCAGCGAGAAAACCGCCTATAGCGGTGCCATTACCGCCCTATCGGATTATCTCAGCGGTACCGGCTGGAACAATACCACCACGGTCACCACCATCAATCGCAGCACCTGGAATAGCAAATGGCAGGCGGTGTACACCCAACGACAGGCACTGCTCAATAAAATCAACCAGATTGCCGGCTCCCAGGCCGACTGGGACAAAATCTATGGTGACAATAAACCGGAG
>NZ_JBLBUB010000016.1:0-37825 GCF_047289955.1 Microbulbifer jejuensis
ACGCGGGCATATCCAGTAGCACAAGGTCCGAAGATCCCCTGCTTTCCCCCGTAGGGCGTATGCGGTATTAGCATCCGTTTCCGAATGTTGTCCCCCACTACTGGGCAATTTCCCACGCGTTACTCACCCGTCCGCCGCTCTACTCGTTCCGAAGAACTTTCGCGCTCGACTTGCATGTGTTAGGCCTGCCGCCAGCGTTCAATCTGAGCCATGATCAAACTCTTCAGTTTAAAGAGTCGCCTTTCTCAAGAACCGGAATATGGCTCTCAATCAGACTTAAGTTTTGCTCGGAATTAAAACGTAATTCATTGACATGAGTTACTTACTTCCGATAAATCGTTGTATCGATTCACCGATCCGCAAGCACCCACACATATTGCTTGATCAAATTTTTAAACAACTCAGCTGGGCGCCAGGCCCTAACTGCGGGACGCGTATTCTACACATCCGGACTGCTGAAGCAAGTGCTTTCTCGCAGCGATCTCCGCCAAAACCGAAAGTGCGCTTAAGGCACCTTCCCAACCTCAACCAGCCTGCTCTGACTGTGCTTGAAGTGGCGCGCATTATAGCTGCACAAGACCGCTTGGCAAGCGCTTTCTTTGAAGGAATTTCCTCGGAAAATCAATCGGTTGGCGCAAAAACCCCACTCCTACAGCGGGCGGGGGCGCGAACTATACGGGCTGCTGTGCTTCTGTGCAAGGCTTATTTCAGCTACCGCACAGCCCTCTATTTTAGAGGGGAGTAACGAGGCCGCATCCGACCTCCCGACGACCACAAACCCGTGTGGGCTCACACTCCCGCATAATGATTATAGGGTGGGGCGCAGGGAATCCCAAACGGGATTATCCGAGACTGTCGCTACTCCCCGTCCTTCGCCTCAACGCTGTCACCCTCTGTGGCACCACTTGCCGGCTTGGGGTGAAAGCGGCCCCACAGCCACATTATTGGGCCCGAGAGGGTGTAAAGTACGGCCAGAGTCAACAGTACCCCGGCGGGATCAATAGTCACAAGACTGAAAACAAGTATGACCACCAGCATCATCACAAAGGGCACCCGCCCCTTGAAGTCCAGGCGTTTGAAGCTTATATAACGGAAATTGGATACCATCAGCAGGCCCGCGGCACCAGTTACCAATGCGGCAATAATTGCCAGTATCGGGCCGACTTCAACATCGTGACCTGCCCAGACCATACCGGCCACAATTGCCGCTGCAGTTGGACTGGCGAGCCCGATAAATACCCCCTTATCAACCGTACCTACTTGGGTGTTAAAGCGGGCCAAGCGCAGGGCGGCGCAGGCTGCGTATAAAAATGCAATTGCCCAGCCAAATTTGCCGAGCGTTTTCAGCGCCCAACTAAAGGCCACCAGGGCCGGCGCCAAGCCGAAGGACACCATATCCGACAGGGAGTCATACTGCACCCCAAAGGCACTCTGGGTATCGGTTAGGCGCGCCACCCGCCCATCCAGGCCGTCGAGCACCATGGCCACAAAGATTGCGATAGCCGCAGCTTCGAAGTGACCGTTCATACCGGCGACTATGGCGTAGAAACCACTAAAGAGGGCCCCTGTAGTAATAAGATTCGGCAGCAGGTAGACACCGCGCGCGCGCACTTTTTTGCCACTTGCCGAAACCTCTTCCTCAATATGCTCGTCGATCGGTAAACGAATTTCCTCACTAGGGCCGGCTGTTGAGTCAGCGGGCTTATTTTCATCCCTTTGAACGCTCATAAACTCTCCGCGGGTACATTGCAGCCAGCGAGTGTAACGTCATTGGCCGGTGCGCGCACAGGGCAAAAAAAAAACGGCGGAGCCTCCCCGCCGCCTTTTCTGTGCCAGACAGGTCAGCTGCTGCCCTCGCTTCGATCGATAATTTTATTGGCCTTGATCCAGGGCATCATGGCGCGGAGTTTGGCACCCACCCGCTCAATTTCATGCTCGCTGCCAATACGTCGCTCGGCTTTGAGACGGGGTTGACCCGCCAGGGATTCGAGCATGAAGTCCTTGGCAAACCTACCGTTTTGAATATCTTTCAGAACCCGCTGCATTTCCGCTTTAGTCTGGTCGTTGACGATACGCGGCCCGCTGATGTAGTCGCCGTATTCAGCGGTATTGGAGATAGAATAGCGCATATCGGCAATACCACCTTGATACATCAGATCAACAATCAGCTTGAGTTCATGCAGGCACTCGAAGTAGGCCATCTCCGGCGCATAGCCTGCTTCAACCAGCGTTTCAAAGCCGGCGGTTACCAGGGCGGAAACACCACCACACAATACGGCCTGCTCCCCAAACAGATCTGTCTCCGTTTCTTCCCGGAAATTGGTTTCGATAATGCCAGAGCGGCCGCCGCCATTCGCAGAGGCATAAGACAGGGCGAGATTCTTGGCTCTACCGGAAGCGTCCTGGTAAACAGCGATCAGGGTCGGAACACCCCCGCCCTCAAGATAAGTGGAGCGCACAGTATGACCAGGCCCCTTGGGCGCAACCATAATCACATCCACATTCTCCGGTGGCTCAATCAATGCAAAGTGCACGTTAAAACCGTGAGCAAAAGCGAGGGCGGCACCGGGCATTAAGTTTGGCGCTATCTGTTCTTTGTAAATATTGGCTTGGCATTCATCCGGCGCAAGGATCATTACGACATCCGCATCCTTTACCGCATCTGCCACCGTGGCCACGCGCAAGCCGGCATTCTCAGCCTTGCTTCGGGAGCTGGAGCCCTCCCGCAGGCCGACAACCACGCCGGCAACACCGGAGTCCCGGAGGTTATTGGCATGGGCATGGCCCTGGGAGCCATAACCGATAATCGCTACATTCTTTTCGCGAATTAAAGAGAGATCACAATCTTTATCGTAATAAACTTGCATTGCTAAATTCCTGTTTCCTGCCATTTATAGACTTAAAACCTTTTCACCGCGGGCGATGCCAGATACGCCCGAGCGCACCACCTCCATAAGGGTGTGTTCACCTAACGCCTGCAAAAATGCATCGAGCTTTTCTCCGGTCCCGGCAACCTGCACCGTGTATATACTGCTATTCACATCCACGATCTGGCCGCGGAAAATATCTACACTGCGCTTTACCTCGTCGCGCTGGGCGCCGTTTGCGCGCACCTTCACCAGCAGTAACTCCCGCTCAATATGCGATCCCTCGGTGAGATCAACCAGCTTGACCACGTCGACTAGCTTATTCAGATTTTTTGTAATCTGTTCAATTTTGCGGTCATCACCGATCGTCACCAGGGTGAGGCGCGACAGAGTATTGTCCTCTGTTGGTGCCACGGTGAGACTCTCAATATTGTAGCCGCGCTGGGAAAACAGCCCGACCACGCGGGACAAGGCACCCGGCTCGTTTTCCATCAGGACCGAAATAATTCTACGCATCGACCTTCCCCTAAGTCCGTTCGGTCTTGCTCAGCCACATATCGCGCATGGAGCCATTCGGCATTACCTGCATCGGATATACGTGTTCAGAGGGATCGACATACACGTCAATAAATACCGTGCGATCCCTCTCGGCAAAGGCTTCCTGCAGTTTTACATGCAGCTCCCCACGCCGCTCGATCTTCACCCCAAGGTGTCCGTAGGCTTCAGCGAGCTTGACAAAATCCGGCAGGGATTCTTCGTAGACACTGTTGGAGAGGCGGCCTTCGTACTGCATTTCCTGCCACTGCTTCACCATTCCAAGCGCTTGGTTATTGAGGCACAAAATTTTTATTGGCAGGTGGTATTGGGTAGCGGTGGACAACTCCTGAATACACATCTGGATACTGCCCTCGCCCGTGACACACACCACCTCTTTGTCCGGGTGGGCGATCTTCACCCCAAGCGCTGCGGGTAAGCCGAAACCCATGGTGCCCAGGCCACCGGAGTTGATCCATCTGCGGGGCTTGTCAAACAGATAGTACTGGGCGGCGAACATCTGGTGCTGACCGACGTCGGAGGTGACAAAGGCCTCGCCTTCGGTCATATCATAAACCGCACGAATCACCTCCTGGGGCATAATCAGAGCGCCGTCCGTCTGATAGCGCGGTGCGGTGTATAGGCCGTGGCGCTCGCGCCAGTCGTCTATTTGGCGCCACCAATCCACTATCGCCGACTGATCCGGTTGCTCCTCAGTGGATTTGAGCGTCTCTAGCATTTCACTCAGTACAAACGCCACAGTGCCGACAATAGGAATGTCGGCGATAATGGTTTTGGATATCGAGGCGGGATCCACGTCGATATGGATGATCTTAGCCCCAGGGCAAAACTTGCCCGGGGTATTGGTGACACGATCATCGAAGCGCGCCCCCACCGCCAGGATCACATCCGCATGGTGCATGGCGGTGTTGGCCTCGAAAGTCCCATGCATACCGAGCATGCCGAGAAAGCGCTTATCGCTGCCGGGGAAGGCGCCGAGCCCCATCAGGGTATTGGTGACCGGGTAATTCAGGCGCCGTGCCAGTTCGGCCAGCAGAGCCGCACCCTCACCCTGCACCACGCCGCCTCCGGCATAAATCACCGGGCGGCGCGCCGACAACAGCAGGGCCACCGCCTTGCGAATCTGGCCACCGTGCCCCTTGCCCGCCGGGGTATAAGAGCGCATGCGCAGCTTTTCGGGATAGCGATAGGGGAAACGCTCCGACGGGCTGGTTACGTCCTTGGGGATATCGATCACCACCGGACCGGGCCGGCCGGTACGGGCGATATAGAACGCCTTTCTCACCACCTCTGGAATGTCTTCGGCGTTTTTGACCAGGAAGCTGTGCTTCACCACCGGGCGCGAACAGCCCACCATATCGGTCTCTTGAAAGGCATCCTCGCCAATCTTATCCCTGGGCACCTGTCCCGATATCACCACCATGGGAATAGAATCCATACAGGCAGTGGCGATGCCGGTAATGGCATTGGTGGCACCCGGACCGGAAGTCACAAGCACCACGCCCACCTTGCCGGTGGAGCGGGCATAACCGTCCGCAGCGTGGGTCGCGCCCTGTTCGTGGCGCACCAGTACGTGCTTGATCGACTTCTGCCGAAAGATGGCATCGTAGATGTGCAGTGCCGAACCGCCCGGGTACCCGAAGAGTAGGTTGACCCCCTCATCCTGCAGCGCGCGAACCAACATATCGCCGCCGGAAAGTAATTCCACTTGCGTCTCCTCAATTTCTTCGCCTGGTAGGATATGCATCACCAGAAACCCAACCTTCTATCTTCAGAAAAGAATGCCGGGCGGCAATTATAGGGGCAAACAGTGATAAATATCATCCTTTTGGTGGCTTTAATGCTGACTTTTAGGATGGGCTCGTCGAATACAGCCATTACTCCAACTCAAAGCGGGCACACCGGTGCCCAGTGTACATAGCCCGGCACTCAGAGGCCGCTCGGCGCTATTGCGGCACGGTGTTCCGCAAAGGATCACAACAGCCCCCCTGAGCGCTGGGAAGTATCTGACTACCGGGAATGGTCGATCCCAACCATTGAACCTTGGTTGTCAATCGGTACGAATCAAAATGTTAAAAGCGTTACAGGAAAATCCGCCGATAACGGTACAATGCACCGGATAAGGGAAACCAAGATCAAAGGGGGAGTCCAATGCGCATCGCACTTGCAATACTATTTGCCAGCCTGGCACTGGTTGCACAGGCCAATGGTATCTACAAATGGGTGGATGAAAACGGTGTGGTGCACTTCGGCGAGCAACCGCCCAATGATGGCGATGTGGAAGTGATCAAGAAGCCCAAATCCGAGCGCTATAAGCAGTGGGAGGCGGAGCAACAGTCGGCACTGGCTGCAGAGGAATCAAAAAACCCGGCCCCCAAGCCCCCGGCTGAGAAAAAGCCGGCAGGCCAACCCGAGCCCCGGCAACCTGCGCAAATGGAAAAGGAGATTGCCCGGGCTGAAGCGGCAGCACGCGCGCAGCGGTGCCAGGCATCCCGGAAAACCCTGAAGACATTGAACAGCCACGCGCGCGTGCGGGAGATGGACGAGAGTGGCAACCTGCGTATGTTGGGAGAGGATGAGCGGCAGCAGAGAATCACTCAGGAGCAGCAGAGTATTCGCAAAAACTGCTAGAGCCCTGCCCATTACCCGCTTCGCCTTTCAACCCAGCCATAGCAATTTCCCCGGGGTGTAGCGGAAAACGGTTCCGGGTTCGCCCGGTATATTTACCACTCCCACTGAATTTATACATCGAAACCACCAACCGAAATGCGCGACAAGCCCCTGCCGACTCTGAGCATGTGCCTCAATGAAGACGCCGGCGCAGTGCTCACAACAGCCATTGTCAAGATAGCAGGGACAACCCTCTCCGGGTGACTACATTTGCCGGCACTGATCGGCAGCACATTGCCGATAAAAATAGTGCAGCCCCCGAGGGGGATTAGTTAGATAGAAAGGTCACCTCTAGGCACCAGGTTGAGGCGGCCTTCGAGTCTTCCAACTCCATTCAGAAAAACGGGTTGCTTCCATGGCAATACAAACCGAACTTTGCCAAGCTGTTTTTCTCAATTCACGTAGCACCAGCTGTTGGCACCATCAAACTGGCGCACACGAATGTCCTTCACATCTTCGGCGGGTACAAGACGCATGTTCACCGCCATCCTATCCCCATCGGGGTTAACCGAGGCCCAGTGTGTGGTATTCCCGCAGGTCTTACACGTATGGAACGCTAGTGACCTGTCACCCCAGACATAGGCAGTAGTGGCCTCTGGGGCTTTTTCAATGGTTACATTTTTCGGCGAACCATAGGCCCATATAGCTCCATAGCGATGGCATGCAGAACAATTGCACGCTGTAAGCCACTCAGGTCTTTCTCAAAATTCAAATTTAACGGCGCCGCAATGGCATGTGCCATAAAGTAGTTGCTCCTCTATCAATGCCCTTGCTCTCCTAATGATTTCGTGCATTTAATTGACCAATATACCCAGCAGACGTTTCATGCCTTTGCGCAGCTTGACGTTCAGCTTGAAATCATCTTCATGAACCTGTGCCTCCGCCTGTTTGGCGGAAAGACCGGGACCGGTACTTTGCCCTGCAGCCTAAAAGGCCAGTGGTCCCCGCCAGCAGGTATGCCTTATTCTACACAGCGCATTACGGGCGCAGCGCGCTACCTGCTCAACCGGCTGCAAGGTCACCTCGCCCCGGCCAGTCCCGCCACAACAATCCCCCGGAAGACCGGTTCGACACCCGGGGGGCCTGTTCGGAACAGCTTGCCCCGCGCTAGCCTCTGAAGCCCGGTGCGGTTGCCCTGGCGGTATAATCGCGTCCCAGGTACAAATACATTGCCGGTACCACAAACAGTGTAAACAGCGTGCCGATAGTCATACCCGTGACAATCACCAGACCCATGGCAAAACGGGCCCCTCCACCGGGGCCCGAGGCAATCAGTAAAGGCACCATAGCCAGCACCAGCGATGCCGTTGTCATCAAAACCGGGCGCAGGCGAATCGAGGTGGCCTGCTCAATCGCTGCGCGTTTGTCCCCCCCGTCCATTTGCAGCCTGTTGGCAAACTCAACAATCAAAATACCATGTTTGGAGATGACCCCAATCAGGGTCACCAGTCCCACTTGGGTATAAATATTCAGCGTGGTCAACCCAAGACTGACAAAAATCATGGCGCCACTGACGCTCATGGGGACTGTGACCAGCATAATCAAAGGATCGCGCCAGGACTCGAACTGCGCTGCCAATACCAGATAAATAACAATCAGTGCAAAGAAAAAAGTCGCCACCAAAGCCGAACCTTCCGACTGAAACTGGCGCGATTGACCGGAGTAGTCCACCGAATACTCCGCCGGCAGTATTTCGCTGGCGGCATTTTTCAGCACTGAAAGTGCCTCGCCCAGGGTAATATCCGCACGCGGCACCCCGGAAATGGTGACTGCATTCAGTTGCTGAAAGCGCTTTAACTGCTGGGGTTCCACCGTTTCCCTCAGCGTCACCAGGGTATTGACCGGGACGAGATCGCCGTTAATTGCACGAATATAGTATTGCCCCAACTGTTGGGCAGCCAAACGGTCGACACGCTCCACCTGGGGAATCACTTTGTAGCTGCGGTTGTCCAGGGAGAATCGATTAATATAGGCGCCGGAGAGCATGGCCCCCAGGTCGCGGCCCAGGTCCACCATTTCCACACCCATAGTGGCCGCTTTGTCCCGGTCGATTTCAATAACCACTTTGGGCTTGTCAATCTTCAGGTCTGAGTCGAGGAAGATAAACTTTTTGCTTTCCAGTGCACGGGACATGATCTCGCTGGCAACATAAGCCAGGTTTTCCATGGGCTCAGTGGCACCGATTACAAATTCCACTGGCAACTGCCCACCCGCAGTAGGCAGACTTGGCGGCACTACCACTGCAACCTTCAGGCCTGCAATTTGTTGCACATCTTTGCTAATCAATTCCTGCATCTGTTCTGTATCTTGATCACGCTTTTCCCAGGGTGCCAGAACGAAACCCGCAGTAGCATTGTTGACCCCGCTGCTAAAGGTGCCGACGCCATTCAAGAGGAAAAGGTTATCCACTGCACTGTAGCGTTCGGCAATATCATTGAGTTGCCCGCTATACTGCTCGACATAATCCAGGGTGGCGTAGGCGTCTGCGGTAGAGATGGTGAGTACAAGCCCGCGATCCTCCGTGGGTTCCAGCTCCCGCGGTGAGGTGACGAACAGGAAATAGCAACTCGCCAACACAATCAAACCAAAAACCAAAATGACCCGACGCTCATCCAGTGCACTGTGCAGGCGCTTCTCAAAGCCTTTTTGCAGGCGCTCGAACTGACGCTCCAACCAGGCTTCCAGGCGGGTACCACCACCGTCGCGGGGCTTGAGTATTCTGGAGGCCATCATCGGCGACAGGGTCAGCGCCACCACGCCAGATAAAAGTACGGCGCCAGCCAGGGAGAAAGCGAATTCAATAAAGAGAATACCGGTAAGCCCGCCGAGAAACCCGATGGGGATATACACGGCAATCAAGGTGGTGGTCATTGCGACCACGGGCCAAGCCAACTCACGCGCACCGACAATGGCCGCTTCACGGGGTGACAGCCCCTCCTCAATATGGCGATACACATTTTCCAGAACGATAATCGCATCGTCCACCACGATACCAATAGCCAATACCATACTGAGCAACGTCAGCAGATTGATAGAAAAACCCATCAACAACATTAGAAAAAGTGCGCCGACCAAGGATAGAGGCAATGCGATTGCCGGTATCAGCACACTGCGTACAGAGCCGAGAAACAGGTAGATTACCGCAATCACGATCAATACGGCCTCGACAATGGTTTTTACCACTTCGGCAATGGCGTCTTGAATATACTCAGTGCTGTCATAGGGAATTTCCCCCAGTATGCCCTTGGGCAGTTGTGGAAAGATTTCTTTTTCCAGTTTCTCCCTGACCCGCTTGACCACATCCAGGGTGTTCGCATTGGGTGCCACTTCAATGGCAATAAAGGTGGCGGGCTGGCCGTTAAAGGTCACCGAACTATCGTAGGACTCAGCACCCAGTTCAATTTCAGCCACGTCATCAAGACGCACCAGTTGATCGCCCGCAGCGCGCACCACCAACTGGCGAAAATCCATTTGCCGGGCAATATCTGTATCCGCACGTATCTCCATGGTCACCCGTGAGCCCTTGGTTGCACCCACAGCGGACAGCACATTATTGTCGCGCAGCGCATTGGCCACATCTGCAGGTGTCACCTCCAATGCCGCCATCTCTTTGGGTTTTAACCAGGCGCGCATGGCGAAAGTACTGTTACCGAGCAGGCGGGCACGCTGCACACCGGCAATGCTCGCCAGCTTGGGCTGCACCACCCGGGTCAGGTAATCCGTGATTTGGTTGTTGGCAAGAATATTTGAAGAAAACGACAGGTACATGGCCGCAGTGGTCTCCCCCTGCTGCATTTCCACACTGGAGTCCTCGGACTCCTCGGGGAGATCACTGCGCAACTTATTGACCTTGGCGACAACCTGAGTCAACACCTCATTGGGGTCGTAGTCAAAGCGCACATAGGCACTGATGGTAGAGAGGCCCTGCACACTCGTGGACACCATGTAGTCAATGCCATCGGCAGTGGCAATTTCCTGCTCCAGGGGCGTGGTGATAAATCCTTGTACGAGACCGGAGTCTGCCCCCACATACTCAGTGGAAACCGTAATCACCGCATTTTCCAACTCGGGGTACTGGCGAACGTTGAGTTCCGTAATGGAGCGCAGCCCCAGCAAAAAAATAAACAGGCTGACCACTGAAGCCAACACCGGCTTGCGAATAAAAATCTCTGTGAAATTCACCGGCGCACTCAGCGATACTTAACCATTGCCAGGTTTGGGATAAGGATTATCCGGCGGCTTGTTTTCATTGTTAATGATTGCCGGTCCCCCATTGCGCAGTTTCAGCAGGCCACTGCTGGCAACCACATCCCCCTCCAGCAAGCCCTGCACGATTTCCACCAGATCACCGCGCTCTTCGCCGGTTTTGACAAAACGTTTGTTGGCAACCATATCACCACTCTGCGCATCCTTCTCCAACACAAAAACGGACACGCCATAAGGCGCAAAGATCAGGGCTGTACGCGGTACCACCAGCACCTGGCGACTCGCATCCACCAATACCGCCACCTGGGCGAACATGCCGGGACGCAAGTGCTTTTTGGGGTTGTTGAGGGTCGCCTGAATCAGGAAGTTGCGGGTGGCATTATCCACTTGGGGATCTACCGCAGTAATTTTCCCGTGGTAGGGTTTTCCGGGAAAAGCATCGGTCGTCAGGACAACCGGAATACCCGGCTTAACCATGGAGTATGCCTGCTCGGGCAGGGAAAAATCGACAAAGATAGGGTCCAACTGCTGTATTGACACGACCGCTTCCCCAGGGCTGACATTTTGTCCCAAATCAATACGGCGAATCCCGAGTACACCGCTAAAGGGGGCCACTACCCTGCGCTGACCAACTCTGGCGCGCTGCACTTCAATATTGGCGACCACCTGGTCCAGTGTACTGCGCGCGTTGTCCAGATCCGCTTCAGTGGTAACCCCGCGTTTTGTAAGGGTCTCAATGCGTACAAAATTACGCCGAGCGAGACGCAATTCCGCATCCAACACCTGTAATTGGGCCTTTTCCGGCTCGGCAAAAATTTCTACCAGCAGATCCCCCTTGTGCGCGTAGTGCCCAGACTTGAAATGGATGGCACTGACAACCCCCTCGGCCTCAGTGGTGACTTCCACGCCATTGATGGCCCGGACAGTGCCGACCCCACTCAAATCTTCCCGCCAAGATTGTATTGTCGCCGCTGTGGAGGTCACGGTAGCCACCGGCAGGGGCATGGTATCGAGAAACTGATTCATCATGTACCAGCCAAAAAATTTGAAAGCAAAAATGCCGCCGAACAACAACAGACATCCCAGCAGCATCAACCCCATGCGCTTGCTAATAATTTGTCCTCGACCACTAACCGACAAATGTCCTCGACAAACCAATCTCGAATGTTGAGAAAAAGCTGCCCGTACCTGTACAGGCTATAAAATTCAGTTTATGAATAAATCATCGCGCACGCAGTTAGACCCCTGCACTATTCCGCACAGAAGCCGCATTAACAGGTTCATGAAGATTATTGCGCCTGCAGAACCCGAAAAAGAGGAAACGCTGGCACCCGCTGGCGTCTATTATTAACCTCGCAACCCTACCGGTACTGATAACTGATGGGGTTATCGCCGTGGGACTGCCGGTCCCTCTACCAGGGCATCTGTGGCTTCCAGCAGCCCACGCCGGGCTGGTGCCGGCGGCGGTCACTGCCTGTGCTCAGGTGACGGGAAACCCCTTGAGTCATCCGGGGAAGTTTCGGAAAGGTTAATGAAATACAGCCTTGCCACCTTCTATATCAGCCTGGATGGTAGCCCCAGGCACGAATTTTCCCGCCAGTACATCCTGCGCCAAAGGGTTTTCCAGCCAGACTTGTATGGCGCGCTTGAGCGGACGCGCGCCATACACCGGATCAAACCCCACTTCCGCCAGCTTATCCAACAGGGCCTCGGACACTTCCAGTGTTAAGTCACGCTCGCTAAGGCGACGGCACAGTTGCCTCAACTGGATTTGTGCAATGGCGCGCACTTCTGTTTTGTCGAGCGGGTGGAATACCACAATCTCGTCAACCCGGTTGATAAACTCGGGGCGGAAATGATCACCCACCACCTCCATCACCGCACTTTTCATCTGGCGATAGCGAATTTCAGTATCCAGGTCGTCACCTTCGTCCCGCGAGGCCAACTTCTGGATTAAATCCGAGCCCAGGTTCGAGGTCATCACCACCACTGTGTTGCGAAAGTCCACAGTATGACCCTGGCCATCGGTCAAGCGGCCATCGTCGAGTACCTGCAAGAGGATATTAAAAACATCCGGGTGTGCTTTTTCCACTTCGTCGAGCAGCACCACGGAATAGGGCCTGCGCCGCACCGCTTCGGTCAGATAGCCCCCCTCTTCATACCCTACATACCCCGGGGGCGCACCGATCAGACGGGCGACCGAGTGTTTCTCCATAAACTCCGACATATCGATACGCACCATGGCGTCTTCGGTATCGAAAAGAAATTGCGCCAGGGCCTTGCAGAGTTCGGTTTTGCCCACGCCGGTTGGACCGAGGAAGAGGAAGGAGCCATTTGGGCGGTTCGGGTCTGCCAGGCCGGCACGGGAGCGACGGACCGCATTGGCAACCGCCTCCACCGCTTCCCCCTGCCCGATCACACGTGTGTGTAATACCTCCTCCATGCGCAACAGTTTTTCCCGCTCGCCCTCCAGCATTTTTGCAACGGGAATGCCGGTCCAGCGGGAAACCACTTCCGCCACCTCCTCATCGGTAACGCGGTTGCGCAGCAGGCGCGGCTCCTCCGCGGCCTCTTCTGTAGTGGCGGCCGAATTCAACTGTTGTTCCAGCTGGGGAATCACCCCGTACTGGAGTTCCGACATTCGGGTGAGATCACCGGCCCGGCGCGCCGATTCCATATCCAGCCTGGCCTGTTCGAGCTTTTCTTTCAGGTCGTGACTGCCGGCGAGTTGGGCCTTTTCCGCCTTCCACACCTCCTCGAGGTCGGCATACTCTTTTTCCAACTGCAGGATTTCCTCCTCCAACTTGGCCAGGCGTTTCTGCGTGGCCTCATCGTCCTTGTCTTTTTTTACCGCTTCACGCTCGATTTTCAACTGGATCAGGCGGCGCTCCAGCTTATCCATGGCTTCCGGTTTGGAGTCAATTTCCATACGGATGCGGCTGGCCGCTTCGTCGATCAAATCAATGGCCTTATCCGGCAATTGGCGATCAGTGATGTAGCGCTGGGATAATTTCGTTGCGGCAATAATCGCAGAGTCAGTGATATCGACGCCATGGTGGACCTCGTAGCGCTCTTTCAGACCGCGCAGGATCGCAATGGTGTCCTCCTCCGTGGGCTCGTCCACCAATACCTTCTGGAAGCGGCGTTCCAGAGCTGCATCTTTCTCGATGTACTGACGGTATTCATCCAGGGTGGTGGCACCGACACAGTGCAGCTCTCCGCGCGCCAGGGCCGGCTTGAGCATATTCCCCGCATCCATGGCCCCCTCCGCCTTACCGGCGCCGACCATGGTATGCAGCTCGTCGATAAACAGGATAATCCGCCCCTCCTGCTTTGACAGTTCATTAAGTACCGCTTTCAGACGCTCTTCAAACTCCCCACGGAATTTGGCTCCGGCGAGCAGTGCACCCAGATCCAGGGAAAGCAAACGCTTGTCTTTGAGCCCTTCTGGTACCTCGCCATTCACAATGCGTTGCGCAAGCCCTTCGACAATTGCGGTTTTACCCACACCGGGCTCGCCGATCAGCACGGGATTGTTTTTGGTGCGGCGCTGTAATACCTGTATGGTGCGACGAATTTCATCATCCCGCCCAATCACCGGGTCCAGCTTACCCGCCAGGGCGCGCTCTGTCAGGTTGAGTGTGTATTTATCCAGCGCCTGGCGTGCCTCTTCGGCATTGGGGTCGTTCACTGTTTCGCTGCCGCGCACTTTCTGAATCGCTGCCTCCAGCTGTTTCAGATCGCCATTGGCTTTCAGAATTTTACTGATCTCCCCCGCGGCGGAGTCAAATGCCGCGATCAATACCGTCTCACTGGATATAAAACTGTCACCGTTTTGCTGCGCTTTTTTATCGGTGAGATTCATCAGGCGCACCAGCTCCTGAGACATACCCACATCGCCGGTAGGGGCGCTGACCGTCGGCAGGCTGTCCAGTCTTTTGGCCAAATCGTTGCGTAGGCCACTAAGATTAAAACCCGCCTGGGACAGAAACGCCGGGACACTGCCATTATTTTGATTGAGCAGCGCAAGCATCAGGTGCTCCGGGTATATCTGATTGTGGTCGCGCCCAATCGCCAGGGATTGGGCGTCGGCAAAGGCAGCCTGCAGCGGGTTTGTCATTCGGTCTATTCGCATGAACGAAACCTCTCCTACTCGGGGTTTGGTGTGACACATCAAAAATGGTGCCAGTGTGGCACCACGCCTTCAGTGTAGTGTTGGGAAATAAAATAAGGGCAGGGAAAAGGTTTTCAATGATTTAAATCAAACCGTGAACATTTGTGTAAGAGTGCGAGATAGCCGGTATTTTTTTGTTGTTTTTCCACGCTTTGCGCAAGTTATTTTGCTTGAACTATGGGGGTTTCACCCCCATGTTAAAAGACCCGCTACTGGGAAAGGCTTCACGTCAATCGATAATACACACCCGCAATCCCACGCGCCATGCACCTCACAGAGGACCCATTCGGCACCAGGGGGTACCTAGCGGGGGTTATCCGCCAACCAGATCAAAGTGGCCATACGGCCGGTGGTTTTCTCTCTTCGATAGGAAAAGAACTGATCGGGCTCACCCACAGTGCAATACGCCCCCGCGTAAATAGCCTCAACGCCAAGCGCCATAAGCTCTGCGCGGGCCAGGGCGTAGATATCAGCGAGAAAATGCAGGGGCCTTCGTCTATGGGGTCGAAAACACTGGGCGATGGCCCGGGTATGGGCAACACTTTGGGCATTGTCAAAGAAAGCCTCCAAGACTTCGACCCCCGCTTCAAAGGCGTCGGGGCCGATGGCAGGGCCGAGCCACACCAGCAGATCTGCCGGATCGCAGTCGAGCGCAGCAACGGTGTTGCGCAGGACCCCGCTGGCCAGCCCGCGCCAGCCTGCATGCGCCGCTGCCACCCTGGTTCCGGCTTTGTCGCAAACGAGCACCGGTAGACAATCAGCGGTCAGTACCGCGCATACGGTGCCCGTGCACAAGCTGAAACTGGCATCGGCAGTGCGCACCAGAGCATCGTTACGGGCTTCGACTATCCTGTCGCTGTGGATCTGCTCCAGCCATTGGGGTACTGTCGGCAGCCGCAATTCATCGCACAACTGCCGACGATTGGCAGCCACGGCGGATTCCTCGTCCCCCACATGGGCCGCGAGGTTGAACGAAGCGAACGCGCCACTACTGTGCCCGCCACTTCGCAGACTGGTGGCGGCGTGCACAGATGGCGCAGCCGGCCATGAGGGAATCAGGTAGTGTCCACGGGGCATGGGTATATCCAGCTTGTTGCCTTACACGTTTTCCAGAGGCAAACGGAGCCGACACCACTGGAGCAGGCCCGTCTGAATGAACACTCGGCGCACTAGGCGCTGTCTGCACCGAGTAAGTCGAGCAGGTCCAGCATATCCGCAGGCATGGGCGCATACCAGTGCATTTCCTCGCCACTGGCCGGGTGCACCAGGGCCAGCTCCGCAGCGTGCAAGGCCTGACGGGGGAAATACTGCAAAGCCTGGATCAGTGCCGCCGATGCCCCCGGTGGCAACTTTGACCGGCCCCCGTAGAGTGGATCGCCCACCAGTGGATGACGGATATGGGCCATATGTACCCGGATCTGGTGGGTGCGCCCGGTTTCGAGTTTGCAGCGCAACAGTGTATGAGCAGGGAAACGTCGCTGTACCCGATAGCGGGTAATGGCCTCCTTGCCACCAAAGTCCACAACCGCCATTTTCAGGCGATTCTGGCGGTTGCGGCCAACTGGGGCATCGACACGCCCGGCTCCGGTGATGTACCCCTGAACCAGGGCATCGTATTGGCGACTGACTGTTCTCTGTTTTAACTGGTTCACCAGGTGCGCCTGGGCTGGCAGGGTTTTGGCGATGACCATCAGGCCGCTGGTGTCTTTGTCCAGGCGGTGTACTATCCCAGCACGGGGTATGCTCTGCAGGGATGGGCAGTGGTGCAGCAGGCCATTCAGCAGAGTGCCATCGGGATTACCGGCAGCGGGATGGACGACCAGTCCCGTGGATTTGTTGATGACGAGCAGGCTATTGTCTTCATAGACAATAGCCAGGTCCAAGGGCTGAGCGCGCCAGGCACCCTGGGCTTCCAGTTCTGCCCGCAGACTGAGATGCTCCCCACCGGATAGCTTGTCTTTGGGCCTGGCGGGAGCGCCATTGAGCCTCAACTGGCCCCCTTTGATCCAGGACTGTAGGCGCGAACGGGAATAATCGGGAATTAATTCGGCCGCTACCTGGTCTAATCTTCGACCAGCCATATTGGCCGGAACTTCAATATCGAGTTTCAGGTGGTCATTCATCAATCAATTGCAAATACTTTGGGCAGCTCCGCGACTGTGGTTAAATGTCCAGCGCGCCAGGTTGATCTTGGTGGATAGTTTAATAAGGTAGAGTGTGAGAATGATAGAGCGAAGGGCTATGCAGACCTGGAAAATGCTATGGCTGGCCATGGTATCCGCGATATTGGTTGCCTGCGCCAGCACTGACGAATCAGAAGAGGGTCTGCCCACCGGCAGCCGCACCGAACAGGCGTTCTACGAAGCCGCGCAGCGGCAACTCAGGAGCAACCAGTGGGATCTGGCGGTCAGGAACCTGCGCGCATTGGAGGATAACTTCCCCTTTGGCAACTACGCCGAACAGGCCCAACTGGAGCTGATCTACGCCTATTACCGCAACTACGAGAACGATGCCGCTATCGCTGCCGCAGACCGCTTTATCCGCCTGCACCCGCAGCACCGCAATGTGGATTATGCCTACTACATGAAAGGGCTATCCTCCTTTACCGAGGGCGCGGGTCTGTTTGAACGCTTCCTGCCCACCGACATGACCAGTCGCGACCCCGGCTCTGCACGGGAATCCTTCGCCTACTTCTCCCAGCTTATGGCCCGCTATCCCGAAAGCCGCTACGCCATAGACGCGCAAAAGCGCATGATCCATCTGCGCAACCTGCTGGCGCGCTATGAAATTCACGTGGCCAACTACTACTTCAAGCGCGGCGCCTACCTGGCTGCTGCCAACCGGGGCCGCTACGTTGTGGAAAACTTCCAGCAAACCCCCGCGGTACCGGACGCCCTGGCGGTTATGGTACAGGGTTACCATCTTTTGGAAATGCCGGAGCTGGAAGCCAACGCCCTCAGTGTCATACGCAACAATTACCCAAATCATCCCGCGTTCAACCCAGACGGCACTTTCAACTACAACTACTACAAGGGCGCCGCAGGCCGCAGTATCGTGCACCGCGCCACCCTTGGCCTGTTTGAGAAGTCCGACCCCCGCGGTTTTGACAGCCGCGAACTGTACAACCCCGAGTACAACCGGGACGAGACGCCCCTGCCCCCGGAACTTTTGTAAGCCGCGCGATCAGGCACGGCGCCACCAGCGCCTTGCCCATCCTACATGCCGCTATTCGCCGGCCTTCCAGCCATTGGTAATCGGGTAGCGGCGATCCCGCCCAAAACCCCGCTCCGATATTCTCACACCCACCGCGGCCTGCCGACGCTTGTACTCATTGCGGGCTACCAGGTGCACAACCCGTTCCACGACTTTTCTCTCGAAACCACAGCGAATAATCTCTTCGGCACTGCAGTCGCGATCCACATACAGATTGAGAATCTGATCCAGTACCTCATAGGGCGGCAGGGTGTCGGTATCTATCTGGTCCGGAGCCAGCTCAGCGCTTGGCGGGCGCGTGATCACCGTCTCCGGAATGACCTCCGACAGGGTATTGCGATAGCGGGACAACTCAAACACCAGTACTTTGGGTACGTCTTTCAGGGCATTGAAGCCCCCAACCATATCGCCGTAAAGGGTGGCGTAGCCAACCGCCATTTCGCTCTTGTTACCCGTGGTGAGCACCATTGCACCCTTCTTGTTGGAAATGGCCATTAACAACACACCGCGGGTGCGGGCCTGAAGATTTTCTTCCGTAGCATCCCGCTCGCGGCCGGCAAACTCCTCCGACAAAGCGCCCATAAAGGCATCGAAGATGGGCTCGATACCGATTTCCCGGTAATGTACGCCGAGGCGCCGGGCCTGGTCGGCAGCATCGCTCTTGCTCAGGTCCGAGGTATAGCGAAAGGGCATCATTACCGCCTCCACCCGCTCCTTGCCTAGTGCATCCACCGCAACAGCCAACGTCAGGGCAGAGTCAATCCCCCCCGAAAGGCCCAGCACCACCCCTTTGAAACCATTCTTGTTCACATAGTCACGTACCCCGAGCACCAGGGCCTGGTAGACCGATGCCAGATCACCCAATGGTGGTGCAATTTCGCCCTGCAGTGAGGTAACCCTGCCGCTTTGTTGAGAGATGGTCACAGGGAGTAACTGCTCTGAGAATTCCGCCGCCCGTGCGCGCACCTGACCCCGGGCATCCACAACCAGTGAACCGCCGTCAAAAACCAGTTCATCCTGGCCACCGCACCAGTTGACATAGGCAATGGGTACCTGCCCCGCACGCGCCTGCCCGGCGAGCATCGCCAGACGCTGTTGGGCCTTGCCGCGATGGAAAGGGGAGGCATTGATATTCAGCATCAACTGGGCCCCCGCCTCTACCGCCTGCCGCAGGGGTTCCGGGTGCCAGATATCTTCACAAATGCTGATCCCCAAAGGCACGCCATTGACCTCCACCACACAGGGCGCCTCGCCATGGGTGAAATAGCGCCTCTCATCAAACACCTGATAGTTGGGCAGTTTTTGTTTGGCATACTCTGCCACCAGTTCGCCGTCGGCAATCAGGCCGGCCGTATTGAACAGTTTGCCCTCCCGCTGCCAGGGATAGCCCACAAAAATGGCGCAGGGGAGCTTTGCCGCTTTCAACTGTGCCAAAGCCACTTCGATACGTTTTTGCATACTGGGGCGCAGGAGCAGGTCCTCCGGCGAATAGCCACATAAGGTCAACTCGGGGAACAGCACCAAATCAGCCCCGAATTCCCGATGGGCCCTGCGCGCCACCTCAATCACATTGGCGGTATTGCCGGGAATATCCCCGACCGAGGAATTGATTTGTGCCAGCACTAACTGCAAAGTAGACATTGTTGAACCCTGGGCAAAACGGGCCGCTATTGTAACCCCTGTGGAGCCACAGCGACCCACTCTATAACAATACCGGGCATCTACATTGAGCACCTCCCCTGCCAGCACCAGAACGCCCCCCATCCAGCACCGCCAACTCCTGCGTATCTGCGCAGTTTACCGCCTAGCAATTGCTCTGGTCCTGCTGGGGGTTTTCTACTCGGACGTAGGTGCAGGCGCTCTGGGCGGATTCTCGCCGGCCCTGTTTTTCTACACCCTGGTTGTTTACACCCTGCTCAATTCTGGCTGGTTGGTTTTTTTGCACAAGAGCGCCTATCGAGCGCGACCTATGCAGATCGGGATGATGCTTAGCAGCGATATCCTCGCCTTTCTGCTGCTGATCGAAGCCAGTGGCGGCCTCAATTCAGGCCTTGGCTATCTGCTGCTCATCAACTGCTCCATCGGTTCCATCCTTCTGGATAGGCGCATGGGTGCCTTTTTTGCCGCCATTGCCAGCCTCGGGGTGATCGGCCTGCAACTGTTCAACCTAGTATCCGGGCGGGGAACCACACAGGATATTGTTGCCGCCGGAGGTCTCGGCCTGTTACTTTTCGCCACCGTCAGTGCCTTGCAATACTTGTCCGCACGCATCCGCAGCGCAAACCTGCGTGCCGAATTACAAAGTCGGCAGGCGGCGCATCTGCAACGCCTGGCCGAGCAGATTATTGAACGTATGGATACCGGCGTTCTGGTACTGGGAACATCCGGCAAGCCGGAACTGATCAATCAGGCTGCAGAGCGGCTACTGGGCCCGCAGTTGCAAGCAGACAAAGCGCCGCCCGACGGCTTGTGCCGCTCTATTGGCGCATGGCGCAGCAAAAAAACTCCCGGCCATGCTCTGCTACGAGGGGAAAATGGCGTTGAACTGCACCTCAATTTTGCCGACCTCCGGCACGATAGCGGCAACAGCACTCTGGTTTTCGTCGAGGATAACCGCAAGCTGACCGAGGCCGCCCAGAAGTTAAAACTCGCTTCCCTGGGGCACCTGACAGCCTCTATCGCCCACGAGGTGCGCAATCCCCTCGCGGCCATCAGCCACGCAGCCCAGCTCCTGTCAGAGTCCTCCCATCTGCGCCAGGAAGAACGCCATCTGACCGACATCATCTGCCGACAGAGCCAGCGGGTAAATCAGATTATTGAAAATGTGATGCAGCTATCGCGCCGCCGTGCCGGAGATCCCCAGGAGTACGACCTGACTGCCTGGCTGGAACAGTTTATTCAGGACTTCCGTGCCGGCACTACCGGCGGCGATGAAATTGAACTGGAGCTGCCCGAAGCGCCGCTCAGAACCCGCTTTGACGCTGCGCAAATGGCCCAGGTGGTCACCAACCTCACGGAAAATGCCCTGCACCACTCCCAGATTGCCACGGGCAGGCGCCATGCGGCAATCTGCGCTTACTACAATCCACAACGGGACTGTACCCAGTTGGATATCAAAGACAGTGGCCCAGGTGTACCAGAGGCACACCGCTCGCAGATTTTTGAACCATTTTTCACCACAGGGAACAAAGGCAGCGGGCTGGGTCTCTATATCGCCCGGGAATTGTGTGAAGCGAATAAGACCAACCTCTACCACTGTCGCAGCGCGGACAATAAGAGCTGTTTCAGGATTGAATTTGTACACGCGTTTAGTGTAACTTGATTTCGCTCAGGAATTTTTTTCAAGCCAGGGGTGATTATGAGCAAAGAATTTCTGATATAAACAGTCTCGGCACCCTTGCCAGCAATTTCAACAAAATCAACAAAACAAGAAAAGGCCGAGCATTGATGCTACCTCTGGCCCTGGTTGTCGATGATGAACCGGATATCTGTGAACTCCTCTCCCTGACCCTGCAGCGAATGGGGGTGGACTGCCATAGTGCGGCCAATCTCACAGAAGCCAAGCGTTTTCTGGTCAACAACCGCTATGATTTTTGCCTCACCGATTTGCGCCTGCCCGATGGCGATGGGCTGCATCTGGTGGAGTATATTCAAAACGGTGTCCACCGGGATGTCCCCATTGCCGTCATTACCGCCCATGGCAATATGGATACCGCAATCAAGGCACTGAAGCTGGGTGCCTTCGATTTTGTCAGTAAACCCGTAGATCTGGAGCGTCTGCGCACCTTGGTCCAATTGGCGTTGCGTCTGAATCAAAACCGCCACCGCCCACAGGATAAAAACGCAGACCAACTGCTTCTGGGGGATGCTGATAACATGCGCATGCTGCGCGAGCAGATTGCCAAAGTTGCCCGCAGTGATGCGCCGGTTTATATCAGCGGGGAATCCGGTTCCGGTAAAGAGTTGGCAGCCCGCGCCATCCACGCCCAGGGTGCCCGCGCCGACAAACCCTTTGTGCCCATTAACTGCGGCGCTATCCCGGCCGAGCTGATGGAAAGTGAGTTTTTCGGTCACAAAAAGGGCAGTTTCACCGGCGCCCACAAGGATAATCCGGGGCTATTACAAAGCGCCCAGGGGGGCACCCTGTTTCTGGACGAAGTCGCCGATCTCCCGCTGGATATGCAGGTAAAACTGCTGCGCGCTATTCAAGAGAAATGCATACGTCCCATTGGCGCCAGCCGGGAAGTCCCTATCGACGTGCGCATCCTAAGCGCAACCCATAAAGATCTCGGTAGAGCAGTGAGCGAGGGGTGTTTCCGCAGCGACCTCTACTACCGTATTAATGTCATTGAAATCTCGATTCCTCCTCTGCGCGAGCGCAGCGAAGACATCCCGCTGCTTGCCGAAGTGATTATGCAACGCATCGCCTCTAGCGCCGGCCTCGCCACCCCCAGGCTCAGCGCTGGCGCACTCTCGACCCTGCAACAATACCCGTTTCCTGGAAATGTTCGCCAACTGGAGAATATTCTGGAGCGAGCCCTGACACTGTGCGACCAACAGGAGATCCGCAGCCACGACCTGTTACTGGCGCAGGATGGGCAACCTTTCGAGAAAGACGAGCCCCCTGCCCACGCCAACGCAAGTGAACCCAAAAACCCCGACCACTTCGATTCCGGCCGGTATGCCTCTCTGGATGAATTTCTGCACAGTATTGAGAAAGAAGCGATTGAAAATGCCCTGGTGAAAACCCGCTGGAACCGTACCGCAGCGGCGCAGAAACTGGGAATCAGTTTCAGATCGTTGCGTTATCGATTGAAAAAGCTGGGGCTGGAGAGTTAAACCCTATCCGGCTGAAGAATTCACCGGGGCTGGCCGGATGACTCTCCCGGCCCCTCCTTGGATGGGCGGGTGGTGTTCTCCCTGTTCCACTGTGCGCCTGAGACCCAGTATCTAAAACGGGCTCAAAACCGAGAATTTTACGCCGCTTTCCCCCTATTGCGTGTGTAAATTTGCCCCCCCGCTTATGCCATACTTCTGTAGGTCTGCCCAATACAATTTCATGTTGTACATTGCTTTCTGTGCCATGGAGTAAAAAGGCGTCGCTGTAGTGTTGAATATAGGGTCGGAGAGAGTTGTGTCCCTTTCACGTAACGCCAAGGAATCCATTAAAGTTGCAGGGGCGCTGGTGATCGCCTACGGAATCGCCCTGAGCCTGGACTGGGACAAACCTTACTGGGCGGGGTTTGCCGTTGCCGTATGCAGCCAGATCAATCTCGGGCAATCCCTGGGTCGCGTCCTTATGCGGGTATTTGGTACGCTGCTCGCCCTGCTGGCTGCCTGGATCATTTTCGCCGTGTTTCCGCAGGATCGCTGGCTGTTTATGGTCAGCCTCTCTCTGTGGATTGGCGCCTGTATTTACTTTTTGCAAAGATCCCACTACGAGTATTTTTGGATCGTCAGTGCCTTTGTCACCCTCGTTCTGTGGAATGCCACCGGCGGTGATTTTACCCTGTCGTTTGAAAAAGGGATTTTTCGCATACAGGAAACGGTTTTGGGGGTTGTCGTCTACAGTCTTGTGGCTGTGCTGATATGGCCTAACCGCAGTCGGGGAGAACTGGATACAGCATCGACCGCACTGGCTGCCGCTCAACACCGGTTTGGTACCCGCTGCTTTGCACAATTATACAGTCAAGAAGAAGCAAAAGAGCTTTCCCAACATCGCCTTGAGATCTTACAAGCGGATACTCGACTGCGCACAGCCGTTGATGACGCCAGTTTCGATAGCTATGAAATCTGGGAGTGTCGGCGACAGTGGCGTCACTATGGACATCGCGCAACGGCAGTAACACAGGCACTGCTAAAACTGGAAGAAAGCCTGGCCCTTTCAAGGCAATTGCGGGTTGCGAACTTCTTCACCAATCTGAACGAGTTGTTTGAAGAACTGAATCGCCGTTTGACACGCCTACAGATGTATTTCTCTGAAGGAAAGGCGGTCGAAGCTCCGGTTAAAAAAAAGATTGAAATAAAACTGGATCGCGTAAAGACCCTGTCTACTTTTGATGCCGCAGCGTTGACGGTCACCTACCAAAAGCTGAAAGAACTGGAGTTGGAAACCCGCTCTCTGGTCACCTCAGTACAGGATATTCGTGCATTCGGGCAATCCTACCTGGGTTACCCAAACGAAGTTAGAACACAATGGCTTAGCATACTTATGCCTGACCCGGATCGTATCGCCAGCGTTCTTCGAGTGGTTGTGGCAATATGGATCGCTTATCTGGCGTATATCTTTATACCCGACATGATCGATGGCCTACTGGTGGTTACCCTTACCGGGGTTCTCGGCAGCTTACTTTCCACCAGTCCAATGACAAACCTATCTACAACCTGCTTGTATACTGTCATAGCCTGCATAATTCCCGCCCCGTTTTACTTCTTCTTGCTGCCAAAATTATCCAGTTATTACATGCTTGGATCATTTATATTCATTTTCTTTTTTAGTGTAAGCTATATCACATTAGAGTTTTTTGAAGACCAGCCTTTAGTAAGGATGATAATGCTGCTATTCCCTAACAACGTTTTCAATTTGGCCAATCACCAGACTTATGATTTCATAAACTATGCAAATTTACTGTTTTCCGTGCCGATAATATTTGCAATATTAGCCATTTCAAAAAACATACCCTTTTCATTACGACCAGAAAATAAATTTAAGCAAACCATAAAGCGATTTTTTCATAGTGCAGCATATCTGATATCTACAGGAGCATTCAAAAACAATCAAAAAACCTTATTTTTTCATCGATTGATTGCCATGTATCATATCAATATAGTTATAACAACACCGAAAACCATTCAATACTGGAGAAGTGGTTTAGATATAACTGACAGAAAAGAAATATCAGAAATTCAACTTAGAAAAATAACGAAACTTGTGATATTGACCAGCAATCAAATTAAAATACTCTATAAAATTGACAACCGGAAAGATCCTCTTAATCCTCCGAAACAGATAACTCAAGAAGTACTGAAGTGGAGATCTGTTACAAGAAAGATACTCCTCTACTTTTCCGGCTATAAGCACAATATAGATTTTGAGGCATTGGAGAAAAAAAGTAAAAACCTTTTTAGAAAAGAAATATTCGACACAAATCAATTAATGTCAAAACAAGAGGATACATTGCCAACAGAAGAAGAGATCGTGAAGTTTTTATACTTCCTGGGAGTTTCAACCTACATCAATAGCTATTTGACAGAATTTTTTAACGCAACGAAAACCATTGACTGGAGACGTTTTTGTGAAAACAGATTTCTTTAAACTATCTGTGACTTGAAATGCTAGTAGTGCCGCACGAATTATCTATAGGAGAAATATACTTTTCTCCACTATTGATGTCGAGCCTGCTCGGCATAGCGGCCGCACTATTAACTGCACGCCTTTTGGATCGCTACCGAATTTCCAGATATTTCGCAAACCCACCCGCTGTTATTATTGCGGTTAGTATTATCTACACCATCCTCATAGGAACGTTTTTTGTGGGGATATAATAATGCGCTACTCCAACAAATACATTTTGACAGGCAGTGTGGTTTTCATTGCTTTATTGATGATACTCCTGCAGCTGTGGAAGTATCTGCAAAATCCCTGGACCAGGGATGGCAAGGTACAGGCAAAGATTGTACAGGTAACACCCAGGGTGTCCGGTCAGATTGTAGAGTTGCCGGTCAGGAACAATCAATTCGTCAATGCGGGAGATCTTCTTTTCCAGATTGACCCCAGGACCTATGAGGCCACTCTGGCAGAAGTCAGAGCGGAATACGAAGAAGCCATCGACACCTATAAAGCGCAAAGACAGAATGTTCTGGCCTTTGAAGCGAAGCTGCGCGAATCCATGGCGGCAATAGATCAGGCACAAAGCAATATCAAGGCGCTGGAGGCCGAGATTGTAAAAGCCAAAGCGGAGTTCGAGCGTCAAAAAGAGTTGCTGCCCCTGCGCGCCACTTCGCAAAAATCTCTTGAGGCTGCCCAGGCCGAATACGATTCCGCTGTGGAGTACCGCATTGGTGCCGAGGCGGCACTTGTGGAGGCCATGCATACCCTGGAGCAGTCACAGGCAGAACTGCAGCAGGCGCAGGCACAGTTGGGTGCACTGGGGGAAAAAAATCCGGGGATACGCGCTGCACTGGCCATCGTACGCCAAGCCGAGCTGAACCTGGAATATACCACCGTTATCGCACCGGTTTCCGGTTATGTGACCAATATAGATTTTCGCTTCGGGGATCAGGCGGTCGCCAACAGGCCGGCAATGTCCGTTGTGGATGTTAACAGCTATTGGGTGGACGGCTATTTCCGCGAAACCTTTATTCGCAGAATAGCCCCCGGAGACCGGGCCATCGTCACCTTGATGGCCTACCCGGACACTCCCCTAGAGGGCTATGTGGAAAGTATTGGCTGGGGAATCGCACAACAGGATGGAACCGCTGGCAACGACCTGCTGCCCCAGATCAATCCCACCTTTGATTGGATTCGCCTGGCACAGCGGATACCGGTGAGAATTTATCTGACCGACCTTCCTGCCTCCGTGAAACTTCGAGTCGGCTTTACCAGCTCAGTGCTTGTGATGAGTGGTACTGCGGACGCCAAACAAGATGAACCGGTGCAAACTCCCTAAGCGGGAGGGCTTTAGGGCTCTGCGCCTCTCGTTACACGCCGCTATATTGGCTGTCCTCGCTGGTTATGGTTGCACACTCGGCCCGGATTACCACCCCCCCCCGGTCAGTATCGAGCAGGACTGGCTATACCAGCACGACACACGCATAAACAGTCTCAATGCCGTCAACCCCCTCTGGTGGCAGTCGGCTTTTTCCGATGTCGCCCTGGACGAACTGGTCGCCCTGGCGGTAGATAACAATCTGGAACTGAGGTCAGCCGCATTGAGGGCATTGCAGGCCCAACAACTACTGGCCATCGCGATCGGGAATCAATACCCACAAGTGCAGGAAATTGTCGGCGTCGCCGACCGTTCAAAAGGTTCATTTGAGCCCGGCGTTGTCCAGAGTGAATACACCCTGGATTTTAATCTGAGCTGGGAGCTGGATATGTGGGGACAATTCAAACGCCTGGTGGAATCCGCAGCTGCGGATTTTGAAGCCAGTATGGCCGAGTATGACGGCGTCCTGGTTTCCATCGTTGCCCAGGTGGCGCAGACATATATCAATATCCGCACCGCTCAGAGGCGCCTGGAGGTTGCCCGGGAAAATATTCGCTTACAAAGGGAGAGCCTAAGGATCGCCGAGGTAAAATTTCAGGCGGGAGAGGTCAGTGCACTCGACGCCGAACAGGCCCTGGCGCTGCTGAGCAATACCCAGGCCACCGTTCCAAGAGTGGAAGTCAACCTGCAACAGCTTAAAAACACCCTGGCGGTATTGCTTGGTATGCCGCCGCACGACCTCAATTATCTTTTGGGTGAATTTTCAATGATCCCCAGCGTCCCGGCCAGTATTGCGATTGGCATGCCCCAGGACCTCCTGCGCCAGCGCCCCGATATCCGCCAGGCGGAGCGTCTGCTCGCAACACAGGGGGAGCAAATTGGCGTTGCCAGAGCAGAGCTCTACCCGGCTTTCTCGATTGGTGGTTCCATTGGTACGATTGATATAAAAGATGGACCGTTTGAAGGTTCCAGCGGAGCCTGGGATTTATTTGCGCAATTTCAATGGAATATATTCAACTATGGGCGCCTGAAAAGCAATGTGCGTTTACAGGATGCCACTTTCCAGCAGCTCCTCGCAGATTATCGCCAGACAGTGCTGCTGGCTCAGGCCGATGTGGAAAATGCCATCGTTGCCTACCTGAAATCACAGGAAGAACTGACCTACTACGAAACCGCGGCGCAGGCTTCCAAGGAATCGGTCAGGCTCTCTTTATCCCAGTACACCAATGGCCTGGTAGAATTTAACACCGTTATCTCCACCCTAACTTCGGATGTCCAGCAACAGGATATACTAGCGTTTACTCAGGGCACTGTGGCCGCCAACCTGGTACAGGTTTATCTGTCACTGGGCGGTGGCTGGCAGATACGGGAAGGTCTCCCACCGGTTGATTTGCTGCCAGAAGAGGTAAAAGAGGAAATGCTCCGGCGTACGCACTACTGGGACAAGATCATCGAGTAGCGTGCCCAGCCGGCCTCTTCGGGCTGCCATACGCAGGTGTAGCCCCTCTGCATGGCCGAGATCATTCTGTCCCCGCGCCGGGTGCTGTCTACCTGCGGCCTCGCCTTGGGGAGGGACGACAGGAAGGGCTGTGCACTCCGCCAACACTGCGTAATTAGCCGCCCCAAACCGCACACTGCGGGGCTAATTTGTTACAGAATATCAACCCTCAAGCTGCACCGCGGCACCGATTAGCGCCTGATAACCGGTGTTGAGGGCAAAGACGGGAACCGCCTCCATCCACTTGGCGACCCTCCCCTTGCTGAGAAAGCGGTGCTCGAATGCACTCTCCGGCAGCAATTGCGCGATCCGGGGCAATATGCCCCCGCCGAGAAAGACACCCCCACGGGCGCCCAGGTACAAAGCCGCATCCCCAGCGGCACTGCCGAGGAAATTGAGAAAGTCCAACAGGGTTTCCCGGCACAGGGGATCGGAGCCTTCCAACCCCCGCGCGCTCACATCCGGCGGTGTCAGATCTTCAGGGGCTTGCCCATTCAGCACACACACAGCACGATAGAGGTTGACCAACCCGCCGCCGGACAAGACCCACTCATTGAATACCGGGGTGCGATTTTGCATCAGGATCCGCAGCAGCTGCAGCTCCCGCTGGGTGGAAACGGTCAGGTTGGCGTGACCACCCTCACCTGCGAGCACATGATAGCGGCCATCCACCTCGGCGAGACCGGCGACGCCCAGGCCGGTTCCCGGGCCCAGTACCGCCATGGGAGCACCCTGTACACGGGGCACATCGCGCAGCACGCGGTAATCCGCGGTGGAGAGGCGCGGCAGGGACTGCGCCAGTGCAGCGAAATCATTGATCAGCTCCAGGTGAGGGAACGAAAACACCTTTGCCAGCGCTCCCGCATCAATGCGCCAGCCGAGATTGGTCATATAGACGCTGCCGCCGGAGGGGGTTCGCTCCAGGGGGCCGGCGGCGGCGATACAGGCCTTCTCGGGCCTAGGCTGTTCCAGCCCCTCCAGCCAGTACCGCAAGGCGGCATCGAAGCCGTCAAACCGCTTGCAGTCCACCACTTCAAGCCCCTCCAGGCGATAGCTTTCCGCCACGGGTTTGGCAATCGCAAAACGGGCGTTGGTGCCGCCGATGTCCGCTACGATACTCGTCATAGTTACCCCTGTGAGATCCCCAAAAAAAGGCGATATAAATTACGGTGTCTGGGGCAATAATGCCAGCCCCAGACCGAGAGATTGGTAGAGAAAGCCAGCAATTGCCAGGCGGTCACATCGAACAGGGGCGCAGCCTGTTTAATTCCCACCGGTACAACCACTAACCCTGGATACCGGGAACGCACGACCAGAGTGCCCACGCCATCAGCGCACTTGCGGGGCAATATCCTTTACGGCCGCTGCAAACGCCCGCATCTCCTCCCTACTGTATTTTGAGCACACCCGCTTTGTAGTGGCGGGTTGGCAGGCAATGCTCACACCGGCGCGCCTGGCTATCTGCGGGCGAATCGGGCGGGGGCAAAAGCCACCGCCGCAATTGGGACAGACATCACTCAACACCTTCTCCACACAGGATCTGCAAAAAGTACATTCATAGGAACAGATCATCGCCTCAGGGGAATTTGCCGGCAGATCTCTATCACAACACTCACAGTTTGGTCTCAGCGCCAACACCCGGAACCCTCCTTAATGGCGATGCCTCTGTCTTCCCGACACTCAAACGGTTGCCGGGTAAAAACGGCGCAGGGGGTTACCACTGCAGACCGATAAGCGCTCACCCCGCTGCTCGCTTTCTCCCAACCCCGTTTTCGCAGGCTGCCGCCCGTTACAGCACAGCCTTGCCCTGTAAATGCAATTTGCGCCGCTGCGCCAGGGCATCTATTGAATAAAGTATGAGCCCAAGCCACACCAGCATAAAGGTAGTGAGCTTGCCTTCGCGGAAGGGCTCACCCAGAACCTGGGTGGCAACCACCAGCATCAGGGTGGGGCCGATGTACTGCAGGAAGCCAACGGTAGACAGATTCAGCCTGCGCGCTGCAATGGTAAACAACAGTAGGGGAACCAGGGTGACAGGGCCAGCCAACACCAGCAGGCTATTCAACTCCCAGCTGTTGTGCAGCAGGTTGCTGGTGGGACTGTCGCTCCATAGTAGATAGAGCAGCCCCACCGGCAGCATATACAGGGTTTCGATCGTGAGGCCAGTGAGGCTCTCAACCGGGGCGCGTTTGCGTACCAATCCATACAGGGCAAAGGTGCCGGCAAGGAACAGGGCGATCACCGGTACCTGGCCAAACTGCCAGAGTTCATGAGCAATACCAGTCGTTGCCAGCGCTACCGCCAACCACTGCAGGCGCCTTAGCTTCTCGCCCAAAAACAGCACACCAAGGACGATATTGAGCAAGGGATTGATGTAATAGCCCAGGCTGCTCTCCAGCAGATGGCCGTTATTGATCGCCCAGATAAAGACCAGCCAGTTGCTGCCAATCAACAGCGTGGTCAGGGCGAGCGTACGCATTTTCCTGCCGTCGCGCAGGGTATTGGCCAGATCCGGCAGTCGGTGTGCCAAAGACAGAATCAACAGGGCCAGAACCAGTGACCAGATACTGCGGTGAGCAAGGATTTCCGCTGCCGGAATACCCTGCAACAGGTGGAAATAGAGTGGTGCCAGCCCCCAAATAAAAAAGGCGACAACGCCGGCGAGCAGGCCGGTAGTGGCGGAATCCTGATTACGCAAGGGAACACTCGCAATGAAAAAAAGTGAAATGCCAAACCAGGGGATGCACGGGAAGCGCGGTGCCTGGCGCAGGGGCAACAGAATAGGAAGCCCTATTGTAGGAGTAGCTGCCAGTCGGGATCAATCATTTTGGCTGCCAGTGAGGGCGTCTTTTGACCATGTGCCCGTTGACAAAAAAACGTATCCGGCTATTGGGCCTGCCTCGGCTGGCGGTTCACCCGGCAACCAAATAGAGGTTGCCGGGTGAACGGCTTAGAAAAGTCTACGGCAGCGCAGGGTACCGGGAATCGTTTTCAGTTTCCCCAGGGCCAGGTCCGAGTACGCCGCATCCACGTCGATCACTACGTACCCCAGGGTCTCGTTGGTCTGCAGGAACTGGGCGGAGATATTGATGGCGTTTTCGGAAAACACCTGGTTAATGGCGCTCAGTACGCCGGGCACGTTCTCGTGGATATGCAGCAGCCGGTGCGCACCGGGGTGGCTGGGCAGTGCCACTTCGGGGAAATTCACCGAGCTGGTCGTGGTGCCGTTGTCGGAGTAGTGTGCCAGCTTTTCCGATACTTCGGTGCCGATGTTTTCCTGGGCTTCCACGGTAGAGCCACCCACATGGGGCGTCAGCAGGGCATTGTCGATGTGGCGCAGGGGAGAGATAAACTCTTCCGTGTTACTGCGCGGTTCCAGCGGGAAAACATCGATGGCGGCGCCGGCCAAGTGCTTGCGATTCAGCGCCTGTGCCAGTGCATCAATATCCACCACGGTACCGCGGGAGGCGTTGAGCAAAATAGCGCCCGGCTTCATCTGAGCGATCTGCTCTGCACCGATCATCATCCTGGTGGAGGGCAGTTCGGGTACATGCAGTGATACCACATCCGACTCCCGCAACAGCACTTCCAGGGAGGCGACCTGAGTGGCATTGCCCAGGGGCAGCTTGGTGACCACATCGTGGAACTTCACCCGCATTCCCATGGCTTCCGCCATCACGGAAACCTGAGAACCAATGGCACCGTAACCGATGATTCCCAACGTCTTGCCGCGGGCCTCAAAGGCACCGCTGGCAGACTTGAGCCAGCCACCGCGATGGCACACAGCGTTTTTCTCCGGAATGCCCCGCAGCATGAGGATGGCCTCAGCGATCATCAGCTCGGCCACGCTGCGGGTATTGGAATAAGGCGCGTTAAATACGGCAATTCCCAGCGCTGTAGCAGCCGGCAGGTCCACCTGGTTGGTACCGATGCAGAAGCAGCCAACGGCCACCAGCTTGGGGGCACTCTGCAATACCTTGCGGGTAAGCTGGGTGCGGGAGCGGATACCAATAAAGTGCACATCGGCAATCTTTTCAATCAATTGCTCTTGGGGCAGTGCCGTCTTTACATACTCCACATTGGCGTAGCCGCGGGAAGCGAGCAGATCCACAGCGGACTGGTGCACGCCCTCCAGCAGCAGGATACGAATCTTGTCTTTTTGCAGGGACTTTCTTTGATCGGGATTGTGTGGAGCCATAAACTATCTCTTCACCGGGTGTGAATAGGGCGCGCATTCCTGTTGGGCGCTTCTCGATTGCCCGGCGCCAAGCAAAAGCGCGATCATAGCACAGGCGGCTTATATCACTTTATTCGAAATAACTATCCTAACTATTTTGTTTATTTATGTATCAACATCAATTTAACTGTGGCCACCCGGCGCCATTCCCATTGGGCAAGATCGTGTGCGTGGGGCGCAATTACGCCAGCCATGCCGCGGAACTCAATAACCCGGTGCCCGAGGAACCGCTGTTGTTTATCAAACCGGCCACGGCGGCTGTGGATATACGCCGGCCTATTCACCTGCCAGTGGGGCGCGGCAGTTGTCACTTTGAGGGGGAACTGGCGCTGTTGATCGGCCGCCGTCTGCGCGGTGCCAATACCGCCGAGGTCCCCCCGGCGCTGGCGGGGCTGGGACTGGGGCTGGATCTGACCCTGCGCACGCTGCAGGCGCAATTGAAAAAGGCCGGACACCCCTGGGAGAAGGCCAAGGGCTTTGATCACTCCTGCCCCCTGTCCCCCTTTGTCCGACTGGACTCGCTACCGGACTGGGATGCGCTCAACTATGCCCTGTGGCTAAATGGCGAGCTGCGCCAGCGCGGTATGACCCGGCAAATGCTCACGCCGATTCTTGACCTGGTGGCCTATATCAGCAACCACTTTACCCTGGAACCTGGCGATGTGGTGCTGACCGGCACCCCCTCGGGGGTTGGCGAGCTACATCGCGGTGACAAAATCACCATGCAGTTGCAGGAAGACTGGTTGCAGGTGGAGACCCGGGTGGCCTGAACCCAAGGGGACCGCCAACAGATGCCCTTTGATTTGTGATCACGTTTTCGATATAACCCGAACAAGTTTCAATCCCAAGCAAGGTGTGCCGTGTCAGTACAAAATACTACGCCCCGAAACCTGCAGGAATGGCAGGCCCTAGCGCGTTCTCTGAAGATTGAGGACCGCGCCTTTATCAATGGCCGCTATGTCGATGCCCTCTCCGGCAAAACCCGCACTATCCACAATCCAGCCAATGGCGAAGCACTGGCACAGATTGCCAGCTGTGGCCCCGAGGACGCAGATCGGGCGGTACGCGTGGCGCGCGAGACTTTTGAATCCGGCATCTGGTCGAAAATGCCACCAACGGAACGCAAGAAAGTGCTGGTGCGCTTCGCCGAACTGATTGAGGCGCACCAGGTGGAAATCGCCCTGCTGGAGAGCCTGGATGCGGGCAAACCCATCGGCGATACCATGGCGGTGGATGTTCCCGGCGCGGCCACCACACTCCGCTGGAGTGGCGAAGCCATCGACAAAATCTACGACGAAGTGGCACCCACAGGCCCCGGCACACTGGGCCTGATTACCCGCATGCCCCTGGGGGTGGTGGCGGCAATTGTGCCCTGGAACTTCCCCCTGTCCACCACCGCCTGGAAACTGGGCCCGGCACTGGCCACCGGCAACAGCGTGATTTTAAAGCCCGCCTCCAATACCCCGCTCACCGCCATCAAACTGGCGGGACTGGCCAAGGCAGCGGGCCTGCCGGACGGTGTGCTGAATGTACTGCCGGGGCCGGGCAGCAGCCTGGGCAAGGCGCTGGGTCTGCACATGGACATTGATTGCCTCACGTTTACCGGTTCCACCGCGGTGGGCAAGTCCCTCACGGAATATGCCGGCCAATCGAATCTAAAGCGCACCTTTCTGGAGCTGGGCGGCAAAAGCCCCAATATTGTTTTTGCCGATGCGGACCTGGACAGGGCCGCCGAAGCGGCGGCATTGGCCATCTTCTACAACCAGGGCGAAACCTGCACCGCCGGCTCGCGTCTCTTGGTGGAAAAGTGTATCGCTGAGGCGTTTACCCAAAAGGTGCGCAAAGCCGCTCGACACTTCAAACCCGGTCATCCCCAGGACCCGAATACGGCAATGGGGGCACTGATCGACCGCAGCCAGTTTGATACGGTTGCATTTTACGTCGCCAAGGGCCTGGAGCAGGGAGCCCAGTTGGTATGTGGCGGCAGACCCGTGGAAGCGGTCGCGGGGGGTTACTACTATGAGCCCACGGTATTTCGCGGCGTGACTGGCGATATGACCATCGCCCGCGAGGAGATCTTCGGGCCGGTGTTGTCGGTAATGGAGTTTGAGACCGAAGAGGAAGCCCTCGCCATTGCCAACGACTCCATCTACGGCCTGGCAGCGGGTATCTGGACCAACAACCTGGGCCGCGCCCACCGTATGGCCCGCGATATCTATGCGGGCTCCGTGTGGGTAAACAACTACTTCGGTGGCGATATCACGGTGCCCTTCGGCGGTTTCAAGCAGTCTGGCAACGGCCGCGACAAATCCCTGCATGCGCTGGACAAATACTGCGAGCTGAAATCCACCTGGATTGATCTTGGCTGAACCACGCCCCGACCAACCCGGCCCCCACTCAGGTTCCGGGTATTGACGCCACAAAGCGGTGGCGCCGCAGCCCTGCTATACAGGTAAGTGCGCGCCATCCCCCCTGCTTTCCGAGACGGTGACCACCAGGCTCACTGAAAGCCCGAATCACCACCGCGCCCACACACAGACGGCGCACAGGCGCTTTTTCTGGCGTGAATTACCGAGTCAGCTATACCTAAAATATCACCCCTTGCAAAAGGCGATGGTGACATGCCCAGTGGTGCGGGTTGTATTCCCGCGAAGTCAACTGCGTGTGGGAGAAATGGGTTGAAAAGAGTCCTCCTGTTTTTAGTGATCCTGACTCTCAGTGGATGGACACAAGTAGGGGCAGCGGAGACCCCTCCCCTCGGAGAGATAGCGGGTCTGCTGGGCACCGGGCAGGGTCACGCGGGCACTTCGCGCACGGGTACCGCACAGATTCACCCCAGGGAGTGGATTCAGCTATTGGTCAGCCACGGCGACTCAGTGGAAAAAGGCCAGCGCCTGGCGGTGTACAAAAGCTCCAAAGGCAGAGCCGTCATCGAATATATCGCCAGTCGCTCCGGCAGAGTATTGGTGCATAGTCGGGCCGCACTCAATTCACTGGGCAACGTTCTGGAAATTATCACGGTGTCCCATGAGGATTACTGTGCGGTAGAGGACTGCACCCTGGCCGAGCCGGAGTAACGGGTCACTTTGTTTCGAATTTCTGCCTGGCCCGTCACTCTGTAGGGTTACTTCACGCGTCGTTTTGTTAAACTGGCAACCAAATAGACAGCCGGGTTGTCAATGGGTATAGGAAAGTGCCGCTTCGGGTCACGCCCCCGCATGCGCCCCTTAAAATACAGGCCACAGCATCTTCCTGGCGCCCCAATTTTCGCAACAGCAATCCAGTCGTCCACAAAAACACGTGTTAATTGCCGAGGGTACTGCGCCCTATTTTATGATGAAGCTGATCTACACCCACGAAAACCGCCTGTTGGTCGAATTGGCGAAAAGCCGCCTTGAGGTGGCCGGTATCCCGGTATTCCTGAAAAACGCGTTTGCCCAGGGGGCATCCGGAGAGCTGGCTCCCAACCAGGCATGGCCGGAATTGTGGCTGGAACGGGACCGTGACTTTGAGCATGCACGTCGGCTGCTGGAGGATGTCGAAACAGGGCAGGGCTGGCACTGCCCGCACTGTGGTGAAGAGAATGGAGCCGCATTTGACTATTGCTGGCAGTGTGGTGGTACCAGGCCGACAGCGCGAGAGCCACGCTAGAACCGGACCGCAAAGGAGAGCGTCAGGTATTGAATCTGAAACACCAGGACGCGAGGGCGAATAGAACAACGGCGGGAACAACGCACACGCCCATTATTTAAACCCACCAACAAATCGGTTATCTACTCCCTCCCCTTTGTTATCGTTTTTGAAAGAGTCGAGCCTCTAGGCAGCACTGCCGCCCCCTCAGGCATTTGGACCGGATTGTGTTTGCTGCGGCATTTCCCTGCGCTGTGCTAAGCTGGTCGCCGGCAAAGTTAACAGTGACACAATATCCGCATTCAAAAAAAGGAACACTTTTATGTTCGAGTGGGTAGTCAACCCGGAGGCCTGGATTGCGCTGGCCACCCTGTCCGCGTTGGAGATAGTACTGGGCATCGACAACATTATCTTTATCTCCATTCTCGTCGGTCGGCTGCCGGCCAAGCAGCGAGAATTCGCGCGCTTTATTGGCCTGACCCTGGCCATGGTCACCCGCTTGGCCCTGCTGTTCTCCATCGTCTGGATCATGGGGTTGGTGGAACCCCTGTTTAGCCTGTTTGGAATGGAAATATCCGGGCGCGATATCATTTTGATTGGAGGTGGCCTGTTCCTGATAGGCAAGGCGACCCACGAAATCCACAATAGCCTTGAAGGGGCAGAGACGGACGCCGCGACTCTGGGCAGCGCCGGCTTCGGCATAGTCCTGTTGCAGATTGCACTTCTGGATATTGTCTTCTCCCTGGATTCGGTCATTACCGCGGTGGGACTGGTAGATGAGATTTCCATTATGGCGGTTGCCATTGTCCTGGCCGTTGCTGTGATGCTGGTTGCGGCCAAACCCATCGGTGATTTTGTCGATCGGCACCCAACGGTAAAGATACTGGCGCTGGCCTTTCTAATTATGGTGGGCCTGACCCTGGTGGTGGAAGGCTTTGATGTGCATGTACCCAAAGGGTATATTTACTTTGCCATGGCTTTCTCCATGATGGTGGAGATGCTCAACCTGCGCCTGCGCAGCAAGAAGCAGCAGGCCCCGCCGATCAAGTTACACCACAGGCTACGCAATGACAGCGGGGAATAAGGGGGCAATGGTCTACCACTGCCCATTGTGCGGGGCGCCGTTTGGCATCGCGCCCTGCGTCGGCAGCCTGGCTACTAATCACACTACGATAGTGGCAGGAATGCCTAGCTTTCTTTTATTTGACTGATTTACACTCCCAAATGGCAAAAATAAAAAGTTGGTAACATCCAAAACTCGTGATGGTTTGGATCTGAGGTTTCTAGGGAAACTCTGATTAAGTCTCTCGATTCCGATATAATGATCCAAATTCAACAGTATGCAGAACCCAATGTCCCAACTGACTTTTGCCGAAGCTGAATACAGTAATAAGAAGCGTCAGACTCGTCGCGAGAAGTTCCTTGCCAAAATGGATGCCCTAATCCCATGGAAGAAACTCGAAAAGCGCATTTTGCCGGTTTATCCGAGGGTCGGTAACGGGCGCCGCCCATACCCGTTGACTGTGATGCTGCGTATCCACTGCATGCAGCTATTTTACAACCTCAGCGACCCGGCTATGGAGGATGCACTGTATGAGATTGAGTCTATGCGTCGCTTTGCGGGCCTGCGCCTATCCGACAGCCTGCCGGACGAAACGACCATCCTGAAGTTCCGCCACCTGCTGGAACAGCACAATCTCGGGAAGAAATTGTTTCGAGAGATCGGCAAGTACCTCTCTGACCATGGGTTAGCACTGCGCGAGGGGACGATTATCGATGCTACGATCATTTCTGCTCCCGGCTCTACGAAGAACCGCGAAGGAAAACGCGACCCTGAAATGCATCAGACCCGAAAGGGCAATGAATGGCATTTTGGAATGAAGATGCACATTGGCGTGGACGATGGATTGGGGCTGATTCACAGCATAGAGACCACTAGCGCCAATGAACACGATATTACGCAAACCGACAAATTGTTGCATGGCGATGAGCAGCGAGTCTGGGGGGACGCCGGCTAACGCGGTGTAGAGAAGCGGCCGGAGCATCAAGGCAAAAGTATCGACTGGT
>NZ_JBLBUB010000016.1:37835-121627 GCF_047289955.1 Microbulbifer jejuensis
CGAAACTAAAAGAGGCGAAACCGGTACAGTGATAAGGACCGCAGTCGGCGCAAGCTTGCCAGGAATAGTGACATGGCCAAAGCGGAGAAAATCAAAGCTCAAGTTCGCGCCAAAGTCGAGCATCCGTTTCTCACGATCAAGAGAATTTTCGGATACAGCAAAGTTCGCTATCGCGGTCTCGCGAAAACTACCGAGCGCCTGCATCTACTGGCGGGCTTTGCAAATCTGTTAAAGAGCAAAGATTACCTCCTCGCGTAGGAGAGGTGCGTCTACGATTCGCCAGGAGGCGGGTTGCAGTCGAAGATAGATGAAAATTCGAGCAATTATTTTTCCAAAATAAGGAAAATCCACGAAAAAGCTGATTTTTTACAAATTCCTGAACTTGCTCAGAGCTTCCCTAGATTTATTTTATAAAAGGAGAATGACATGTCATTTAAATGGAATCTGGTCTATTGCAAACCTGGCCAGGATGAAAGAGTAGAAGTCAACCTAGGCAAATTGGGGGTTTGAGGTTTTCAGGCTCAAGTTTGAGATTTAATTTACCGCCTCAGCCCCCACCGTTGCTTGCCACAGCGCAAATGGGAAAACGTGATGCGTAATCCAACGATCATACAACACACGCGTAGCGGGCATATAGCAAAAACCCGACATGCGCATGGTGAGCCTCGCGTCAAGCGGCTGTTACGAAGAAGTCACCATTTCATTAGTGCGCAGTCATGGTGTTTGATGCACCCCGCACGCAGGCGAAACCGGCGTTGGTGTGAGTTGGCACAATTGCGGCTCATTGTGGGTAGCAACCAGCGCGCTCCATGCATTGGTAACAGGCGGAAAGGGTGTTGTTTCCGGATGCTTAATCCACAACGGCTCACGGGTTCTCAGCAGGGTCGCAAGCTAAATCTTACCAGGGCGAGAAGATAAGGCCAGTACCAGTAGTCGAGTGGCCAGCTTCGCAGGTTTTTCTCTACATGCCGGTGTAATGGCTGAAGCGCATCAGCAGGATAAAGTCGAGCGTCCATGGCGCTATGTTTGTCGCCTTGCGGTTTCAGAAAAGCGCTTATCGTTGACGGCCAATGGACAGATTCGCTACGCGCTAAAAACACCGTATCGCAATGGTACCACCCATGTAACTTTTGAACCGCTGGATTTTATGGCTAAACTAGCGGTTTGATTTGTCTTAGTTTTTCAGCCGGATCTAACCGCTTTTTTCAGTAGCAGATCATGACCCGGCGCGTGCTCGAGTATGTCTGGGTAGAGCAACCGGTGGATCGGGCCTTTTAGCAGGCACAGTGCGCGCAGCTTCAGCCGTGCTTGCCAGGATTCCAACCCGTTGCGGCGAGGTAGCGCTGCCCCGACTCTGCAGCGGGCGCCTCCAGTTCCGTACCCATCGAGTCGTTCCAGCGGTTCAGATAACCAAACAGTGCAACCACAGCCAGAATTTCGACGATTTCGCCATCGTCCCAATATTTCCTGAGCTGTTCGGCAATCTCCTCGTTGGCACCGTTCGGTACCGAGGAGGCCGCGATGGCGAAGTCCAGTGCGGTGCGTTCGGCGTCGGTAAACAGCGGGCTTCGGGGATATTCCCAGATGTGTTCGAGTTTCTCGTCCGGCTCGCCGTAACGCTGGGCGGCCCGGATAGTGTGGGCCTGGCAGTATTGGCAGCCGGCGGCATGGCTGGCGACATAGCCGATCAGCCGTTTCAGGCCGCTGGTGACGCGTCCGTGGTTCTCCATCACCGCCTTGTTGAGATTGATAAAGGCTTTGGCGATCTCCGGGCGCCGTTGCATCGTGAGGACACTGTTGGGACAGAAGCCGAGGGTCTCATTGAAGAAGGCGGCGAGCTTGGCGACTTCTTCATTGTCGTCGGGGGAGAGAGGGAGGATCAGCGGCATATGGTCTCCATTTTTGTTCAGAAAAGGCTGGCGATAAAGATCGCTGCGATAGCGACTGGCACAAAGTAGCGGGCGAGCAGCCTCCAGGTTGGATACAGCACACCGTTGGCGCTACCGAACTCTTCGCGGCGCAACTGCTCACCGACCTTCCAGGCCACGAAAATCGATACCAGCAGCGCACCGAGTGGCGAGGCGAGATTGGCGACCAGGTGTTCGAGCCCCTGGAAAATCGACATGTCCCGCCAGGGCGGTATCCACGCGAGCGGCCGCACATGGGACAAGATATTGAACGAAAACACCGTCGACAATCCCACAAACCAGGCCACGGCCCCGGCACTGAGCGCAGCGCACTTACGCGAGAGGCCGCGATGCTGTTCAAGCCAGGAGACGGCCGGCTCGAACATCGAAAAAGCCGACGTCAGAGCCGCGAGCAGCAACAGCACGAAAAACAGGGTGCCGAAGAGCGCGCCGCCCGGGATCTGTCCGAAAGCGACGGGCAGCGTTACGAAGATCATTCCGGGACCGCCGGACGGTTTGAGACCGAATGCGAACACGATCGGAAATATCACCAGCCCGGTCAGGAGTGCAACCAGGGTATCGGCGCCGGCGATAACGCCCGCGGTGCGCGGAATCGATGCTTCGCGCCGCAGGTAAGAGCCGTAGACGATCATGCCCGCACCGCCGACGCTGAGGCTGATCAGGGCCTGGCCGACGGCGAGCAGCAGTACGTCGGCGTCGAGTTCGGAGAAATCCGGCTGGAACAGAAAACGCGCCGCTGCCGCGCCGTCGCCGACCGACATCGAATGCGCCACCAGCACAACCAGCAGCAGGGCGAGTCCCGGCATCATCCATTTGACCGCGACCTCGATACCACGGCGGATGCCGAACGCGACCACTACCAACGTGCAGCTCATAAAAACGCCGTGCCACAGGGCCTGGCGCAGGGGGTCAGCTTTCAGCGCATCGAACAGCGCCGCCGAGGTGTCCGCCTCCAGGCCGGCGAAGCGGCCGCTCAATGCCTTGAACAGATAATCGAAGATCCAGCCTGCAACCACGCTGAAAAATGTCAGTAACAGAAATGTGGTCAGGACCAGCAGCCAGCCGAGTTGCCGCCATCGCCGACTGAGCCCTTCGGTGGCGGCAATGCGCTCGAAGCAGTGATCGGGACTCGCCTGCCCGCGGCGACCGACCATAATGGTTGCGATTAGCGCCGGTAGCCCTATGCCCAGTACGAATAGCAGGTAGACGGCGATAAAGGCACCACCGCCGTTCTCGCCCGCAACATAGGGGAATCGCCAGATATTACCGAGGCCAACGGCGCTGCCGAGCGCGGCCAGCACGAAGACCATGTCCGAAGACCACTGCTCGTGCCCGCTACGGGCGGCCTCTTCCGTCCTTGCAGGCTTCTGGGCGACCTGTTCCATTCCCGCGTGCCTTTGTCGGTTTGGGAATAGAGAATATAAACACCCTTTTTTGTCAAATTCAACGAACGGGACCCAGCGTTCGGAAAAATCGTTTTCCAGCTTCAGTAAGGGGTCGGTAGATGATTCGCTTCTCATCCGTCAGTTGCTTCAGCTTCCGTAAGAGCTTTCCGTGCTCCACGTTGCTGTCGCAGCCGCGAACACCAGCGCGCCGGAACTGGAGCTGCTTGCAAAGGTTTCCGCCACAATGACCACCTGCCCGAGGGCGGACAAAAAATCTTCTGAATGCAGACTGCTTCAAAATAACGGTCACAGTGACTGAAATTCCCACTGGTATCTGGTCATATTGCCTGTGAAACTGCAGCACTATCCAGGTGGGCGTATCGCCAGGGGGTTCTCACTCTCGCCGGTTGGTATACCTCTGCGGTGCAGCCAGGGCAGCGTCACTTCCAGTGTTGCGTGACTACGGTAGCACCAGTACAGAGCGGAAGCTCACTGGCTTGCCGTACTGGTTGCGCTTACACAGCCATGGTGTAGTCCATGTTTGGTTTTCGCGGTGATACCCGCGAACGCTGAGTTACATGGCGCTTCGCGGGTGGAGCGATAATCGTTGCGGTATTTTTTATCTGTTTATTTTTCTTTAGACTGCGTCGGTGAAGCGGCCGGGCGCTTTGGCAGCAGACCTACCGTAATCCCTTTTTGTAAGGAATTCAATCAAGGTAAAGCTTTAGATGGCACTGAATTCATCTCTCCACCGGTTGGCGAGGTCTAATTCTGCGCACCAGGGCATCAGCTATCCGACCCCTGGGTATCCAGGGCCTGTTCGGTAAGGGATACCCGGGTCACATTTCAGTATTGGAGTGCCCTTTTTAAATAAACCGCCGTCTACAGACCTGCAAGTACGGTGATGCAGGAAGGGCGAGCTGGAACCCCGCCTTTTTCCGACGGCTTTTACCTGGCGTGGGGCCGTCTGCGCACGCTGGACAGATAATTCACCACTTTATCCGGGTGGTCAGTAAAGAGACCATCGACGTGCAGTTGGGTTACAGCGAAGTGTAAAAACCGGTTGAAGTTCTCAAACGCCTCCGGGATTTTTTCCGGATCGGCGCGGAAGGTGTAGGGATGTACCTGCAGCTGCCTGCGGTGCGCGCGGCGCACGACATTGTTTGCACGTGGCTGGCCGTTCTTGAATTCCATCAGCATCGGGTACCAGGGGCCGATCCCGTCTGCATAAGTGGCGACCTTGCGCAAGCCGCCCGGCTCCAGCATCCAGTCATAATCATAATGTTGGATGGCACCGTCAATTTCAATCTTTTTTTCCCCCAGTTTGTTTCAGCAATCAGCTGCACCAGAGGCAGATCCATAGCGAGAGCCGGCATCAGTTCAAACTTGATGCGCTGTAATTCCTCGGCGTCGAAGCACTGCAGGAATACTTTTTGTTGTCCGCTGGTATATCCGTATTGCTTGAGTGTATCCAGCGCAATGGCAGCAATATCCCTGCCCTCCCAATGGTGGAAATAGGGTTTCTTAATTTCCGGGTAGATGCCAATATCGTAGCCGAGGGATTTATTCAGCCCCTGTATCAGTTCGATTTCCTCCTCGAATGTAGAGAGCTGGAAACTGGATTTCCACACAGGAAACCGATGCGGATACCTGGCTTTGGGGCCATCCTCCCGCATAACAAAAGCTTCGCTAACCCGCAGTTTTTTTAACTCATCCAGGGTGAAGTCAATGGTGTAGAAGTGGCCATCTTCCCGGGCGCGGTCGGGGAATACTTCGGCAACATCCGTGGTGCTGTCCAGGGTGATGTCATGCATGATGATCAGGTGATTATCCTTGCTGAGCACCAGGTCCTGCTCAATATAATCCGGGCGCATGCCATAGGCCAGGGATTTGGCCTCCAGTGTGTGTTCCGGCAAATAGGCCGATGCACCGCGATGCGCAATCACCAGGGTGTTTTTGACGTTGCTCTCAGTGCTCTCCGCGCAAGTGAGCCCCGCCGCAATGGAAAAGAACAGGAATAAAACAGATAGAATTTTTTTGAACATTTCAAGGCCGTCCCATAGTGGTATGTAAGCCTTTCTAACAGAGCAATATGACAGGGATATATCAGGGCAGGGCGCGCAGTGTAAGGCGGAGATCTGTTGAGCCTGGTGTGGGGCACTGTGACTGGTTTCCCTGCAACCAGGCAAACTTTCAGGCACTTCCCGCCTACAGGGCGTGTTAAACATTTGGTTGGCTGATCACACGGTTTCTTCCCTGGGCCACAGGTGCTCTGTGAACTGTTGGCGTAGTGCTTTTTTACTGATTTTGCCCGTGGCTGTGTGGGGCAATGCGTCGACGATTACGCAGTCATCGGGAATCCACCATTTGGCGAACTGGTTTTGGAAGGCACTGAGAATTGTATCCGGGGCGAGGCTGGTGTTCGCTTCGGGTACAACTATCAGCAGTGGGCGCTCCGCCCACTTTTCGTGGGGTACACCGATCACAGCTGCCTCCGCGACACCTTCCAGAGTCATGGCGTAATTTTCCAGTTCGATTGAGGAAATCCATTCGCCACCCGACTTGATGACATCTTTGGTACGGTCGGTAATAGACAGGTAACCGAGGGGGTCTATGGTGGCGACATCGCCGGTATCAAACCAGCCATCCGTGGTCAGAGCCGATTCTTCCGCCTTGTAATAGCGCTCGCAGACCCAGGGGCCGCGCACTTGCAGGGCACCGAAGGCGCGGCCGTCGTGGGGCAGGAGGCTGCCCTGGGGATCGAGAATTCGCATCTCCACACCGAGCCCGGCCCGACCCTGTTTCAGACGCAGGTTTTTGGCTTCCTCTGGTGGGATTGACTCCGCTACTTGTGCGTTGTAGGTGCCGAGTGGGCTCATCTCGGTCATACCCCAGGCGTGGTGGGTGTAGACGCCGTGTTTCTGCTCGAACTCTTGCATGATGCTCCAGGGGCAGGCGGAACCGCCAACCACCACACGATTGAGGCTGGGAATGGTTTCGCCACTTTCGCGCAGGTATTTGAGCAGCGCTAACCAGACGGTGGGAACACCAGCGGCAATAGACACTGATTCCTCCTGCATCAGTTTGCTCAGGGTTTGTCCACACCCCATCCTGGGGCCGGGCAGGACCAGTTTGGCACCTACTGCCGGCGCGGCATAGGGGATAGCCCAGGCGTTGACATGGAACATGGGCACAACTGGGAGAATGGCTTCATTGTGCCGGATGGCAAAGGCATCCGGCATCAGCACACCATAGGTATGCAGGGCCATTGCGCGGTGGGAATAGAGCACACCCTTGGGCTTGCCCGTAGTGCCTGAGGTATAGCAGAGGGCCGCTGCACTCTCCTCGCGCAAATCCGGCCACTGGTATCCGCTCGACCCGGAAGAGAGAAGCTCCTCATAGCAGAAATAGCCCGATGGCAAATTTGCGGGCATATGCGCCCTGTCGGTCAGGACGATAATGCCTTCAACCGCGCTGAGTGTTTCCGCGATGGCCTGTACAAGTGGTACAAAGACCGGATCGATAAAAAGCCAGCGGTCTTCGGCGTGTTGGATAATATAGCCAATCTGCTCGGGGAAGAGACGCGGGTTAATGGTATGGCAGATGAGACCGCTGCAGGAAAGCGCATAGTAGAGTTCAAAATGCCGGTGGTCATTCCATGCCAGGGTGCCGATACGGTCACCACTGACTGCACCGAGCTCAGTCAGTGCATTGGCGAGCTGGCCCGCGCGTGCAAAAGCCTGTCGGTAGGTGTAACGATGTCTTGGATTGTCTGCGGTTACTGAGACGATCTCACTGTTTGGCGCATTGCCTAGTGCTTGGCGCATAATCCCGGTGAGAGTGAGTTGTGACTGCATCATCAAACCGTGCATCACTAACCTCCTATTATTGTATTTGTTGCGACCTGTGCGTCCAACGGATCAGGTGATCAGGTGGAGGAAGGCTGCCTGGAGTCGTGCGGATAACCGAGGTGATTACTGCACAATCTTGATCCACTGGCCGGATTTGGGTTCTCCACGGGGGTAGTACCCATTTAAAAGCCGCAGTTGCTCCTCTGCGTAATCACCGATTTCCATATGTTTAGCCAGGGAGGCAAAAGTGGTTTTTTCGTTTGCTTTTACATAGCGAAGACGCCTGATCTCTTTCTTCACCATATCAGTTTTGCGCAGGGGGCGGAAGCTGCGAATGCTGGTCAAAAACAGGTTGTCGTAGCCTTCGAGGGATTCTTTGTTCTCGATCGCGGGATCAGCTACCTTGCCTTCGAGCATAAACTGACGACTCCCATAGTAAATGACCGCGACTCTATCGGGCGCTGCACTCCCCTTTTTCGTAGCGGGTAATTTTCCTGTATGGCCCACAAGTCTATATTGCGTCAACTTTTCATCCTGTTCCAGTTTGCCTATAGCGTACTCTTCCCGAAGGGCCATATCCGCGGGCTGGTTACCATTGCGCTGGGCCACCTTGACGGTAATCGTTGCTTGGTTGTCCGGGGCAGTGCCAATAATTTCGGAGCGTTGGTTTGTCACTGTCCAGCCATCGGGAAACAGAAGGGAAAAACCCAGGCGTTTATGATTAAAACGGTTTTTTTTCGACTGTCTTGCATTGTCTCCATAGACCAGTCCATCGGTCTTCTCCCGGTAGTAGGCCACTTTGGTGGCACTGTCCGTTTCCGGTAATTTGCCCGCTGCTTTCACCACTTCCTGTAGGCGGATATCGTTGCGGGGGTGTGTGGAGAAGACACCGTGATAGGTCTGCTGCTTCTTGCCCTCTATGCGGGCGCGGCGCCGGGCAAAGGTCTCCTGGTCTTTTAGCAGGCCGATGACATTCATCATGGCTTCAGGGTCATAGCCTGCATTGAACATATACTGGGCGCCAAACCGGTCGGCTTCCAGTTCCATCTCACGTCCGTAGCCCTTTACTGCGGCAGTGGTCCACAAGTTGGCAACGTCGCCGACCACACCGCTGCCGGTGACCAATACCGAAAGTACCGATGCCACATTGGCGCCGGTGGCTGCCGTTTTCTGACGCACTGCGTGGCGTGCAGTGATATGGCCGATTTCATGGGCGAGGACAGCTGCCATCTCTGCCTCCGAATGCAGATAGGTCAGCAGGCCCCGGTTGATATAAATATACCCACCGGGCAGGGCAAAGGCATTGATATCCTGGCTGTCGATAATGGTGAAATGGTACTTGATGTCGGGTCGGTCGCTGGCGACGGCCACTTTTTGCCCCACATGGTTGACGTAAGCAGTGAGGACGGGGTCGTGATAAATCGGGGTGCTTTCAATCAGTTTCTCGTGCATCTCCTTGCCGATGGCGATCTCCTTATCCTCAGACATGAATACTAGGTCTGGTCGGTTCGTTGCCGGATTAAATGCGCATCCTGTATTCACCACAATCAACGTAATGGCGAACAGCCGGTAAAGATGGTTCATTAGCTTCTGCCTCCCTGAGTATTTGTTGATTCGGCGATCAACATTTATTTGGCTGTGCGTCCTGAAATACAATCCTTGCGGTAGCTCAAAGACCTGCACCTGTCTAGGGTTGGTGATGGTACCTCCCCGGTACCGGATTCCTGTTGCAATTTGTTTGGTCTTTTTTGAATTAGTACTTTTTACGAACTGGCGCCACGCAATGGCATCAAGAACTGTTGCAATTGTGCCGCCATGCCTTTACAAGCGTTGTTTTTGACTCTGGCAATCAGAGGAATCGGGATAACAATGGCGGGCATATAGGAGGTTCCCTTGGCATCCGCACTCAATTTTCCAGACAGCTCCCGGTCGCGAAAATCCCAGATGGAAGCTTCGTAATCGGATTCCTTGTCCCAGGTGCCGAAACCAAAGCAGCCCGCACCGCCAGTACTGATGGTGCAACTAATTGAGCCGGCACTGGCTGTCGTCTCCGTGGAGCCATCTATCCAGATTATATATTTTACCCCGTATGCCTCCATGCGCTCGCGCACACCAGCGTTTTCCAGCAGGCGATCGAGCGAGCGCACATGCATGGGCGCCGTGCGCGGCTCAAACCAGGGATACATAATGTCTACGAATTCCTTTTCTGGAATAATATGGACACCCAGCTCGGGGTTGTGCAGCTCGCTGCCAACACAGGAGATCAGGTCGGGTTCGGTTTCGTAGTCGCTGGAATGGCGGCGGCCCAGGATGACAACCGAGTCACCCATGGCAAGTTCGCCGTCGCTACGCCGGTACTCATCGATAACGATAGTGGTACAACCACTTAGGAAAATCAACGTAGAAACAAATACTGGCTTTAACACGACATACTCCCTCTATTCAAACTTTCTGGATTTCACTTTGAACTCCTGCAGAGATGCAGCCCTGAGTTTTCCGGAAAGGAACGCCCGAAGTTCAGGCACTTTTTCGAAACCCGTGTAGAGGGTTGCTCCCGCGTCACGCAGGGCAATATTGATTGCCTGGGCCAAGGCCTGTTCCTGGGTTTTCAGGAAGGCCGTGGGGGTTTTTCCATAGGCGGTAATCACCCAGTTGGCGAGCTGCTCCCCTTGGGGGTCGTAGGCATTGATCTCGTATTTGATCCACACTTCAAAAATATTCACCCGGGTTTCCCGCGGCATGGTGAATTGAAGCTCGCGCACTTCTGGCACTATGACTATTTCAACATTGGCGGGAATTTTTTGCGGAAATTGCGACAGGGAAACGGTATTGGAGAACATGGAGCTGAGAACAGTTTCAAACAGTTTCTTCTGCGCCTTGCCGGTACTGATATTCCATTCCTCGCGATCTTCACTGTCTTCGCGATAGGTGTAGTTCTTGAAACCCTCACTGAGAAAAATACCCACGGACAGTGGGATTTGTTCCCCTACGGGTGTAGGATAATCATCCGCCACTTGTACTGTATGGGAGCAAGATGACAATAACAGCAAGAGGCAGGCCATGGCCATCAGACGGATAGGGCAGTACTCCTTTATCCCGTGCTTCATATACTTCTCCAACTATCTGTTTGCTAGCGGAAATCGTTCAGCCCTACAAAGGTACCGCCATTGCGGTAGGTGAGTTCCCGCATAAGGGCTGCAAACCGAAGTCCGGTGGTTTGTAGATGGGGAGGGCGGGAAAACTGTATTGGGAAACCCACCGCATGAATGCGGATATTGCGCTTGTCTTCACCGTGCCGTGCATTTACCCGCTCTACTGCCAGCATGACATTGCGAATAGACTTGCCGGTGAATTCATCACCCAACACATAAATGCTGATTTTCTTGCTGGGATCGTAGAAGCTTCGCACCGCTTTTTGAATGCCTTCCACCGGGCTGGAGTTACTGAATGGGTTCCAGGTCTTGAGGCGCTTGAGGATAGCCTGACGGCGACCAGGGGTATCCGGAATCCACTTGTTACGGTAATTGAAAAACATGTAGTCGCCCATGTCGTTCATTACCTGGATGCCTTTTACCTCGGGGTAGAGGTCCAGCGTATTGACCATTTCATCCATCATGCGTTCCCAGCCGTAATTAAACATACTGCCTGAGGTGTCAACGATGAAAAGAATGTATTCACTGTCTACCGGAATCCCGCCGATGACATTATTTTTACGCTGGTAGTTCTCCCCAAGTAATCGGCGCATTTCATCAGTCATGGTTTGCAAGGCGATGGTCAGTTCGCCTTTCAGCCTGCCTTCCTCGTGTTGGCCTTCAGTTTTGCTGGCATAAACCGCCTGCAGCGCTTCAAGCTCTCCGCGCAGGTTGGCAATGCGCTTGCGCTCAATATCGATCTGTTCGCGCTTGGCATTGAGATCGCGGTTGAGAATCGTGGTTTCGCCACGGATTTCCATCAGCTGTTGCTGCAATTCGATGACCTGGGCCTCCAGGTCTACCTCAGTCTCTTCCAGAACAATGGGTTCGGCAGTTTTTGCAATCATCAACAGCAACACGATGGCGCCGAATCCGCAGCAGATCACGTCGAGAAAGGAAATACTGAACTCTTCCTGTCGCTTTTTTTTTCGTGAACCTATCATGGCCAGTCCCTTGACGGGGCCAGGAAGGAGCCCTGAGTCTGCATAGCCAGTTTCCAGAACTCGCTGGCGGCGAATGGATCTCCCTCCATGGGCGCCAGGATGATGTTGACGGGAATATTCTTGGGGAGCACTTTAACGGCACTTTTGAACAGATTGCGCCTGTTCCTACCGGAAATCGTGCTGCCTCTGGGCGGCTTCATTCCCTGGGTGGGCAAACCATCCGTAATCAGAATAATGTTGTCCGGTAAAGGCGTCATGGCGTGAATGGCGTTGAAAACCCTTTCCAGGCTGGTACCGTTTTCAGGTACTATCTCATTCAGCTCTTTGATGGCCTGATCCAACTGGTCGCGATCATCCACATTGAGCCAGCGGTCTTCCGTACCAGCAATAGCAGCGCGGAATGACGTATTAAAAGTATAGATCTGGTACCGGCTATCCGGCGGTAATTGTGCCGTTAGCCAGGAAACCGTATTGACCGCCCTGCGCCACTTCTCGGTTTGGCGTTTGATCCTTGATGACATATTTCGGGCGCGGATGATTTTTATCAGTTCGTCTCCCAGCATGGAGGCGGATGCATCCAGTAGAATAAGAATGCGGTTGCCTCCCAGACGCAGACCGGTGAGGTATTGGCGATCGCCATCGCCGATATACTTGCGTACATTATTGCCGAGCTTTTTGTTTTCCTTCTCGAGATTTTTCTTGGCCTGCTCTAGCTTTTTCAGCTTATCCCGCAGTCTTTTTATGTCCTCCTGTTCGTCCACACTATCCACTTCGGCGATATTGCCTTTTACCTCTTCTATTTGCTCCAGTATCCGGCGGGCGAGACCCTGTGTTTGGGCCAACTCATCGCTGGTGGTATCCAGGGTATTGCGTGCTTGCACCAGGTGTTCCTGGCCAAATTCGACTTCTTCCTGCAGCAGATTGACTTCGGCGCTCAGGTTCTCGGCTTCGATTTCAATCTCGTGATCTGAGCCATGCTTGATGATTAGGAAGATCAGGGCCACGGCACCAAACCCACAGGACATGATGTCGAGAAAAGAGAGGCTGAAAGTGGAAAAACGACGCTGTTTACGTCTCATAGTGCTCCACACTGATTGCGGTTATCGCATCGTGCCTATCCGCAATCCCAATTCTGTCGCCCGCATTTAGATTGATTGGCGCCGTAATTTCCTCTCCGTTGAGCATCAGGCACACACCGGCGTCCACCCGCAGAGCCAGCCTGCCAGCGTGGTTGGTAACCGTTGCAGCGGGGTGCTCAGGCGGAGTGGAGGTCACCTGAAATTTATCCTCGTGCCAGAAGACAAATAGGGGTTGATGTGCCCCTAGCGCGCGATGCCCGAACAGAAGATGTGTTGCCCCTATCTCAGATGGGCAGTCTACCTGCACGGTGACCTCGTTTTCGGGCAGGGCGCTGACACTATTGATCAGGCGTAGCGCCGGGGTGTCACTGCGCAGTTCCTTCCAACGTCTGCTAATTGATTGAACGATGCAATCTCTGGGAAGAAGATACATGCGTTGCGCCAGTTGGATACCCCCGGGGATTTCTGCCCAGCGATGTGAAATAAATTTTACACTGGCACTTTCCTCAAGGTTTTCAATCATTGCCCGCACCCGTGAAAGTATCGGGGTAGTGGCGTCCTGTAGCTGCCGAAGAGTGACTTTTGCCGTGCGGTCATCCAGTTCTGCTAGTACTTCTCCCTGTCGCATGGCGCGATTTACCCATTGTGGCATCAAATCGTACAGCTGTTGTTCGGACCCGGCGGAATGCAGTGGGTCAAAGCGGCATTGCATAACAAAAGCATCGGTAAATACGCGCGCCCAGGCTTCCTGGAAGTGATGCAAACCGGCATCGGCGATGGCTTCTGCAGCAGTGATTGTTGCCTGCTGACTCACCTCAATGCGGGACACCAGGGTCTGGTGCAGCTGTAATTCGACATGGAGCTGAACACCGGTGGGGGAGAGGTTTCCCGTACAGGCGGTGGCGGTGTCGACCAGGCCGACGACATGAATGCCGCTCTCTTTCAGCACGCCGAGCAGCAGCGCGAGCTGCTCACGGGTAAAGTTTCCGGGCACGGCGACAATCAATTCATCGGGCAGGTCGCAAAGTTCGCTGATCTCCTTCAGGTGGCAGTAGGCAAGATCCGCATGGTGGCGACAGCGCAGGTTCTCGGATTTCAGTGATTCAAGGCTCAATCTGTGCCAAAACTGATTGTTCACCTGGGTGGGGTGGCTGCGTGTGCGCATTTGAGCGGCGGTACCTACGTGGATACTCCGCGGTTCAATCACTGCTATACCTGGGCTCTCCAACACCTCTACAGTGCCGGAGAAAACCCTCAAACCACAGTCATTGATTTCAAGGACACCTTGTCCCATGGATTATTCCTCGCAGCGGTTAAACAAAATACTGGTGTTTGGTGCCCAGTTAGCTGATTTTTAAAAATCGCAGAAGGCGATTGTCACAGTAATTTTGTGTGTCCAAAACCAACCGTTCCTGCATCAGTTGTAACTGGTGGGTAAAAAACATAATGACAATACTGATGACCAAAGCGATGAATGTGGAGTTAAAGGCGACACCCAAACTCACGGTAACGCCAGCAATATCGCCCTCTACGGCCTTGTGTGCCTGCGAAAGTGCTTCGCCGATACCCCGTACAGTGCCGATAAAACCAATCGAGGGAATGGCCCAGGTAATGTAGCGGACCATGGCCAGTTCTGAATCGAGCCGGTCACCCTCGGTTTCACAGACCTCTTTGACTGAATTGGAAACTGCCGCCACATTTTGGGTTGACCCGAACCGTTGCAGCGCAGTGAGCAGGGCCCTGGGGACAAGAAAGCGGCGTTCACTCTCGGGCAGCGCCTGTATCGGGCGGGAGAGATCACGGGTGTCCTCGGGCAATATTGATGTGCCCTCGCTGATATTCAGCAGGGCTTTGTCGAGTAATTTCCGTTCACGCATACTGCGCTGGGCCTTCAGTATCATAATCGCCATCGCCCAGAGCATCAGTACAAAGCAAGCTTCCTGTTCGTAGTCGCGCATCACAATATAGATGGAACGCTGTTGCACGTAGGTCTCACCAGCAGCTTCGCGCGCTAATTGTTCTTCGATTAATGCATCGGCATTGGGGCGGATGATTGCAACATAGATCGCGTGAACAAGAATGATCGAACCCAGAAATGCAAATAACTGGAAAATAAATTCTGATGATTTAAAGTTCATAATTGTACTCTTGGAAATCCTTTCTATATATCCACGGGATAGGAAACCGAGAGGTCCTCGGAAATTTCCTCTGAGGCTTTGTAATCGTCAGAGCGTTTCCCATCACTTTTATTGTTCTCTACCTCATTTTTTTTTTGCACAACGGTATTGTCTGATACCCTTTCAGCGTCCTGTTTATCCTGGGCAAAAAGGGGGAGTGAAAGGAAAAGGAAAAGAATAAGATTGTTGCGGAACATGTCGCCCTCCTAGTTTATCCAGCGCGCTATTCTGAATCCGATATCATTGCGCGGTGCCTCTCCGTAGTCCCGGTAAGACAAACGCAACTCTGTCAGCCCTGAGTGGCGCCAACTGGAGCCGCGAATTACATGGTAGTCACCATCCTGCGGACCCATGGGATTTTCCTCACGGCGTGTTGAGAGGCCAGTACCGATGGTGTAGAGGTCGTGTATCCATTCTGAGACATTACCACCCAGGTCGTGAATGCCCAGGGGATTGGCGTTGTAGCTGGCGACGGGAGCTGTTGCCGCATAGCGGTCGCTGTATGTGCGCATGACGGTTGGAAGCAGTTTTGCAGCATGGCTGTCGGCATAATTTCCGGAGTTATCGCTAACTGGAAGCGTATTGCCCCAGGGGTATTTACGCATGGCGCCCCTGTCGTAACGTGCCAGCCAGGCCCACTCTGCTTCCGTAGGCAGACGGTAACCGTTTGCCGCAGAGTCGAATCCGATGATCCCCCCTTGTCCGGTCAGGTATACCGGCGTTAAACCGTCACGCTGACTCAGCCAGTTGCAGAAAAGAGTGGCGTCGGCCCAACTGATATTGACCACAGGCAGGTTATCGTTATCCAGGCTCACACCATTGACATGGCTTGAGCTGTGCATACGTTTATATTGGCGGTACTCTCGATTGGTGACTTCTGTAGTGCCTATATAGAAGGGACGGGTAAGGGATACTTGACGCATGACCTCATTGGCGCGGCGCCCCTGTTCACGACGGGAAGAGCCCATGGTAAAGACGGTATTGGGGCGCATCAATTTCATGGTTCCGCCCGCGCCGTGGCGAAACTCCGATGGCACCTTGTCCCAGCGTGCCTGCTCGGAAGAGAGGAGGACCGCGCGCACCGTTTGTTGCAGTTTGGCACTGGGTACAATACTGGTATCAAACTCTGCATACCCCTCCTTGCGCACGACGATACTGTGACTTTTGGCGGGGAGGTTGAAAGTCTGACCACTTATCCCGGCGTACTGTCCATCAATATAAACTTCGGCATCGGCGGGGACACTGGTTATATGGACCCTGCCATAAATCGCACTCAGGTTGATACTGAGATCGCGCTCCATGCCAGCACCCAGATCAATGGTGTGTTCGACCGAGGTATAGCCGTCCTTGAAAAAGCGCAGCCGATGAATTTCCCCTGACGAGAGTTCCAGTTTTAAAGGTGTGTGCCCGCGAAATTCACCATTGACGGTGACTCCTGCACCCTCAGGAACCGTGACGACCCGCAGCAGTCCGTCGGCCGGGCCCAGGTGCACCCTGGCCAGGGTCTGATCCACACCGGCAGTGACCGTCACGGGAATATCCACTGTCTTGTGATCCGGAAGTGAGACAGAGACAGTTTGATTTCCCTGGATTAATTCAGCAGTAAGTGGTGTGGTACCGAGGACGGTTCCATTGACCGTGACTGTGGCCCCAATAGGATTACTGCTGATATGTATATTGGCCCAGGCGGGGCGGAGCTTTGCCTGTAGGCGATGGGTATTGCCCAATCCCTCAATCTCTATCTCCTGTGTAAAGGGCAGGTAGCGATCAGAGAGCACGGTCACTTGCATGATCCCGGCGGCAACCTTTTCTACCAGCCCATTTTCGTTGCGCACCTCATGACCATTGATGAGTACTCTGATCGGCACCGCAGGGTCACTTTCCACCTGTAACCTGCCCGGTAATTTTTCCAGGGTAACAGTGTGGCGGCTGTGCCCATCACCAGTGACCTCTATTTTTCCACTTTTGGGTAGATAGCCCTCGGCACTGATGGTGAAGCGGTAACTGCCTGGCAACACCAGGTGACCATCACCCAAAGGGAGGGCAAGGCCACTAATACTGATGTTTGCATTGGCGGGCTTGGTATCGAAGATCAGAGACCGTGCACTCACCAGGTAAATGAGTGCGAGCAGGCCCAGTACCAGACAAAATGACACAACCAGGGCACGCTTGGAGAACAATAGGCGGGTGCGGGTGGCGTTTAGTTGTACTGGCGTAAAACCGATAGGTTCGATGAAGGGGGAATCATCGAGCGCAGATTTTTCATCGCGGACAGGTACTGCCTCTTTCACTGCCATGTTTGCTTCCCTATCGCTGCGCACTTATGGACTTATCGCAATTGCTCTGGCGTTGGTACGTCTGTGCCGAAACGGATACACCGATGTCGCGAAAGCGGGGGTGAATGTCTAACGGTGTGCAACAAAGCTTAGCTCGCAGGTACTGAGGGCATAGCGCCTGGCTGGCCGTTTGACACAAAATCCCTCTTTTCGCGACAACGAGCGAGCATTTCTATTTCGGTACCGATACTCAATAATAACGTTATTTTTTAGAGTGGTACCCATGAGCAGGGTTCTTGTCTCTAGCTGTTATTGACGCCGTTTATTTTATCAGCGCACTGAATGACGATTTCTGTGACGGGTTTGCCGGGTATAACAATAAATTCACGCCGCACATCCCTGTAGCCTTCGCGAGTGCCTACAGCGGTATAGCGACCAGGTTTTAGTGCAATTTCGCGCTGGTCAAAGCTGCCCAGCCTGCCCACATGATAAATGGTGACGTGCGTGCTGCGATCGGACTTAAAGCGTACTGGTAATGGAATCATTGCCTGTGTGAGCGCATGCTCAAGATCCTTGATTTGGCCTTGTAAGCGTGGCGTCTGTGCGTTGAGCGTGCGTGCATCTGCAAGCACCTGTCGGGCCATGGAATTGCGCTTTTGTTCGCCCAGAGTCAGGGGATCCTTGAGTAGGTCCTGCATTTTGTCATCGAGCCGGGCTCTTGCAGTAGTACGCGCCTTTCCCGTGATTGCGGCGACCAGACTGGCATCTTTTTTAACCAGGGTGGTATAGCTGAGTAAGGCCTCATGCCAAGCCTCCCTGTCTTCCTCTTTACGGGCTTGGTGAAATAATCGATCAATTTCTTCTCTCTCAGCACCATTGCGGGCCTGGGTCAGGCCAATGCCGGGCGCTTTGGCATGGGGTTGCAGTTTCTGTGCCTGTTTAAAGTATTTTTTTGCAGATGCATAATGCTTGCCCGCGATGGCGGCGTATCCTGCCGACATGGCATCCTGATAATTTCGCTCAGTAATCTCCAGGAGGACTTTTTTCAGCAATGCCTTTGCTGGCACTGTTTCGGTGTCGATAGCGAGTGCTTTTTGCAAGACATTTTTTGCCAGGTCCAGGTTTCCATCCAGATAAGCAGCTTTGCCATGAATATAGTTCCACCAAGCCAGGGGTAGCCGGTCTGAACGCTCGAGTCCCTTTTTTCCTCTGGGGTGGCGTTCAGAAATAGTCAGCACCAGTTTAAATGCGTCTGCCGCAGCTGCCCGGTTGCCCTTTTCGAGAGCCTGGTTTCCTTCAGTGATGTGTTTTTCCAGGCGGTCGGGGATACTCTCACGCAGTGATTCCAGAGCCTGCAGGGCTTCTCTGTATTTTTCCAGTGCTTGCAGGAATTGCCGCTTGCGGTAAATCCCGTCTGCCTCTAACGCGAGACCCTCAGCCGCGGTGAATTCCCCGAATGCCCATACTTTCACCCGTCTCTCCAGCAATTCTTCCTTTAGGGCGAGAATGTCTTGTAGCGTCTCCTGTACGTTTCGACGCTGCTGCATAATCTCCGCATCGCTATAAGGGGAAGCCTGCCCAGAATTGACGGATTTATCAGTTTTTACAGAAACCTTGTCGGTGTGCTCCAGGCCCAATTGCGGTTTGTCTATCACTCTGGGCAATCCCCAGAAGACCCCAACCAGAGCACAAACCAGCACAATACCAATGGATATTGGCCAATAGGATTTCCCCCGAGGATATTTGTCAACGCGCTCAACTGAGTTGTCGGGCTTATGCGCCTTCTCACCGCCAAAAGTGAATTCGGCTGGTTCAATGGGGGCTAAATCTTCCTTGGAGTGTTCGCGGGGCTGCATAATGGTTCCGCCGTGTTATTCATGTCTCCAGTGAAGATTTCGGGCGTTTTGAAAAGACAACCAGGTTAGTGTGGTAGCGTGTCGCACCTCTGCTAGACAAGCGTCTTCAAGTTGCTGCGTCAGAATCTTAGAGCTGGCAGTGAAATAGTTGACAGCCTGTCTATCTGATTGGCGGCTTAGCGGAGACCTGGTTTGTAAAGGTATCCTATTTGCTCCTAGATACTGGAAGTCGATGAGCCGGTTTCCGCATTGTAGATTTCCTTCAAAATTTCTCGCCACTGCCTGTATTGATTCTCTACGGAACCAGTAAGGGTTACTGTGCGATCTTCCAGCTCAACGATTTGTGGTTCTACCTCTGCCTCCATGGAATCCCCCAGTTCCTGCAGGGTCTCCAGGTGCATTTTGGCATCCGCGCGGCGGTCGAACGCACTTTTGACCAAATAGCCTCCCGCGCCTAGCCCAACCTGTCCAGCGGCCCGGGCACTGCCAGCCCCCGAGCCAGCTGCGGCAATGCCACCGATAATAGCGGCAGCGCCAATAAGCGTATGGTTGCGGGCCTTGCGTTTTAATTCGCGCATCTCCCGCACCTCTTCATAACTTCTGGCGCGCCATTCCTGATAGGGGACTTCCATCGTTTTTGCAAACGTTCCGTAATATTCCTGAAGGGTATCTACAAATAGATGATCCCGCTCCCTGATTTTACGCACACGTTCGAGCATTGGATCATTTTCTGCGGGCAGGGCGCCCAGGTAGTAGATACCATCCTGTCTTTGGCGCAAGTAGCGGTTGAAAGCCTCCGGAGAAAAGCTGCGCGCGAAACGCATCTCTGAAATTGTGCGAAGTTCGGCGATTTGCTGGTTTGACAGTTTTTGCCGGTAAGCGAGCATATCATTGGCGATGCGGTTGTAGATGCCCTGGAAGGCGTCACCTTCGGTGGGGTGCTTGCGGTCATAAGCGTAGTGAGAGGCGGCTTCGGAATAGGCCCTGGTGAACCAACGTTGGCCGCGGGAGTCGGTCACTGTAATCTCCACAGACAATGTTTCACCATCGGACTGCACAATACGACCGGAAACAGTGACATCGATATTGGTGCGGGCGGAGGGGATAACCCGCACAGCCCCCCAGCCTAAACTTGACTGGAGTGAATCTGCCAGGGTTACCGCCATGTATCGGGATTCAGCCTGGCGCAACTCGGGAAATACAAGCGTATCCTCCCCGGCTTCGGCACTGTCCAGGCCGGGATTAAATTGGATAACCCCCACATCCAGTAGGCGCGCTTCGGCGATGCTTTCATCTTCTATGGTCAGAGGGGTAAACGCAGTGGTTCGCACTTCGGTAGTGGTACAACCGGTGAGCACAAAGAAAACCTGGAAAAATACCAGCCAGGTACCGTAGCGCTTCGACAGAAGTTGACCACCAAGGCCATTTCTCTTGAAAAATAACATGCCGTTTTCCTTAAGTGCTATTTTGTGGCACTTTTGTATTTCCGGTACTCCTCCCAGAGTTTTTCCCGCAGCTCGGGGTCGGTTTCACGCGTGGCGGCCTCGCGAATCTGGCGTGCTACCACATCGTCATCGGTACCACTGGGGATGTCGGCGGGTACCACCGCCTGTGTATTTCTATGGTTGTAATCCCCCTGACGGCCAGAGGCTGGCAGGCCGGGCCCGGTAATTTGACCACTGGAGTTGTTTTGCTGCGGCCCGCCGTCCGCAGAGTTGTTGCCACCGGGCGGTGCGGGAATCTCGGCTTCAGCGGACTCTATAAGGTCCTCCAGGGATTCGCCCGCAGGGGGCTCGTCCATCGCTTCTTCACCAGTTTCTGCGGAGGCGGAGCCGGGTTTGTTGCGAACATAGTCCCGCTCGCGCAGGATCATACCGTCATAGCTCACCATCGTGGACTCGAAACGCCCCTCCAACTCTGCAACCCGTTCTGCAGCCGAGGTAGGCATTTCGTTGGGGGCGCTGCCCGTGCGGGCAGCACCCGCCGGTGATTGCCCCGATGTGGCACTGCTACTGGAGGCGGCGCTGCTGGAGGTACTGCTTGGCGAGGCGCTGCTGGATGAGGCACTGGCAGAAGAGGCCGATTGCTCTTCTTCGGAAAAATCGATGTTTTCAGGCGGGGAGCCCTGTTCGCCGGAGGAGGGATCAGGTGGCATTGTTCGATCTTGCGGCACCTGATCGGAATCGCTGTAAATCGGTGAAGAGGGAGAGCGGCTGCGCGAGTCTGGTGTCGGCAAATTGTCCTCTACCGGACGCGTCCGTGATGACTGTTCGCCGCTACTGGCGGCTGTTTGCGTGTCGCGACGGGATGTTGTGTCCGCTGCCGGTGATTTGGCGCCTGGCTGGCTGGAGGAACTGCTGCGCGGTTGGCCACTGCCTGCCGTTTGGGGTTGGTTGGGGCTTTGTGAGCGGCTGGTGGACGGTGAGCTGCTCTGGGATTGTGGTTGTGAGGGGGAACTGGCCGAGGGCATCGACGGCACTGCCGGAGGCTGGGATTGCGTCTGCTGGCTTTTGCACCCGGCAATCGCCGAGACCAGTAGTGCGGCAGAGAACAGGGTGTGCCAGCCTGTGGCCTGGCGGTGGCTTTTGCGTACCGCTTCCCGAGATGTCATCTCTTCTCTCCTTAGATTGCCTGGCAAGGTGCCGTGGCAAAGGGGGTTGGCTGTGAAAACGGATGGGTATTGCCAACCCGACAAGTCTCAGTGTGGAATCTTAAAAATAGCCGTTCATAAATGGTAAATACGATTTCCACATAAATACTGGAATGCTGTAAAGCAAAATCTTCAGTTGAAGACAAAGCGCTGTACTAGGCCGCGAGTTTCTACCGCTTTGCCATCTTCAAAGCGCGGTCGGAACTTGGCGCGTTTTAGAATGTTGCGAACTTTGGAGCGGGTGTTTATTTTGCCCGGCGGGTAGGCTCTCAGGATCTTGATATTGCGCGCTTTGCCAAAAGCGGTAACGTCATAGGTAACCGTAATGTGGGCGTTGGCCAGCGCTTTGCTTTCTGAGTCCAATATCGGCAGTGCCGGAAGGGCGACGGGGCGGCCAAAAATGGCCTCGATCTCATCATTTGAGGCGCCATTGTCCCAGAGGGCCTGGTAGGCTTCGCCATAAGTCTTGCGCGCCGAGTGCCATTTGTTGAACATCAGGTACCAGTCACCCAGTTCCACTTTGGCTTTCGCCGAGGCTGCCGGCGGAGACTGTGGGTTCTTTTGGTAAACATCGACAATTCGGGTAATGGCTTTTTTGCCGGTATTAAACCCTTTCATCCGGTACTGATCCAGTTTGGTATTCTGGTGTACGCCGGGGCCGATATTCCTAAAACTGGTATTGATAATCAGGGGTGCCTGCGGTTCGCCTTTGTAAGTGGCCAGGTAATAGTTTGTGGCTGTCAGCCCGCGAAGCGCATCCACCAGGCGAAGATCCGCAGAGCCAAAGTTTTTGGCGATGATATCAATCGCCAGGGTGTAGAGATTGGTGGCGCTGATCAGATGTTCAACGACTGTATCGCCTTTTTCTTCTTTAAAGGCCTGCAAGTGCCAGCGGCTCAAGTTGTCAATTGCCGGCAACATGCGGGGGTCTTTTTCTCCGTAATTTTTTTCGTACAACCAGTAGAGGTATTGTTGGTTGTCATTGGCTTCATCCCAATGATTCATTGCGATCTGGCTTTCGATCAAGCGTTCAATCATAGGAATCTGGTTGAGCGAGAAAAGCCCTTCATTAACACGGTTTACCAGCATTGCCCGCCGGAATTCCCCGGCGGCCTCCCGGTGTGCACCGGCTTTTTGCAAAGCCGTGGCCAGCCCCAACAGTTGTTCGTCAATGCCTGCGCCATAGGCGCCGTGCTGGGCCTCCAGCTCCTCGATGCGTTCGCGATAATTCTGCACGGCTTCAGAGGGTCGCAGCTGTCGCTGTTTTTTCTTTAGTGGCTTGGAGGCGGCTTCGATAAACGCCTGGGGAGGGGCGGAATCCGGGTTCACTGGGACGCCATTTGTCGCCAGGGCACTGTTACACAGCAATGCTGTGGCTGTAAACATCAAGCCGATAGCGAGGGAGTTGCCGGTATCTGTCTGTGTCACAATTGAACCACTTCCGTTCCATATTTGCTTTACCCACTCCCGCCAATCGCGCTTGTGCTATTGCGCGGGTCTGTGGTCCTCGTTTCCGCTCGCAAACCTGGCTGGCAAATACGGCGGAAGCTCTCTCCTGAAATATGGTTCCATCCAATCCTGAGGGCCGGCGATTTCTCGCTCTGAAAGGCCTTCAGTAAAAACGCTCCCTGGCGCTGATATACGCTTTTCTGGCCGCGTATTAAACAGTATAGCCAGCATAAACTGTCACCAGAGGCACCGTGACGGAGACTTCAACCCACCATCGCGGTACCAATAAGTTTTAGGCCACTCTTTTGGTTTAGCAGTTTGGAGAGGCAAAGAATCCCGGATTCATCAAGCAGATGCCAAAAGTTTGCACAGGAGGATTCAATTTTCTTCTGCACGGGCAGGTGGCGCTTGCAGCCGGTTGCGAGATAGGTCGTGATGAGAGGGGCAACTGGATGAGAAAGGACTTCCATCCTGACCAAAGCGCCTTGTTAAGAGGGAAGTGGCAACTGCTCAAGGACTCTTGGAAACTGCATTTGGATTACAGCGCCACAGGCAGCATAATCCTCCAATTGAAGTAAGAGGAGGATTTTGGTGAGTATCTTTATTGATCCTGATGCAGTATCGAGTCTGCACAGATACAAAATGCCGAGAAAACTGGGCTTTGGTAGGGTACTAGCACCAGTGATGTTTCGTGCTGTCTGCCAGGATGGCTGCTGGAGCATAGGGGAACTGGTTCCCTATACGGCGATATCTTTGGACCCCGCGGCTAAAGTGCTGCACTATGCCCAATCGTGCTTCGAGGGAATGAAGGCGTACCGTACACCGGATGATGGAGTCGCCCTGTTCCGCCCTGAAAAAAACGCCGCTCGCATGGCATACTCCGCCAAACGCCTGTGCATGTCCCCTGTACCCGAGCCCCTGTTTCTCGATGGGGTGCGCACAATAGCTTCCTATTGTGCAAATCTTGTACCTGGCAACAGTGGTGAGTCTCTGTATCTGCGCCCTTTCCTGATGGGCACGCAGGCCGACCTGACTGTATCGACCAGTGCCTCTTATGCGTTCTACGTGATCGCCAGCCCATCGGAAGCCTACCATTCCGGTAATATGCGCCTCTGGGTGGAACGCGATGACACCAGGGCTGTGGTAGGCGGTACCGGAGATGCAAAGGTCGGCGGCAACTATGCGGCTTCCCTGCTGAGTACGGGGCGCCTTCGGGAACGGGGTTACGATCAATCCCTGTGGCTTAATCCTGCCAACCGCAGTAGCGTAGATGAACTCTCCGGTATGAACTTCTTTGCTGTCATCGGAGATGCACTTTATACCCCGGCACTCAATGGCTCTATTTTGCAGGGGATTACCCGTGACTCCCTGATCGAACTGGCCAGGGATCAGGGGCATCAGGTGGTGGAGGGCGAGATCCATATCAATGAACTACTGAAACAGGTGGATTCCGGTGTCTGCCCAGAGGCATTTGCCTGTGGTACCGCTGCGATCATCAGCCCCATCAGTGTGATAGGAGACGCAGGTAGCAGTTACCGCTTATCAAAGGCGCCCGGACCTGTCGCCCAGAGTTTGCGTCAGGCGCTTTTGGATATTCAGGAGGGGCGGACAGAGGATCGCTATGGCTGGATGCAGCCGCTGGAGGCAATAAGAAGTAGCTGAGACTGGCTACATCCTACCCCGGAGAAGCAGCCAGGGGTTTTCGGGAAAGATACTTGGCCCAAAGACTCTGCGACAATCTTTCAGCAATGAGGTTTCCGTTGTTTATCTGATTTTGTCACCATCGTACCGGGTTAATTCGTAGCACTTGAATGTCACTTATTGTTTCGGGGGGAAACGTCAATATGGACATTCCCGCCAATCTCCCTCTTACTGTTGACTTCAGCGACTGCAGATTCTACAACTAGCTCGGTACTAAAAGAAACGGACTGGAACTTGGAGGATGACCTTTTAGTGGTGCCTCTCATTTTGACCAGTGGTTCCAAGATCAATTTGAGCAGCCAGGTCGCACTCAAAGTTCCTTACAGAGCGTGAGGAAGACGGAATGTTGATCCATATGTTCGGCCTTATGATGCAACCGCGCAGGCAGTGGCAACTGATTGGCAACCTATCCGAGAAAAATTTACGCCGGCAAATACCTTACGTCATCCTGCTGGCCCTGTTGCCGGCGGTGGCCTGGTATTTTGGCACAACCAAAGTTGGCTGGAGTATCGGTGCTGGTGACCCAGTAAAGATTACCGATCAGAGCGCCCTTGAGCTGGTTGCGGTTTTCTATTGCACCATGGTGCTGGCAGTTGTCGCAATTGGCTACTTTATTCACTGGATGGCCAAAACCTATGGCGCAGAAACCCACCCAATGAAAGGCGTGGTTGTTGCCGGATTTACCGCGACGCCGATTTTCCTTGCCGGTATTGCCGGTGTCTATCCGCTACTGTGGCTGGATATTCTCTTGGCCACAGTGGCCGTAGCCTACGCGGTTTATCTGCTGTATATCGGCATCCCAATAGTGATGGGCGTATCTGAGGAGCGGGGTTTTCTCTTTGCCAGTGCCATAGTCATGGTTTCTTTGGTGGTTGCCGTGCTGATCATGGTGGGTACCGTGCTATTTTGGAGTTATGTCTCTGCGCCGGTCTTTTATTAATCCTACACCGGGAACTGCTCGCGCAGGCTGGCCTTATTAACCCTTGCAAATGCAGTTATTTTTCTGTTGTGCCGACGCTGAATGGGTGGTAGTCAAATAGGGCATGGAAGACTCTTTGACTGCCGGGTTATCAGCAGCGACGGTAAATCCATTACCCAATGCCCCACTGTCCCGCTTATGGTGGTTTCTTTCACTTTCATACCTTTGAAAAAACTGCGGAGGTTGCAGGTTGTTGATATCCAATAACCTTCTTGTCTTTTGATGAAAAAAGTTGCAACGGTATTTGAGGCCGGGGCTAAAAAACTGGGCTATTAGATCGCTCAACACCTGCATCGGGATTTGTATGGTCATTGACTGGAGAATAGCGACCTTAAAAACTCAGGACGAGATAGATGGGGAAATATGCGATCTAACTATCGACCAAGAAAAACATGAAGATTTGAAAAATCGTCAAATATAATCAAGAGCTGCTTGTGGATCAGGTTGCAAAAATAGTATGCACTTCATAGCTGAATACGCACCTTGCACGGCGGCGTCAATGTCGACAGAATACCGAAAGCATTTGTGAATCTGTTTGGGCTTTATTGGTTAGCGCAGAGATCACGGTTTACGGTAAATTGGTCGATCCATAACTATTGTTGGATTGTCGTGTAACCCCAGTTGGAGTCGTTCAATGTCGGATCAACCCTATACGCCGCCAAAAGTCTGGAAATGGGATACGGAAAGCGGGGGGCAGTTTGCGAACATCAATCGTCCGGTAGCGGGCGCTACCCATGAAAAAAAGCTGCCGCGCGGCAGGCACCCCATGCAGTTGTATTCACTCGCGACCCCGAATGGGGTTAAAGTCACGGTTATGCTGGAAGAGTTACTGGCACTCGGTTTTGAAGGTGCGGAGTACGATGCTCACCTGACGCGCATAACTGAGGGCGACCAGTTCGGCAGTGGTTTCGTGGAAATTAACCCCAATTCAAAAATTCCCGCCCTGGTGGACCAAAGCACTACACCGCCGATCCGGGTATTTGAGAGTGGCTCGATTCTACTCTATCTGTCAGAGAAGTTTGGCGCCTTCCTGCCACACACCCCGGAGCAGCGTACTGAAGCCCTTAACTGGTTGTTTTGGCAGGTGGGTGCGGGCCCCTACCTGGGGGGTGGGTTTGGGCATTTCTACGCCTATGCGCCGGAAAAATACGAATACCCCATTAACCGCTTTGCGATGGAAGTAAAGCGGCAGATGGATGTTCTGGATCGACAGCTGGCAAAACACCCTTTTATTGCCGGGCGGGAATATACGATTGCGGATATGGCCATCTGGCCCTGGTACGGCGCACTGGTGCGTAACGAAGCCTATGATGCCGCCGAGTTTCTCGATGCCAAAAGCTATCAGCACCTGAACCGGTGGGTTGAAGATATTGCCGCGCGACCGGCGGTGATACGGGGGTGCATGGTCAACCGCACCTGGGGTGAACCCAGTGAGCAGTTGCATGAACGTCACGATTCCAGTGATTTTGAGACAAAAACCCAGGACAAGATGCCCCAGGAGGGTGACTAGCGGCGTGCCACTCCGGTCTACAGAGCCCCGCGCTGGTTGAAACTACCATAGGGAATTGAGCAGCCCGGCTAGAAAGCGCGCAGAGAGTGCATCAGCTGTACCATCCGAGAAGTGCGTGGGAATCGCCACAATTTTTCGGTGGCAAAACCGGCAACGAACGCCAGGCCCAATAGAATGGGCAGGGGAGTTGCCCGCAGACTCCGGTAGACTTGCTGTCGCTGCCGGTCGGCTATGCACAGCAGACTCTGGCGCTGTTTCTCAGTATCCTGGCTGCACTGCCGGATTTGCTTATTTAATTGTCTCAGTGACATCGTTTAAAGCCTCTCTGATCTGCCGTTTGGTTTCTTCGAATCCGAGCAGTGGGCGCAGTTTTTGCTGGTAGACCAGGACCCCGATAAAAATAACTGCTTGTATTAATACGAAGACCAGAAACCCAAGATACACCGATTGGGAGAAGTAATAGGTAATTAAGCCCACCCCCCCGCAAAGGCTCACGAGTAGGGCTGTGCCCAGAGGCACCAGCATCAGTTGAAGAAAAATCAGGCGTTTGCCGGCGGTTAAGGTTCTATCCAGTTCCAGCTGGAATAGTTTCTGGATATTGGCCAACCAGGCAGTCAATAGTACCAACATGGCTTCGGCACGGGCCAAAGTCATTTCCAGGCGGTTGTCAGCCCCCTCGCTGTGGTCGTCCTGACCGGCGGGCTTATCCCGGCTGCCTCCTCGTGTTGTAGAGTCGGGATTTACGCCAGATGCCTGGGATTTTTTTTCAGTGCCCATGTTGCGAATATTCTTCCCTGTTGAAAAAAGAAAAAAGTTATTTAAGGAGCTTGGCGATAACCCAGCCGACCATAAAAGCACAACCTACTGCCAAAATCGGGCGTTCCCTGACCGAGGATTCCGCCTTTTGCATAACATCGGTAGCGCGTTGTCTCTGGGTTTCAACAGAGGACTTGGCTCTCTGTTTCAGGTTTTCCGCGGCCTCTGAGGCAGCCTCCCCTGCGAGATTGTAAGCCTGTTGCAGCTTTTTCTTGCTGGAATTTGTCTGTGGAGCTCTTGCGGTTGCCATTGGGGTTTCTCCTTTTCAGGGGTTGATTGCTGATTGCCGACGCATTGTATAGTCGCGCCGGCGAATTCCCACTCGGACAGGTAGTTTTAATAGGGTAATAGAAAATAATCACTGTAGATTTTTCATGAAAAAAGTTATATCAAGTGCCCGCAGGGCCGCTTGCGGTAGCAGTGTTGAAGTGGGGGCAATGCTGAGGATAAGCTTCTGGTTGGTGCAGGGCTCAGGGGGTGAAAATCAAACCAGAATGGATGACCTCCTCTCGCCCTGCAGGGACTGACCCGGCAATCGAATCGGGTTTTCATAACCAATGAGGTAATCGCCCTATGTCTTTCGGCGCAACCGCGAGAACTTGTGCGTGACTCACAGAATGGCATCCCGTTTCCAGGTTTTTATATTGTCCACCACGCCATCGAGAAGCCGCTGGCGGCTCTCACGGCTGATCCAGGCGTTGTGAGGGGTGATAATCAAGTTGGGGATATCGCTGTCCAGCAGGGGGTGGTTCTCCGGTGGTGGCTCTTTGTTGAGCACATCCAGCGCGGCGCCTCCCAAGTGCCCACTGCGCAGCGCATCGGCCAGGGCCTCCTCATCGACCAAACCGCCGCGGGCGGTATTCACCAGTAGAGCGCCGGGTTTCATGGCTGCGATAAAGGGGCGGTCGATCAATTTTTCTGTCTCCGCGGTGAGGGGACAGTGCAAGCTGATGACATCCGATTCAGCCTGCAGTTGTACCAGGGGAATCCGGTTGTTTTGTATTTTGCCGCGGAGGGACTCGGCGACCAACACCCGCATCCCCAGAGCCTGCCCAAGCCTGGCAACACTCTGCCCCAGTGCCCCATAGCCAATAATACCGAGAGTCTTGCCAGCCAGCTCTATCACCGGGTAATCCAGCAGGCAGAAAATCTCAGACCGGCTCCAGCGTCCGTCCATTACGTCCCGGTGGTAGCGGTACCAGCGGGAGGCGAGGGCCAGGATCAGTGCTAGGGTGTGCTGCGGCACAGAGGCACCGGCATAACCTTTGACATTGCGCACGGCAATGCCGAGATCCCGTGCGGCCTCCAGGTCGATATTGTTGGTGCCGGTGGCACAGACACAGATGAGTTTGAGATGGGATGCCCGTGTCAAAAGCGGGCGATCCAGGATCACCTTGTTGGTGATTACTACTTGGGCATTGGTAATGCGTCCGGCAGTTTCGCTGGCGGAAGTGGTATCGTAGAAATCCCAGTGGTCTAGACTGTTTTGCAGGGCCGACGTGTCCAGTTCCTCGAGCTTCATTGTCAACGCGTCCAGAAATACGCCGCGCATAGGGTCTCCTTGGTATCTGTACATAAGGTACAGATATGCTATGGCAGTGGGCGCCGAATGCAATGGCGACTCCCGAGTATGGCGCGCTGAGTCCGGTGTGCATGACTACGGTGCGTTCGTGAGCCCTTCTGTTGTTATTGAAAAGGGCGTTTATGGGAATATCGATAACCGCTGCAGCTCTGGTTCTGGTATCGGCATTTCTACACGCGGGTTGGAATCTACTAGGAAAGTCCCGCACCCCTTCCCCGGCATTTTTCTGCATCGCCACGCTCAGTGTAGGCCTGCTGCTGCTGCCCCTGGCTATTTGGGTCTTACAGCAGGCAAAGGCACTGCCCAGTGCGTTCTGGTTGTTGTTGGTGGGCAGTGGTTTTTGCCAAATGGTCTACATGGGCAGTCTGGCGCTGGCCTACCAGCGCGCCAACATGGGGCTTGTGTACCCCATTGCGCGGGCGCTGCCGGTGCTGTTGGTGGCGGTGGCCACGGTTCTGTTGGGCCAGCGGCTGCCGGGATTGGCCTGGGTGGGGATGATGTTGGTCACACTCGGTTGCCTGCTGGTTCCCCTGGTGTATTTTCGCCAATGGCACTGGCGGGCTTACTGGCGCGCGGACTGTGCCTGGGCACTGATGTCGGCGCTGGGTACCGTCGGCTACTCCCTTGCAGACAAAGGGGCGTTGATTTATCTGGAAACGGCACTCGATGGTGCGGTAACACCTTTGGCAATGGCCTACAGCTACCTGGGCATGCAGTTTTTTGCCTGTGGGATATGGCTGCTTTTGGGTTGTCTGGGAAAGCGCGGGCGCGTCCAGTTGGCACTGAGTTTGGGGGATTTGAAGCTGGGAGCCTTGACAGGCCTGATAATGGGGGTGACCTACGGCCTGGTACTACTGGCGATGACCATGACGGAAAATGTGAGCTACGTGGTGGCCCTGCGCCAGCTCAGTATTCCTCTGGGGGTTGGGATGGGGATTTGGTTGTTAAAGGAACCGGCGCACAGGCCCCAGCTGCTGGGCGTGGGGCTGGTGTGTGCCGGGTTGATTGCGGTGTCTCTGCGTTAGGGCCGGGTAGCCTTGGCCATTACATCACGCGCATGCCCGGTTTGGCGCCCTTATGGGGTTCGAGAATCCACAGATCCTTGCCGCCGGGACCCGCGGCCAGCACCATTCCTTCGCTAACCCCAAAGCGCATTTTGCGCGGTGCCAGGTTGGCGACCATTACTGTGTGCTTGCCCTCCAACTCCTCCGGTGTGTAGGCGCTTTTGATACCGGCAAACACCTGGCGGGTTTCGCCTCCCAGGTCCAGGCTTAGCCGCAGCAGTTTGCCGGCGCCCTCCACGTACTCGGCTTTGGCAATCAGGGCGATGCGCAGGTCCACTTTGGCGAAATCGTCAAACTGGATCTGCTCGGCAATGGGGTTTTCGGCCAGTGGGCCGGTGGCCGCTTTGGCTTCGGCCTGCAGTTGCGCCAGGGATTCTTTGGCGGCATCCATCACCGCGTCCACCTGGGTTTTCTCCACGCGCTGCAGCAGCGGCTTAAACTTCTTGATCTCGTGGCCTGCCAGCGGGGTGGTGGCGTGGTTCCAGTCCAATTCACTATTGAGAAACTCCGCTGCTTTTTGCGCGGTATTGGGCAGCACCGGCGCCAGCCAGGTGATCAGGGCACGGAACATATTCACCCCTTGGGAACAGATCGCCAGGACTTCCGCCCCGCTGCCCTCCTGTTTAGCCAGGGACCAGGGTGCCTTATCGGCAATCCAGGCATTGGCGGCGTCAGCCAGAGCCATAATGTCGCGCATGGCGCGGGCGTATTCGCGCTGCTCGTAATAGTTGGCAATGCGTGGGGCGGCTTCAATAAACTGATTCCACAGCTTTTCGTCGGCCAGCCCTATAGCCAGTTTGCCACCAGCTTTGCTCACAAACTTGGCGGTGCGCGAGGCGATATTGACAACTTTGCCCACCAAGTCGGAATTTACCTTGGCGATAAAGTCGTCCAGGTTCAGATCCAGGTCGTCCACGCCCGCGGTGAGCTTGGTGGCGAAGTAGTAGCGCAGGTACTCCGGATTGAGATGATCCAGGTAGTTACGGGCGTTGATAAAGGTGCCGCGGGACTTGGACATCTTCTTGCCGTTCACTGTGAGGAAGCCATGGACGCACACCTTGCTGGGGGTGCGCAACTCTGCGGAGTTGAGCATTGCCGGCCAGAAGAGCGCGTGGAAGTTAACGATATCCTTGCCGATAAAGTGGTAAACCTCGGCCGCGCTGTCTTTCCTCCAATATTCCAGCCAATCCCTGCCATTGTGGTCACAGTAGTTTTTCAAGCTGGCCAGGTAGCCAATGGGGGCATCCAGCCAGACATAGAAGTATTTGCCCGGTGCATCCGGGATTTCAAAGCCGAAATAAGGGGCGTCGCGGGAAATATCCCACTCCTGCAGGCCCTCTTCCAGCCACTCAGCTAGCTTGTTGGCGACCTCATCCTGCAGGGTGCCGGAGCGGGTCCAATTGCGCAGGAATTGGGTAAAGGCGGGCAGGGTGAAGAAGAAGTGCTCGGACTCTTTTTCTACCGGAGTAGTGCCGGAGATGGCGGAGACCGGATCGATCAGTTCGGTGGGGCTGTATGTGGCGCCGCAGACCTCACAGTTATCACCGTATTGGTCGGGGGTGCTGCAGTGCGGGCAGGTGCCTCTGATATAGCGGTCCGCCAGGAACAGCTGTTTTTCCGGATCGAAGGCTTGGGTGATGGTGCGCGAGGCGATATGGCCATTGTCACTGAGGCGCCGGTAGATCATGGAGGACAGCTCGCGGTTCTCCTCCGAGTGGGTGGAGTGGTAGTTGTCCACCGCGATCAGGAAGTCGGCGAAATCCCGCTCGTGTTCTGCCTGCATACGGGCTATATGCTGTTGCGGGGTAAGGCCCAGCTGTTCAGCCTTGAGCATGATCGCGGTGCCGTGTGCGTCATCGGCACAGAGATACAGACAATCGTTGCCGCGGGTGCGCTGGAAACGCGCCCAGATATCAGTCTGGATATATTCGAGTACGTGGCCCAGGTGCAGGGAGCCATTGGCGTAGGGGAGTGCGCTGGTGACTAGGATTTTGCGCGTATCGGACATCGGTTTTTCCATCGCTGAGGGGTTGTGGCCAGAGGCTCCGCTGGAGGGGACGGAGATTGTCAAAAGACCGCGGAATATAGCAGATTTGAACTATGCCGGGGAGATGGGATCGCGCGCCCACGGCATGACCGGATTGATCCGGTCGCTGGCCTTGGCGCGGATCATTCGAGACAATGCGAGTTGGACAAGAAGCAGCGAGAGGGGAATACCGTGAGCGATCGTCATCACGACCATGAAGGACTGTCACAGGAAGTTCAGGCAGAGCTGGAGCGTTTGGCTGAGTGCCTTGGTCAATTGCACGACCCGGTCAGCGGTTTACCGCTGGATGCGCTGGATGCGGAAATAGAAGTGGGTTTTGAAGGGGACGGGGTCTTTGCCGGTATTACCCTCGGGTACCCTTGTGCGAGCGAGGAGGAGCACTGGCGCGAGCGGGTGTTGAAAGCGTGCGAACCCCTGTTGAAAGGGGGCCCTTTGGCCGGCAGTAGCTTACAGTTTGAGCTGTTCAGCGACATTCCTGCAAATTCCGTTGCAAATGTGCCTGAATCCTTACGCGGTGTAAAAAATATTGTTGCAGTGGCCTCCGGTAAGGGTGGCGTGGGGAAATCCACCACTGCGGTAAACTTGGCTCTGGCCCTGTCGGCAGAAGGCGCCAGTGTAGGGCTCTTGGATGCGGATATTTACGGCCCGAGCCTGCCTACCATGCTCGGTACCGAGGGTGTGCGCCCGCAGGTTAAAGAACAGAAAAGTTTCGTGCCGGTGACTGTTCAGGGCATTGAGACCATGTCCCTGGGCTACCTGATGACAGAGGACACCCCCGCTGTCTGGCGCGGCCCTATGGCCAGTGGTGCGCTCAACCAGATTCTTACGCAAACCCTCTGGTGTGATGCCAAAGGCGAGTTGGATTACCTGATCGTGGACATGCCCCCCGGCACCGGGGACATCCAGCTGACATTGGCACAAAAAACCACCTTGGCCGGTGCCGTGATTGTAACCACTCCCCAGGATCTTGCGCTGAAAGATGCCATAAAAGGTGTGGAGATGTTTCGCAAGGTTTCGGTGCCGGTGCTCGGTATCGTGGAGAACATGGCACTGCACACCTGTTCCAAGTGTGGCCACAGCGAACCTGTTTTCGGCACTGGCGGTGGTGCGCGCATTGCGGAGCAGTACAATACGCACTTGCTTGGAGCACTTCCCCTGGCACAGAAAATCCGCGAGGACGCAGACAGTGGGCATCCCAGTGTTATCGCGGATCCGGAGGGAGAGATCGCCGGTTTTTATCGACAAATAGCACGCAGAATGGCAGCGGAGATCTGGTTAAACAACACTGGTGATGAGGTGTTGCCAGAAATCGAAATTAGTTGAGCGCAATCGCGATGCCGGTCACAAAGAAGTGATTTTTTGTTTTTTTGGGTTTTTCGCGGATTGATTTGTCCCTATATTGACGCTCCCGGTGCGCCCCTTGTGGAAATCCCAGTTACGTGAAAGGGGTGTCAAGTGTGTGCGGGGTCGCTAGCCCTGCCACGATTTTTCAACTGCCGGCATTTGCAGAGAATACGAGAGATATAATAATCACTGTTGGTTTTGCGTTATTTATTAGCCAGCCGCTCTCGATCTTGCTGAACCTGGATTGATACTCCACAATTGCTGCTGCCCTGTCGACGTTGTCGGAAAAATCCGGTACTGATACTGTATTCTTGCCGTGACGGTCAGGATTATCTGGGGATTTATTCCTCGCGGACAACCGGAATAACTGTCCTGAGTGGCACACACAAACCGGTAAAATCCCTTCGCATAGGTTTCTGCGTATTGTGGACAACACACCGGCAGGTCAGCGCTTAGCTGATATGGCCTGCAGTGATACTGTGAGGGGCGTGAGGGAAAAGCGCTTGACGAGCCTGGTTAGAAAACACGGTGGGGAGGTAGGGAACAGGCGTTACTGAAGCGGTAATTCATAAAAAAATAGGCGAAAGCATGGATGCTGGCATCAATGAATTTTCATATCAGTTATCGATCGGTGGGTGGCGTGGCGCGGGTGCTGTTTTATGGGCCAGTGGGATTTGCAGAGAAAATGGAGGCCTCGGCCCGCCTGGTAGAAAAATATCGCCACAGGGTGCCGCTGCGCGTGTTGCTGGACTTGCGCTATGCGCGTTCCAAAGTCACTTTAGAGGAGCAGCGGCAGTTTACCAGTTACATTGCGGAACACCCGGTGCTGCGGCGAGCCTATATTGCCGTGCTGCACCCGCGCAGCCGCTGCACCGTGCCGCTGGCAACGCGGGGTTGTTTATTTCGACACAGTTCTAGGGAATTTGTCGCCGAGGCCGAAGCCGAGGCCTGGCTCTCCCGGATCAAGGGCGCACCCAGGCCTGTGGCGCTTCAGTCGCTATAAGCCCGCTGCGGGGTTTGTGCCGGTTGGGATTGTGCCTGGCGGAGGCGCTCTTCTCTTTTTTGCTGGCGCTTGTCGACTATCAGGTCCCGAACATCCTGGCCCATATGCTGTTCACCGCGCTGCTTTGCCAACTGGATCTGCTTTTCGCGTTCGCGAAAGCGGGCGCGGTCGGCTTCCTCCACCTTGTCGTGACAGTGGGGGCAGCTGACTCCCTGCTCGAACAGTGGAGATTGTTGGTCTTCTTGGGTGATCGGCATACGGCAAGCGTTGCACTGGTTGTAATGACCGCGTTCCAGGTCGTGGTTGACAGTGACCCGCTCATCAAAGACGAAGCACTCGCCCTCCCACAGGGACATCTCCCTGGGTACTTCTTCGAGGTACTTCAGGATACCACCGCGGAGGTGGTAGACTTCCTCAAAGCCCTGTTCTTTCATATAGGCTGTGGATTTTTCGCAACGAATGCCGCCGGTGCAGAACATGGCGACCTTCTTGTGCCTGGCCGGGTCCAGGTTCTCTTTGATGTACTGGGGAAACCCGCGGAAGGTGTCGGTCTTCGGGTTGATGGCATCCTTGAAAGTGCCCACCTGGAATTCATAGTCGTTGCGAGTGTCCACCACGACGACCTCCGGGTCGCTGATCAGAGCATTCCAGTCTTTGGGTTCGACGTAGGTGCCCACCACACACAGGGGGTCAATACCCTCCACACCCATGGTGACAATTTCCCTTTTCAGCTTGACCTTGCTGCGCAGGAAGGGCATCTCGTCAGTGAAGGACTCCTTGTAGTCCAGCTCAGCCAGGCGCTGATCGGATTTCAAGTAGGATAGAAGTGCATCTATGCCATCGCGGTGACCGGCAACAGTGCCATTGACCCCTTCACGGGCGAGTAGCAGAGTGCCACGTATACGGTTTTTCAGCATGACATGCAGCAGGGGCGTGCGCAGGGACTCAAAATCCTCCAGACTGACGAACTTGTAGAGTGCGCATACAACGAATTGATCCATGGTACTTCCTTATTTGCGGGCCGGAGCGTAAATCCGGAGCAGAAAAAATCAGTGTGGATTTTATCGTAAAAAAACAGCTTGTCGTACCTTTGACTGGCAGTTTACAGCTGTCCCGGCTGGCGGTTGACCGGAAGGCCGCAACTTGTCAAAGTTCTGGTTGAAATTTCAGGGCCTGAGTGAGGAGAACCCTATGGACGAAGAATTTGCACCGAGAGAGTCAGAGTTAAGCCGGATCTACCGCGAGGGTGATGTGTCTGTCCGGATCGATATTTACGAGGGTGAGGGAGGTGGCTGGCTGCTCGAAGTCGTCGACGAGAATAACTATTCCACCGTATGGGAGGATGTGTTCGAAACAGACAAAGAGGCCCTCGGCGAGGCGCTCGACTCCCTCCGCGAGGAGGGCATCGCCTCCTTTGTAGGGCCGATTCAGGAAACGAACGGCAACTGATGAGTCAACTATTGGCCTGGTGATCGCAGTGACTTGCCGGTACTGATTTGGCGCGAACGGTTGGAATGCAGGTAGCTCTCCGCAGCTTTATCTCTATTCCTAACGCGGCCATTGGGCGGTATCTCAGCCCGTTCAACCCGCCACCTTATCGAGATTGAGGTCTCTTTGGTGGTGGCCAATCCGCCCTGGTGGACCATGAACTGTGGCTACCCTCCATCTAGTACGCCCACTTTACCGAGGGCGACGGCCTATTTATCAAAGGCCCGAAGGGGGATATGGTCAGCTTTAGCCACGAAACCAACTTCGATAACTCCTTGGAAACCCTGAGCTTAATTATGGGCCTAGATCGGGAAATCTAAGTCTTGAAAAAATGATCTATAGTGTCCCATTGTATAAAAAAGGGGCGTGTTCTATTTATAGTAGCGGAACAGCTGAGCTTGGGTTGAGTTTTAGTAATATTGCTATCGTTGTTGAATCCAAGAGTATTAGAGTTGAATAATTGCATAACAAGTCAATGGTGCATCAGCTCAGCAAGCTGGACCTGGATTCCCATTTCGTACCTTCGACACAACATTACAACCGCACATTGAGGTGTAAATACTACCAGGGAATAATTAAGCTGGAGAATAAAGTGAGTGGCTTCTCTTTAGGTGGATGTCAATGTGGCGGAATCCGTATGAGTTTTCCGGGAAGATAATGCAATTATTTGTCTGCCATTGCGCTGAGTGTCGAAAGCAATCTGATTCTGTTTTTACGAACAAAGAAGCACTCTGTGTCCCTAAAGGCAAACCAAAATTTTGGTGCCCCACAGCGGATTCTGGCAATGCGCTTGAATGCGCCTTTTTTCCTAAAGGCGGGATCAGGTTATCGCAGCAAAGGCGAGGTTCTACTGAGATTGTTAGTGTAAAGGGCGGATCTTTAGATAACCCCATTGATATTGATAAAGCTATTCACATCTGGATTTTTCGTAAACTTCGAGGATTTCATATTGCGAAAGGTTCTACTCAGTTTCCATAGGAACCAGTGGTCGAGCAATACTAACTAGGCTCGCTCAGCCCCCCGGCCTGGGCTGGACAGCCTGCGCTGCGCTTCGACTGACCTTGTTAACGGTGTTATGTTCCTATACCAAGCAATAAAGTGCAATTAATGATAAAGATTGGAATCGTATATTTTTCTAACACTGATGTAACAGGAAAGCTCGCAAGGGCAGCTTGCAGCGAATTGGTTAATCAGAAAGTTTTATTTTTCTCTCATCAGATATTAGGAGCTGAAATAATTGAGGGGCGGTTTATAAATAAAATACTAATGGACGAACTTAAAACCTGTGATGCAATAATTTTTGGTTCTCCAACTTATATGGGTAATGTTGCAGCGCAATTCAAAGCCTTCGCAGATGCGACAAGTGATTTCTGGGAAACCCAAGATTGGTCAGGAAAAATTGCTGCTGGTTTTACTTCAGGAACGGGCCTCAATGGAGATCAAGCCTCAACGCTCCAGTACTTTGTAACTTTAGCAAGTCAGCATGGCATGATCTGGGTTGGTCTTGATGCTCCTTTTAGCAATACCGCCAAAGGTGTTAATCGGTTGGGTTGTCAGCTTGGTGTAACTTCCCATAGCCTTGATGGTAGTGCCCATGAAACAGATATAAGGAGTTCAAAGTACCTGGCACATCGGGTTTTGACTACAGTGCAAAAATTCAAAAGTGGAACATATCCCATCGTTTCGGACCTGTAAGAGTTTGGCTAATGGCTGGCCGGTGAGATGGCGATTGATGCGTACCTTGCGTAAGCATGTAAAGGTAAAGTACAACCCACGTGGAAAATAGCTAGTTATTTGGCTCCAGGATATACAGGGTGACCCTGCTTCAAGCTTTCCTATAGTGATTCAAACGGTAGGGACCCGCAATTGACTGGAAGAAATCTTCGCCCTTCTCAACCTTCAAAGCATTGATGGCGTCGCTAAATGATCATTGAAGAGCGTACTCTAAAGGGCACCCCAGAATATGAGTAGTGACGGAAAAAGCGGGCTAAAGAGCTGCTTTCTGATGCTGAAGAAGTTGACAGACAGGGCTTCTAAGCGGGGTTGTAAAGGAGCTATGCGTTATGATGACTCCGATGAGAAACCAGCCCTGAAGGTAGTCAAGTAGTCCCTCTCATGTAGGGATGCCTGTCTGCAGTTGATAAAAAATTCATGAACAAGCCACGGGTCGGAAAAGTTTAAAAAGTGAAAGTGGGCCTTTAGCGCAATTGGTTAGAACACCCGACACATAATCGGTAGGTCCCCAGTTCAAGCCTGGGAAGATTCGCAATTTTCCCCATGTAAATCAATAGGTTACATCACGCAATCTGGATTTATCACTTTTTTCAGGATTCAAATTTACCATGCTTGTAAAAGCACTGCAGGACATTGCGATCCACCTTCACCATTGACCAGGAGTAGGTGCTGGTGAGGGACTAGAAATAGCCCTTGTGCTGCTTTTGGGTAAGGGTGTCGGGGGGGCTATCAAAATATTTGCAGACGCACCGTATGGCGCGACTGTCAAGCTCAAAGGTCGATTCGGCTTTGCCCTGACGTTTGAGTGGGCTAAGATGTTTGAGGTATAGTGAATCGTATCGTTTCTGCTGTGCTTTGTTCATATAGATATTCCTCTGGTTGCCGTGCTCGAATAGGAGTGCGTAGACAGGACAGCTCGCCTGGGGCTCAGGAATGCGTAAATCACGTTCAATCGATGTGTCACTTGCATCATCATTTGTGCGTGTAGCAGGGGGGTTGGCCGCATTTTTTATTTTAGGTGAAATTCAAACGCACTCACAGTTTATTGGCGGCGCAATATTAATGATTGGTTTAGCTATTTATTTATATTCGATTTATCTACAACATGAAAAAAAAGTTACAATACATGATTCTCTGAGTGAAGATGAAGTCGCACCAATGTTGAATGCAGATTGTAGAGTAGGCTTTAAAGACGTATGAAGCATCTGAAATAAAAGTTCATAATTATGCTATAGCCATGTAAGAGGGTATCTATGTTTACACAATCTTTTCCTTTAATTAAAAGACTACTTGTTGGTGATCGTAGTTGGGAATGGTTACCTATTTTGGTTGCACGTGTATCATTGGGATTATTTTTTTCGGTGTCTGGGTATAACAAACTATTTATGCCTGAGAGGCATGCAGACCTTATAAATTTGATGAGCGAAATAGGAATGCCCTTTCCTGAATTTATGGCGCTGTTTTTAGCGGGTGTAGAGTTTTTTGGTGGTTTGCTATTAATAGTGGGTCTTTTGTCAACACTTGTTGCGATTGCATTGACGATTGCAATGATTGTTGCCATCGCCACTGTTGAAGTTGAGCATGTCATTCCCAAAGGCATTGGGCCATTGGATTGGATGAGCTGGTTTCTTTATTTGCCCCAAGTTTTATATATTATTTTATTTTTATGGTTAATGGCTACAGGTCCTGGACGATATAGTTTAGATTATATAATCGCTAATAAGTTAGGCATTAATAATAAAAATTAAATGAAATAGGATGATGGACTTAGCAAATGTACATTGGATTGTTGCCATTGTTAGTGCAGTTATTGCCTTTATAGTAGGTTGGGTGTGGTATTTACCCGAAGCCTAGACTCCCACAACAACCGACACACTTGGCAATAGCTAGGGCCAGCTGGCTGTAGGCTAGTTAGCCTCCACACAGGCAAGCCAGGAAGCATATGGGAAGCCATGCAAACCAGCTGACCCTGCAAACTCTCTTCCACGCCTGCAGGCTTCTCCGTAATCTGGGGTGGGGTCAACAGACTAAAAGCTTCTTGTGTGGCTGGCATCTCTGACAAAGGGGTAAGCGATCAAACAACCATTCAATTACCCACAAATTCGGCACCAATTTGATTGCTTACCAGCTATTTGTTACCTTTCAGTACATCCGCTGTGCTGAGGGCACACCATGGACTCCTGGTTAGATAAAGAGCTTTCCAGTTGTATTTTCAAGGACAAAAGGCTTACCGAGCGCTTTAAAACAATAATCAAAACCCTATCAAAGGGATGTGGAAAATCCATCCCACAAGTTTGTGAAGAGTGGTCGATGGCGAAGGCAACCTACCGCTTTCTATCAAATGACAGAGTTGATAATGATGATATTCTTGCTGGTCACTATGATCAGACCAAGAATCGCATTGGAGCAACTCGCGGCCCAATCCTAATTTTGCACGATACCACTGAATTTTCATATAAGAGGGAATCGCCTAAAGCCATTGGACATGCTCGAAAATTACCTACACCTGATCGAATAGCTAAAGCATTTGGGCAACAGCACAAAGCCTGTGGGATATTGATGCATGCAAGTATGGCAATAACGGCCGAAGGGTTACTTCTGGAATTGACTGCTATTAAATTTTGGTCGCGAGAAGTGTTCAAGAATACCACCAAACTGAAGAGTAAGATCAATCCAACACGAGTACCTATATCAGAAAAAGAGAGTATAAAGTGGCTTGAAAACCTTAAGTCCTCGAATGAATGAGTTTCAGATAGCCCTGCAAAGCTCGTTCATATCGGCGATAGGGAAAATGACATCTACGAATATCTATGTCAGTGCCAGGGACTTGGGTCTTATTTTGTGGTGCGCAGCTGTGTGGATCGCTTAGCCAATGAAACAACTCTTGCTGAAGAGGTGGCAACGAGTAAAGCTTATTACAAACATGTGATCAATTTCACAGATAGCGATGGAAATACCGTTAATACGGCAATGAATATCAAGGTAAAAACACTCGCCCTTCATCCGCCTATTGGAAAAGAAGCAAATTATCCCGATTTGCGAGTTACCGTTGTTTCTGAACTTGAAGCCCAAGAGCCTGTTGGCAGAGAGCGTATTAAATGGACATTTCTCACAAACTTACCAGTAAAGAAGAAGGAAAACGCACTAACGGTACTGAATTGGTACAAGCAACGTTGGAAAATAGAAACCTATTTTAAAATATTGAAATCTAGGCTAAAGCTTGAGGAATCAAAGCTAAGAACAGCCGCCAGGCTAACAAGGTTGATTTCCATTTGTTGCATTCTGGCGTGGAGAATACATTGGCTGACAATGTTAAATAGAGAAGACAAGCGGTTGTCTCCAAACTTGGCTTTTGATGATATTGAAAGGAAAATATTGATTCAGTATTTTCAGAAAATAGTGGTGCCTTCAACTTTACAGGATTATATCGATCGATTAGCGAGATCGGGTGGATACTTAGCGCGGGCAAGTGATCCGTCACCAGGCAATACCGTCATTTGGAGAGGCATGAACAAACTGTATGAATTGCGTGCGGGCTTCGAACTCGCCTTAGATGTGGGTAATTGAATGTCAAACAACCCCACCTAAAAATCCAGCCAGATTTTCACTACTCTCCTGATTTTTAATGATCAGGAGATTGAAATGGCCACTCAGAGTAAATCTGATTTGTGGCGGCAGCAGTACATCGGTGCCTGGAAGAACAGCAATCTATCCCAGGCAGCCTACTGCCAGCAGCATGAGTTAAAGCTCAGCACCTTCACCTATTGGCGCAATAAGCAGAACAAGCCCCGGCCTAAGCTGATGCCGGTGCCCATGCCAGCTTTAGAGGCTTCGGTTGAGCTGGCATTGCCCGGCGGTATCCAGATGCAGTTAAGTTTGCCAATCTGAACGGCATAGCGACAAACCCGACGAATATCCCGTAAAACCCGTTGAGCAATATCCAGCGTATCCCGGTCCTCAATATCACGGTAATGGCGATTACATCGCGGGGGTGGAGGTCGGCGATGGGTCTCTGGCCAATTTATGGAAAACTATTGTCTCGCAGTCTCAACTACACACGACGAGCATGATCTTCTGTCCATGTCCCTTTCTGGTGGTTCCACCACTCTTTTGCAACAATGGCAAAGCAGTGCTCTACATTCACGCGCGCCTGATACTTCTCAAGCTGCTTTTGTGTGGAAGGGTCTCGCCCTTCTGCCAGCAACTGCTTTGCTTCAGCTACTTTTTGCCTTGCTTGTTTAAGGGTGATAGAGGGGTAAACACCTAAGGCCAGTGTCTTTTGTTTTTTCTGAAATCGATATTTAAGCCGCCAATACTTTGCACCAGTGGGCTTGATCAATAGGCGCAATCCCTGCCCATCCGTGAGCCACTGATCCTTGTTGCCTGGCTTTACCTGCTTTATTTGTGTATCGGTAAGGGGCATTGGTGCTACCAAATTCTAAATTGAACCAGGTAGCACCAAATGTAGCACCAGATAGCACCGGATGACAACGAGCGGGAGCGGATGGCTTTGGACACTGCAGATAGCAAAAAGCCTTATTTTAAGGGGCTTTGCGGATGATTCTGAACATCTGCGGATCTAGATATGGTACCAGAGGCCGGACTCGAACCGGCACGCTTTTAAGGGCGGGGGATTTTGAATCCCCTGTGTCTACCAATTTCACCACTCTGGCACAGGCGCCTCGCAGAGATCGGCTGCCAGGGCGGGCGTGATTATAGCAACGGGTGGGCCGGGGTCAATCAGTAAATTCAATCACTTAGGTGCTTTTTTGTCGCTCCAGTTAACAGCACCTAAAATTTCCTATAACCTTCGCGACCACTTCACAGATACTATTTTTTCAGGATTCCATGCAGCGTCAGGATTTCAATTTTTACCTGCCCGATAGGCTGATTGCCCGAGCGCCGACCCAGGCGCGCCGTGGAAGTCGCCTGCTTTGCCTTGATGGCCCTGACGGGACGATTGTCCATCGCCACTTCCCGGACATTCTCCAGCAGGTGGATGCCGGTGACCTGGTGGTCTTTAACGATACCCGGGTGATCCCGGCACGCCTGTTTGGACACAAGGAGACCGGCGGTAAGTTGGAAATCCTGGTTGAACGGGTGCTAAACCGGGCGGAAGCCCGGGCCCATATACGCGCCAGCAAGTCCCCCAGACCGGGCACCGGTATTCTGCTGGAAGACGGTACCCGCGTTGCGGTCACCGGGCGTTGTGGTGCGCTATTTGAGTTGGATTTCCCCGCAGAAGAGGGGGTGTTGGGGGTACTTGAGCGCCTTGGGCATATGCCGCTGCCGCCCTATATCGACCGCGAAGACGATGCCCGTGATCGCGAGCGTTACCAAACCGTATACAGCCGCCATGCCGGCGCGGTTGCCGCACCCACAGCAGGACTGCACTTTGATGATGCCCTGATCGGAGCCCTGCGCGACAAGGGGGTGGAGGTTGCCTTCGTCACCCTGCATGTTGGGGCGGGCACCTTCCAGCCGGTGCGTGTGGACAATATCCACGAACACCAGATGCACAGCGAAGTACTGCATGTGCCAGACAGCGTGGTGGAGGCCGTGGCCCGCTGCCGCGCGCGCGATGGCAGTGTGATCGCCGTTGGTACCACCAGTGTGCGGGCCCTGGAAAGTGCTGCGCGCAGTGGTGAACTGACCGCCATGGTGGGAGAGACCGATATCTTTATCTATCCGGGTTACGCGTTTCGTGTGGTGGATAAACTGGTCACGAATTTCCATCTGCCGGAATCCACCCTGTTGATGCTGGTGTGCGCCTTTGCCGGCTACAGCCATACCATGGCCGCCTACCGCGCGGCGGTAGCCGAAGGCTACCGTTTCTTTAGCTACGGCGATGCCATGTTTATCTCTCGCAATCCCAATGCCAGTGGCGAAACCGTGGCGCCTGTAACAGGAGATACCCAGTGAGCCGGGAATGTTTCATGCAGTTTGAGCGGGATACCGCCGATGGCAAGGCCCGGCGCGGCCGCCTGCGTTTTCCCCGCGGGGTGGTGGAGACACCGGCGTTTATGCCGGTGGGTACCTACGGTACGGTAAAAGGCATGTTGCCGCGGGATATCAAGGCAATCGGTGCGCAGATTATTTTGGGCAACACCTTTCACCTGATGCTGCGCCCGGGTACCGAAGTGGTGAAGACCCAGGGCGGTCTGCATGATTTTATCCAGTGGCCGGGCCCCATCCTCACAGACTCCGGCGGCTTCCAGGTATTCAGTCTGGGTAAGTTGCGTAAAATTTCCGAAGAGGGGGTATCCTTTCGTTCCCCCATTGATGGGAGCCCGGTTTTTCTCACTCCTGAGGAGTCTATGCGGGTACAGCGGGACCTGGGCTCTGATATCGTGATGATTTTCGACGAGTGTACGCCGTATCCGGCCAGCCCCGAGCAGGCGCGCACATCTATGGAGCTGTCCCTGCGCTGGGCGGAGCGCTCCAGGCAGGCCCACGGCGAAAACCCTGCGGCCCTGTTTGGCATTGTGCAGGGGGGGATGTACCCGGAGCTGCGCGACGCCTCCCTGCGGGGACTCACCGGGATCGGTTTCGATGGCTATGCCATCGGCGGTTTGTCGGTGGGTGAGCCGAAAGCGGAGATGATCAAGGTGCTGGATCACCTGGTGCACAACATGCCGGCAGACAGGCCCCGCTATCTGATGGGAGTGGGCAAGCCGGAGGATATTGTCGAGGCGGTGCGCCGCGGTGTCGACATGTTCGACTGCGTGATGCCTACCCGCAACGCGCGCAATGGCCATCTGTTTACGGCAGATGGCGTGGTGAAAATCCGCAATGCCAAACACCGCTACGACAGCGCGCCGGTGGAAGGGGAATGCGACTGCTACACCTGTGCGCACTTCTCCCGCGCCTATTTACACCACCTGGACCGCTGTGGTGAGATGCTGGGGGCGCAGCTCAACACCATACACAACCTGCGCCACTACCAGCGCCTGATGCAGAGGCTGCGCGACGCCATCGCCGCCAATACTTTGCAGGCTTTTGTCGCGGAGTTTTATCGTCGCCTGGATCGCGAGGTTCCGCCGCTGCAGGCCTGAGGGCGCGGCACTTCTATCCTGTTTGCAGCGCTGTTGGCCGCGCATGTGTGCCTGTGTGATTTGTCCGATCACCCGATCCCCGTATAATCAGTCCCCACTTGTATCGTAGGGGGCGTGTACCTTGCAATCCGGTCACCGCGCCCACATATCCAGGCAAATTGCCAAGATTTACCGGCCCCAAAGGTCACACTAGAACAATGAGAGCAGTATGAATCGCTACCCGATCTGGAAGTACTTTCTGATTTTTGCGGTTGTGGCCTTTGGCCTGGTCTACGCCGCGCCCAATCTCTACAAGCCGGACCCGGCGGTACAGATATCCGGGCAGTCCAGTGCCATGACCATCGGCCCGGAGGTTCTGGAACAGGTGGAAAAGGCCCTGGACACGGCGGGCATCGAATATTTCGGCGCTGAAGTGGGCGATAGGGCGGTTCTGGTTCGACTGAATTCCATGGAGGCGCAGCTGCCGGCCAAACGGGCGATTCAGGAGGCGCTGGGTAGCGATTACGTGGTCGCTCTAAATTTGGCCTCAACCACGCCCGAGTGGTTGAGCGGAATAGGCGCCGGCCCGATGAAACTGGGCCTGGACCTGGCCGGTGGTGTGCACTTCCTCATGGAGGTGGACACCAATACCATCGTCAAAACCAATATGGAAAGTGATGTCCAAGAGGTAAAGACCAAGCTGCGTGCGGCCAAAGCCCGTTACCGCAGCGTCGACCTGATTAACGATCGCGAGATTGTGGCGCGTTTCCGCAGTGAAGAGTTGCGCAGCCTGGCGCTTTCCACCCTGCGCAGGGATTTCCCGCAATTCCAACTGCGCGAATCCGGCAGCGGTGAGAACCTGGAAATTCGCGCCGTTTTATCTGAGCAGGAAATCAAACAGTTGGAAGACTACGCGGTTACCCAGAACCTCACCACGCTGCGCAACCGGGTAAACGAGCTGGGGGTAGCCGAGCCCATCGTCCAGCGCCAGGGGCGCAACCGCATTGTGGTGGAGTTGCCCGGTGTGCAGGATACCGCCGAGGCCAAGCGTATTATCGGCAAGACGGCCAACCTGGAATACCGTATGGAGGCCCGCCCCGACGAACTGGTGACCAATAAAGAGTACTTTGAGTACCGCAGCGAGCAGCAGCGTCAAATGTATGGTGGCGCCTGGCTTGAGCGCAAGATCATTATCAAAGGCGACAGTGTCACCAATGCCCGCGTGGGTTACGACGAGAGCGGCTTCCCCCAGGTGAATATCACTCTGGATTCCCGCGGCGGCGAACTGATGCACCGCGCCACCTGGAAGAATGTGGGCCGCCGTATGGGCACCCTGTTTATCGAGACCCGCTTTACCCCGCAAACCAGGGATGATGCACAGGGCAATGCGGTCACCGAGCAGATCAAGACCGTAGACAAGAAGATTATCAGCCTGGCCACGGTGCAGAGTGCTCTGGGCAAGCAGTTTCGCATTACCGGCCTGGACAGTCCGTTGGAAGCCCAGGAACTGGCCCTGCTGTTGCGCGCCGGTGCCCTGGCCGCACCGATGTATTTTGTGGAAGAGCGTGTAATCGGGCCGTCGTTGGGGGCCGACAATATCAAGGTCGGCGTGCAGTCGGTACAGATCGGCCTGTTGGCGGTGATTATCTGCATGTTGATTTCCTATCGGGTGTTTGGTCTGGCGGCCACTATCGCCCTGTCGGTCAACATGGTTCTGCTGGTGGCGGTGATGTCGATTCTCGGCGCCACCCTGACACTGCCGGGAATTGCCGGTATCGTACTCACCGTGGGTATGGCGGTGGATGCCAACGTGCTGATCTTCTCGCGAATACGGGAGGAGCTCAGAAATGGCATGCCACCGCAATCGGCGATTACGGCCGGTTTTGACAACGCCTACAGCACCATTGTTGATGCCAATATCACCACGCTGATTGTGGCGTTGATCCTCTATGCAATTGGCTCCGGCCCGGTACAGGGCTTCGCAGTAACTCTGTCTATCGGTATTCTCACCTCCATGTTCAGTGCCATTATGGGCACGCGGGCCATTATCAACCTGTTCTACGGCGGTCGCCGTGTACGCAAACTCTGGATTTAAGGGGCTGGCCATGAGTGAGACCAAAGTGGAAAACGGCAAGATCACCGAGTATATGGGCAAGCGCGTGTACGATTTTATGCGCTGGCGCAAGGTGGCTGCAGTAATTTCCATCGCCCTGCTGTTGGCGTCCATTGGTGTGTTGGCTGCCAAGGGCCTGAAGTTTGGCCTGGACTTCACCGGGGGCACCCAGGTTGAAGTGGGCTATGAAGTCACCCCCTTTATCAACGATGTGCGCTCCCAGTTGGAAGATGCAGGCTTTGAGGGTGCAACAGTGGTCAACTATGGCTCCGAGAACGAGCTGTTGATCAAGCTGCCGCCGGAGGTGACCGAAGAGGAGACTCAAACCAGCGCCACCGAGCAGGAGAAGGTTACGCCGATCGGCGACAAGGTGGTGGCGGTGCTGCAGGCCGCGAGCGATGGCAGCGTGACCCTGCGTCGGGTGGAGGTTGTGGGGCCGCAGGTGGGCGCTGAGCTGCGCGATGACGGCGGCCTCGGCATGCTGGTGGCACTGGCTTTGGTCATGATGTATGTGGCCCTGCGCTTCCAGTACAAATTCTCTGTCGGCGCGGTTGCGGCACTCGGTCACGATGTCATCGTTGTGCTGGGCTTCTTTGCGCTGTTGGGGCTGGACTTCGATTTAACCGTTCTGGCGGCAGTGCTGGCAGTGATCGGTTACTCCCTGAACGATACCATCGTGGTGTCTGACCGCATTCGCGAGAATTTTCGCAAGGTGCGCAAGGCGGAGTCCGAGGAGATTATCAATATCTCCATCAGCCAGACCCTGGGTCGTACCTTTATGACCTCATTCACCACCCTGCTGGTGCTCTGGGCACTGCAGTTCTTTGGCGGGGAGCTGATCCACAATTTCTCCCTGGCTCTGATCGTTGGCGTTATCGTGGGTACCTATTCCTCTGTGTATGTGGCCGCAAATGTGCTGATGGGCTTGAAGATCTCCAAGGAAGACCTGATGCCGCCGGTAAAAGAAGGGGCGGAACTGGAAGAGATACCCTGATAGTAAGGGAATACAAAAGCGTTCAGCGACGCGGCTCCGGGTACCCAACAGTGTTTAGCGTTGGGGTACCCGGAGCCGTTTGTGTTTGGGTCGGAGTGGACTGGATTGGTGGTCGCGGTTAGCTGCGCGGTTTTTTGCCCAACGTGATGTGCTTTGGTCCAGCAGTATTCGTCTGGCCGCTAACCCCCTTGGGCACCTGCTCAATCTCACCGCCTTTGGCAAGGAAGGCTTGCACCTGGGCTTCAATGCTCTCGCTGGTCTCGAGCGGGGTGGATTGTTTGCGCCTTGAAGAGGGTGATGCTTTTTTGGCCACGATACCTGTCCGGTTTAATAGTCAAGCGGGATATCATACAGAAGTTTGCACAAAAAATCACCCAACTGCCTAAGGTGTGCACATAAGGCAGATTTTGCAGTGAGCACCGGCGGTATTCGGTTGTGAAAGGGAATCTTGCAGTGTCGGGCTGGTCACACCCGCGGTTGGATTATTCTGTCTCCGGTTCAATGGGTTCGGCGGCCAGAGGCCAACCGCCCAGCGCCCGCCATTTGTTCACAATCGCGCAGAACAGAGTAGCGGTCTTCTCTGCGTCGTACTCGGCGGAGTGGGCGCAGGTGTTATCGAATGTAATACCGGCAACCTGGCAGGCTTTGGCCAGTACGGTCTGGCCATAGGCAAGCCCGGCGAGACTGGCGGTGTCGAAGCAGGAGAAGGGGTGGAAGGGATTGCGCTTGATCGCGCAGCGCTCCACCGCCGCATTGACAAAGCCGAGGTCGAAGTGGGCGTTGTGGGCAACCATGATGGCGCGGGTGCAGCTGTGTTTTTTTACCGCGCTGCGGACTTTGCGAAACAGCTCTGGCAGGGCGATCTCCTCCGGCAAGGCTGCCCGCTCTGGGGATTCGAGGTCAATGCCAATAAAATCCAGGGCAGACTGCTCCACATTGGCGCCGGCAAAAGGCTCCAGATGGAAGCTGTGGGATTCCAGCGGGGAGAGCCTGCCTTCCTCGTCCATATCCAGAAGGACCGCAGAAACCTCCAGCAGGGCATCGGTGCGGGCATTGAAACCGCCGGTTTCCAGGTCTATCACCACCGGCAGAAAACCGCGAAATCGCTGCGCAAGGGGGCTCTTGGGTCCTATCGATTGTTCCGCTGGGGTCACTGTGAATCCTTGTCAATCTCGATGGTGCAGGGCCGGTTGCCGCGGGATTTTTTTCTGCGGGCGAAGGCCGCTTGGGTCTGTGGTTCCAAAATTATACGCGCTGCCAGTGCAGGATTTCACCGGCTGCCAGGGGCGTCAGGGTTTCACTACCCATATCCAGGCTGTGCGGCAAGGTCCAGGGGCGTTTTGCCAGGGTAATGGTGCCCCCGTTGCGTGGCAGGCCGTAAAAATCGGGACCGAATTCACTGGCGAAGCCTTCGAGTTTGTCCAGTTTGCCCGCGCGTTCAAAGGCCTCCGCATATAGCTCGATGGCGGCGTAGGCGGTGTAGCAGCCCGCGCAGCCGCAGCTGGCTTCCTTTTGCGCGCGTGCGTGGGGGGCCGAGTCGGTGCCGAGGAAAAACTTCGGGCTGCCACTGGTGGCCGCTTCGATCAGCGCGGACTGGTGGGTGCCGCGTTTTAAAATCGGCAGGCAGTAGAAGTGCGGGCGAATGCCACCTGCCAGCAGATGGTTGCGGTTGTATAGCAGGTGGTGTGCGGTAATGGTTGCCGCAACGCCTGTTCGGGCCCGTTGCACAAACTCTGCCGCGTCGGCAGTGGTGATGTGCTCGAGCACCATCTTCAGGGTGGGAAAATCCCCTACAAGTCGCGACAGGGTTTTTTGGATAAACACCTGCTCGCGGTCAAAAATATCGATACCGCTGGTGGTGACTTCCCCGTGCAATAGCAGTTTCATGCCGCAGGACTGCATTTCTTCCAGTGCGGGATAGATATTGGCGATATCCGTCACGCCCGAGTCGGAGTTGGTGGTGGCACCAGCCGGGTATAGTTTGGCCGCGATCATACCTGCGGCCCGGGCCTGGCGGATCACCTCGGCATCCGTTTTATCGGTCAGATAAAGCACCATCAAGGGCTCAAAGGCACAGTCGCTGGGAATTTGAGCGCAGATACGCTCACGGTAGGCCAGAGCACTCTTGGCATCGGTTACCGGCGGCACCAGGTTCGGCATCACAATGGCGCGGCCGAATTGCCGGGCGGCATCGCCTACGGTGCGCTCGAGGGCCTTGCCATCGCGCAGGTGAATATGCCAGTCATCGGGGGCGCGAAGGGTGATTTGCTCCGCCATGGTTCTCCGCGTTGCGTCTCGCTGTAGTGAGTTGTTGTGCGGCGCGCATGCTACCCGATGTGGCACAAAATTGCGATGCGCAAAAAGATTGAAAATTGACCAATTGTGTCGACTGGCGCCATAGCGCTAGTCGATTGCAGGCAGAGGCGCTACAATCGCGCCCCGATAATCAGTATGGGTATTCGTATGCCCATCTACACCGATCCTGGGCATATCTCCAAGAATAATCCCCCAGACTGACACCCATTCGCGCAGAGGCGATGGGTGTCGGTGTGCTTTTGCCGTGACGGCAACTTTCGGCCAGCAGAGGATAGCAATGAGCAAAATCGACAAGGTGGTACTGGCATATTCCGGCGGGCTGGATACGTCGGTGATTGTGCGCTGGCTGCAGGAAACCTATGCCTGTGAAGTGGTGACTTTCACCGCCGATATCGGTCAGGGCGAAGAAGTGGCGCCCGCGCGTGCCAAGGCTGAGGCATTGGGCGTTAGGGAAATTTACATCGACGACCTGCGCGAGGAGTATGTGCGGGACTTTGTTTTCCCGATGTTCCGCGCCAATGCCATTTACGAGGGCGAATATCTGCTGGGCACCTCCATCGCGCGCCCACTGATCGCCAAACGCTTGATTGAAATTGCCAACGAGACCGGCGCCGATGCCATTGCCCATGGCGCCACCGGCAAGGGCAACGATCAGGTGCGGTTTGAGTTGGGCGCCTATGGACTCAGACCGGGTATCCAGGTAATCGCCCCCTGGCGCGAGTGGGATTTGAATTCCCGGGAGAAACTGATGCTGTACTGTGAGCAGCACAAAATTCCCGTGGACTTCTCCTCCAGTAAGAAAAAATCCCCTTACTCCATGGATGCCAACCTGCTGCATATTTCTTACGAAGGCGGCATTCTGGAAGACCCCTGGGCGGAGGCCGAGGAGGACATGTGGCGCTGGAGCGTGAGCCCGGAAGCGGCACCGGAACAGGCCACCTATATCACCATCACTTTCGAGCGGGGTGATCCGGTAGCGCTTGACGGTGAACCCATGAGCCCGGCGTTACTGCTGGAAACCCTGAACAGGCTCGGTGGTGACAACGGCATCGGACGCTTGGATATTGTGGAGAACCGCTACGTCGGTATGAAGTCCCGCGGCTGTTACGAAACTCCCGGTGGCACTATCTTGCTCAAGGCACACCGGGCGATTGAGTCCATTACCCTGGATCGCGAAGTGGCCCATATGAAAGATTCCCTGATGCCGCGCTACGCTGAACTGATCTACAACGGCTACTGGTGGTCGCCGGAGCGCCGCATGCTGCAGGCGGCGATTGATGAATCCCAACTGGCAGTCAACGGGGAAGTGCGCCTCAAACTCTTCAAGGGCAGTGTGAGTGCGGTTGGGCGCCGCTCTGAGGACAGCCTCTTCGATGAGCGCATCGCCACCTTTGAAGACGATGCCGGGGCCTACGACCAGAGGGACGCCGGAGGCTTTATCAAGTTGAACGCCCTGCGCCTGCGTATTGCCGCCGGTAAGGGAAGAAAATTGATTTAGATCAGTTGTGGCTGGCGGTGGCTGCGCTTAAATCGCCATCCGGCCAGTTGTGGCGGCTTTAGCCAAGGTATCACTGGGACAGACCCTCTGTGGGTCCGCCCCAGACACTGGAATCGAATTTTAAAAGCAACGGAAGTACAAACATGACGACAACGGTGGCAAAGACCGGCCCGGTGCCGGACTATGACTACGATATCGTGCGCCAGTTCACCATTATGTCTGTGGTCTGGGGCATTTTTGGTATGGGCATGGGCGTATTGATCGCGGCTCAACTGGCCTGGCCCCAACTCAACGATCTCTGGCAGCCGTTTTCCCACTTCGGACGTTTGCGGCCACTGCACACCAATGCGGTGATTTTTGCCTTTGGCGGTAGTGTTCTGTTTGCCACTTCCTATTACGTGGTGCAGCGCACCTGCCAGGTGCGCCTGTGGGGTGGCTGGCTGATACCCTTCACTTTCTGGGGGTGGCAGGTCGTGATTGTGGCAGCGGCGATCACCCTGCCCATGGGCCTTACCACCACCAAAGAGTACGCCGAACTGGAATGGCCCATCGATATCCTGGTCACCCTGGTCTGGATTGCTTACGCGCTGGTGTTCTTCGGGACCATCATGAGGCGCAGGACCTCCCATATCTACGTGGCGAACTGGTTTTTCGGTGCCTACGTGGTCACGGTTGCCGTGCTCTATGTGGTCAATAACCTGGAGATTCCGGTCGCGCCCTTCAAGTCCTACTCTATCTATTCGGGCACCAAGGACGCAATGATCCAGTGGTGGTACGGCCACAATGCGGTTGGCTTCTTCCTGACGGCTGCCTTCCTCGGACTTATGTACTACTTCGTGCCCAAACAGGCGGGCCGGCCGATTTACTCCTACCAGCTGTCTATCATACATTTCTGGGCGTTGATCTCCCTGTACGTATGGGCGGGTGGCCATCACTTGCATTACTCTGCACTGCCCGATTGGGCCCAGAGCCTGGGCATGGTGATGTCCCTGATCCTGCTGGCACCCTCCTGGGGCGGTATGATCAACGGCATCATGACCCTCTCCGGTGCCTGGTACAAACTGCGCACCGATCCTACCCTGCGCTTTCTGGTGGTCTCTCTGTCCTTCTACGGCATGTCCACCTTTGAGGGCCCGATGATGTCGATCAAGACCGTCAACGCCCTGTCCCACAACACCGACTGGACCATTGGCCACGTGCATTCCGGTGCCTTGGGCTGGGTAGCCATGATTTCCATTGGTGCCCTGTACCACCTGGTGCCAGTGCTGTGGAAGCGCAGGGAAATGTTCAGTGTGAAACTGATCAACGCGCACTTTTGGCTGGCCACAGTGGGCACGGTGCTCTACATCGCGGCGATGTGGGTCAACGGTATTACCCAAGGGCTAATGTGGCGCGCCTTCAATGTCGATGGCACTTTGACCTACAGCTTTGTTGAAAGTGTGGTTGCCAGCCACCCCGGTTATATCGTGCGTCTGATCGGCGGTGCCATGTTCCTGCTGGGTATGCTGCTGATGGCCTACAACGTCTACCGCACGATCACGGAGAAGGTAAACGATGCCCGCTCTGATAATACCGTTCATGCAGTGCCGGTGGCATAGGAGGTCAGCTCGTGAAGAATCATGACATTGTGGAGAAAAACATCGGCTGGATGATCCTGTTCATCATTGTCGCCATCAGTTTTGGCGGTTTGGTGGAGATTATTCCGCAGTTCTATACCAAGAATAACTACACGCCCTTGCCGGGTATGAAGCCGCTCAGTGCGCTGGAGCTGGAGGGTCGCGATATCTATATCCGCGAAGGCTGCCACGTGTGCCACACCCAGATGGTGCGCCCGCTGCGCGCCGAGGTGGAGCGCTATGGCCACTACTCCATGGCCCAGGAATCCGTGTACGAGCACCCCTTCCTGTGGGGCTCCAAGCGCACGGGGCCGGATCTGGCCCGGGTGGGTGGCCGCTACTCCGACGAATGGCAGCGCGCGCACCTGTACAACCCGCGCAGTGTGGTGCCTGAATCCATTATGCCGGCCTATCCCTGGCTGTTCGACAATGTGGTGACCGGCGAGTATGCCGCGCGCAAGATGGAGGCCCTGCGCCTGGTTGGTGTGCCCTATACCGATGAGGATATCGCCAATGCGTCCAAGCCGTTCGCCGGTGGCAAGGTGAAAGAGATCGATGCCCTGGTAGCCTACTTGCAGCAGTTGGGCACCCTGGTAACCCAGAAACGTTAATTGCGGGGGACGGAAACTCATGACCATAGAAACTTTGCGCGAAATCGGTCTGGTGCTGGGATCGGTGGCTTTTCTGGCAATCTGCTGGTGGGCTTTCTCACCGAAACGCAAAAAGCGCTTCGAGGAAGACGCCAAGTTGCCCTTTGCCGATGAGGCGCAACAGGCCGACAAGGATGCGTCGACCGCTCAGAAGGGTGAACCCAAGCCCGGACAAGGGGCCGGGAACGAACGAAAACAGGGGCAGGACAAGCAATGAGTACATTCTGGAGTTTGTGGGTAATTGTACTCACCCTCGCCAATCTGGCACTGATTATCTGGGTATTGTTCGCCAACCGAAAAGTGGCGGTTGACGACCAGACACTACCGGAAAACAAGACCACGGGTCACGTGTACGACGGCATTGAGGAGTACGACAACCCGTTGCCCAAGTGGTGGTTCATGCTGTTTATCGCCACGCTGGTGTTTTCCGCCGCCTACCTGGTGATCTACCCGGGTATGGGCAATTTCAAGGGCTTGGCCGACTGGACGTCCGTAGGTGCCCTGGAGACTTCCGAGGCCAAGGCCCAGGTGCAGTTTGATGAGACGTTTGGCAAATATCGGGACATGCCGATTGAGGATATTGCCCAGAGTCGTGAGGCCCTCAAGATGGGTTCCCGTATCTTCGCCAACAACTGTGCCGTGTGCCATGGCGCGGATGGCGGTGGTAATTTCGGCTTTCCGGATCTGACCGACAATGCCTGGCTCTATGGGGGCACGCCGGAAAAGATACTGGAAACCCTGTACAATGGTCGCCAGGGCGTGATGCCGCCGCAGGGGCCGGTGATTGGTGAAGCGGGTGTGAAAAACACCGCCGAATATGTGCTTTCCCTGAACGGTCTCGAGCACGATGCCGCCATGGCTGCCCAGGGCCAGAAGGTGTTCAATACCGTCTGTATGGCCTGCCACGGTTTGGACGCCAAGGGCAACCAGATCCTGGGTGCGCCGAATCTCACCGATGATATCTGGCTTTACGGCAGCAGCCGTGAGCAGATCCAGCACACCATCCGCGGTGGCCGCAGCAACCAGATGCCTGCGCAGAAAGACAAACTGCGCGATGACAAAATCCGTCTGGTGGCGGCCTATGTCTACAGCCTGTCTCGTCAGGACGAAGAGCAGCAGTAACTATAAGGCCAGGGCTCCGGACTGTGCCGGGCCCTGTTTTATAGCACTCCGGGCGCTACAGGGACAGCGAACAGCCTCATTGATGGCGCCTGACTGTGCCCGTGTGAGAGTGAGGTTTTTGTGAGTGACTTGATTCCCACCCGTGAAGAGCAGGAAGGTAATGGCGAAGTCCGCTACCGCATGCTTTATGAATCGGATGATAAAATCTATATCCGCCATATCCGGGGTATTTATACCCGGATTCGCAAGTACACGGGCCTGCCGCTGCTACTGGTTTTTTTCTTTCTCCCCTGGATAAACATCGACGGCCGCCAGTCTGTTTTTTTTGACCTCCCCACCCGCCAGTTTCATATTTTCTGGACCACTTTTGGCCCCCAGGACGGTTTCTTGCTCGCCTGGCTGCTGATTATCGCCGCGTTCGCCCTGTTTGCTGTGACAACCTGGATGGGACGCGTCTGGTGTGGCTTTACCTGTCCGCAGACGGTCTGGACCATGATGTTTATGTGGGCCGAGCGGATCTGTGAGGGCGACCGCAACAAGCGCATGAAGCTGGACAGTGCGCCCTGGAACCTGGAAAAGATGCTGCGCAAGGGCGGAACCCATGCTCTCTGGCTGTTGATTGCCCTGGCTACAGCCCTGGCTTTTGTCGGCTACTTTTACGGGATTCGCGATCTGGTTGTGGATCTCGCCACATTTAGCGCCCACCCCCAGAGTGTCTTCTGGGTCGCTTTCTTCACTTTCGCCACCTATATGAATGCGGGCTTCCTGCGCGAACAGGTGTGCAAGTACATGTGCCCCTATGCGCGCTTCCAGTCTGTCATGTACGACCAGGATACCCTGGCGGTTTACTACGATGCCAAGCGTGGCGAAACCCGCGGGCCGCGCAAGAAAAATGTGGATTACAAAGCTGAGGGTATGGGGGACTGCATCGACTGCTACTGGTGTGTGCAGGTATGCCCGGTGGATATCGATATTCGCGATGGGATGCAGTATGAATGCATTAACTGTGGTCTATGTGTTGACGCCTGTAACAGCGTTATGGACAAGATGGGGTATGACCGCGGCCTGATCCGCTTCACCTCCGAGGACGAGTTGGAGAGCGGGAAAACCCACTTTTTGCGCCCTCGTCTGTTTGGCTACGCGGTGATCCTGCTGGCAATGACCGGGTTGTTCGCGCAGCAGGTGGCGACCCGCAGTCCCATTGAAGCGGAGGTCATCCGCGATCGCGGTGCACGCATGTACCGGGTATCCCAGGGATTGGTACAGAATGTGTACACCGTCAAGATCAACAACATGGATCAGGCCGCGCACGAGTTCACTATCCGTGTGGAGGGCGCGCCTGGATATGACTACTCAGTGCGCAAACCGCGCAGGATTGTCCTGGAGGCCGGCGAGATCTTTGCGGTGCCGATCCGGGTGAGTGTGCCCAAGGTGCAGCTGAAGGACGGCAAACACGATATCGAAATCGTGGTGCAGGCCGTCGATGCCCCGGAACTGTTCGACAGGCATCGAACGGTATTTATTGGTCCCAAGCAGTAGGCGGGACTTCAATCCCGCCGCAATCTCAGGCCCGTTCCGACGCGCTCGACACAGCTGCACAAAACAGTGATTTCTGGTAACGCGATGAAAGAACCAACGGCAAAACCCTGGTATCGGGAATTCTGGGCCTGGATGGTGCTGGCCCCGCTGATTGCGGTGCTGGTAGTCTCCTCCATCACGGTTTCCATCGCCGTGCGCCACGCCGACGATACGGTCAGCGACACCTACCACAAAGAAAACCGCATGTACCACTTTTCCGCGGAACAGGACCAGCGCGCCCAGGCACTGGGGCTGGCGGCCATGGTGCAGTTCCAGCGTGGGGCACGAGCGGCTATTGTCGAACTGAATGGCAACACAGACTACCCGGAGCAGTTGTTGCTCACCCTCAGCCACCCGGCGGAGGAAGACCTGGATCAGCATATCGTATTGTCCCGGGTATCTGTCGGCCGCTATACGGGCACTGTCCCCACCGAACTGAACAGCCGCTGGTACCTGCGCCTGATGCCTGAGCTCGACCCACAAAAGCACCAGAGTGCCAAGTGGCGCCTGAAGGGAGAGATTAACTTTGACTTGGGCGATGCAGCGCCCCTGAATCCGGCGCGTCAATGACATCCCCGCCCTGTTATCACTGCGGACTCCCGGTGCCCGCTGGCAGCAACTTCTCACTAGTTATCGAAGGGCAAGCCCGCGATCTGTGTTGCCCCGGTTGCGAGGCGGTGGCGAGCGCGATTATTGCCGGCGGCCTGGACGGATTCTATCGCTACCGGGAGGGGGCCAGTGAGCGCCCGGAACCGGCCCAGTCGCTGGAGCGCTGGGCTGCCTACGATCTTCCCGAGGTGCAGCAGCAGTATGTGCACGACTGGGACGGCGGGCACAAAATGGCGGCCCTGCTGGTCGGCGGTATTACCTGTGCCGCCTGCGTGTGGCTGATCGAAAAGCACCTGGCACACCTGGCCGGAATTGAAAAAGTCTCGGTCAATGCCAGTACCTCCCGTGCGCAGATCGTATTTGATCCCGCGCAGGTCAAGCCCAGCCAGTTATTTGCCGCACTTGAGCGTATCGGCTATCGCCCGGCTCCCGCCACTGCTGCCAACCGCGAAAATGTTATTCAGGCCGAGCACCGCGGCGCCCTGTGCCGCCTGGGGGTCGCGGGTCTCGGCACCATGCAGGTGATGATGTTCGCCATCGCCCTCTACTTTGGCGCCGGCACGGGTGATGTGGGTGAGTTCGAGGGCTTTTTCCGTTGGGTATCCCTGCTGGTAGCGACGCCAGTGGTTCTCTATGCCGCACAGCCGTTTTTCAGTGCAGCCCTGCGGGGTTTGCGCGCACGCCACCTGGGGATGGATGTGCCGGTTTCCCTGGCCATTGGCCTGGCCTATGGGGCCAGCTTTTATGCCACGGTCTCTGGTACCGGTGAGGTGTATTTTGAGTCCATTTCCATGTTCACCTTCTTTTTACTGCTTGGCCGCACGGTGGAAATGCGTGCGCGTCACAGTGCCGGGCTCGCCAGGGGCGGCCTGGCCCAGTTGCTGCCGATCACGGTGGCCAGGTATGACGGAGATGAAACAGTAGCGGTATCCATCGCCGCACTGGCCGAGGGGGACCGGATTCTGTTGCGCCCCGGCGATACTGTGCCCGCGGATGGTGAAGTTGTGGAAGGGGAGAGCGGCGTAGATGAATCGCTGCTCAGCGGTGAGTCGGCCCTGCAGCGGAAATTCGCGGGCAGCCCGGTGTATGCCGGCAGTGTGAACGGCGATTCCAGCCTGATTGTGCGGGTGACGGCAGCGGGTAAATTCACAAGATTGTCGGCCATTGAGCGCCTGGTGGAGCGGGCCCAACTGGAAAAACCCAGCCAGGTGGCCCTGGCCGACCGGGTCGCCGGTGTCTTTGTGGGGGCCGTGTTGCTTGCGGCTCTGGGGGCTTTTGCCCTCTGGTGGCAACTGGATCCCAGCCGCGCCTTCTGGGTGGCCCTGTCGGTGCTGGTGGTGACCTGCCCCTGTGCGCTGTCGCTGGCGACGCCGGCGGCACTGGCTTCCGCCACCCTGCGCCTGCAGCAGTTGGGGCTGTTGGTGGCCGGCGGCAACCTCCTGCAAACCCTGCCCCGTATCAACCGGGTGGTGTTCGATAAAACCGGTACCCTGACCCGCGGTGAGCCGCGCATCCTGCAGATTGTGTTATTGCGTACTGGGTGGGATGAACAGCGGGTGAAGGAGGTGGCTGCCGCACTGGAATCCCAGACCCGGCATCCCCTCGCCCGCGCGTTTCGCGCCTGGCGCGGCAATCGGCTTGCCAGCCAGGTCAAGGTGCATACGGGTCGGGGTCTTGAAGGGCTGGTTGAAGGGGCGGCTTACCGCCTGGGCAGTGGGGGTTTTGCCGCGAGGGTAGCCGTTGTTCCGCCAGCGGGAGGGGGGCAGTGGATACTGCTCGCCGACAATAGCGGTCCCATTGCCTGGATTGCCCTGGGAGATAAGCTGCGCGCTTCAGCCCGGGAGGCGGTGCAACAGCTGCACAGGCTCGGTTTGTCCGTGGAGTTGCTCAGTGGTGATCAATCCGGCGAAGTGCAGCGCTTGGCTGCGCAGGCGGGCATCGCCAACTTCCGCGCCGGAGCGTCGCCGGAAGACAAACTCTCCCATATGCAGCGCTTGCAGCGTGAGGGTGAACGGGTGCTGATGGTGGGTGATGGCCTGAACGATGTGCCGGTACTCTCTGGCGCCGACGCTTCGGTTGCGATGATGTCCGCAGCCGATCTGGCGCAGTCCCGCGCCGATGCGATTTTGTTACAGGGCAATCTGCAGGTTTTGCCGCAATCCATCGCCCTGGCCCATCAATGCCGCCGGATTGTGCGGCAGAACCTGGCCTGGGCGCTGGGGTACAACGCCCTGGCGCTGCCCCTGGCGGTGTCTGGTCTGGTGCCGCCCTGGGCCGCTGCCATAGGCATGTCGGCCAGTTCACTGGTGGTGGTGCTCAACGCTTTGCGCCTGTCCCGTGCCAGGGTGCCGGTCATGAACGCGCTCAGCCCGCTACCCGGGCTTGAGCCGGGTCTCGCAGAGTAAAAGAGAGGAGTACATTGTGGGCAGTCTCTACTTCCTGATTCCCATTGCGGTGGTGTTTGTTGCCTTGGCGCTCAAGCTTTTTTTCTGGGCGGTGAACAATGGCCAGTACGATGATCTGGACACCGAGGGGCGGAGAATTTTGTTTGAGGACGATGCGCGGGACCAACCCGCAGCAGGCGCAGACGGGGAGAAGTAACCAGTGGGGGATTGGGGTTTCCTGGCGGCTGCGCTCGCCATCGGCTTTCTCGGCAGTAGCCATTGTATCGGCATGTGTGGGGGTATCTCGGGTGCCCTCGGCATGGCCGTGCCGGGTAGACAGACTGCCTGGGTACAGCTGGGGTCCTATCAACTGGGCCGCCTCGGCAGTTACACCCTGATGGGGGCACTTGTCGGCGCTGTGGGTGCAGCCATTATTCCGGTACTCACGCCGCTGCGGTTTGCGGCGGGCATTATGCTGATAGCCATGGCGCTTTATGTTGCCGGCATTTGGCGCGGCCTGGTGTGGCTGGAGAGGGGGGGCAGTTATTTGTGGCGTTATGTGCAGCCGCTCTCGGCGAAGCTGTTGCCAGTGCATTCCGCCGGGCAGGCCGTTGCGCTGGGTGCCCTGTGGGGCTGGCTGCCTTGCGGCCTGGTGTATAGCGCACTGACCTTCGCCCTGGCCCAGGGCAGTGCCGAGCGCTCGGCCATGGCGATGTTCACCTTTGGCCTGGGCACTCTGCCGGCCATGCTGGCTACAGGGGCCGCCGCTGTACAGGTGCGCAACATTGTGCAGCGGCCTGGGGTTCGCCTGGGGTTCGCCGCGGCAATCCTGTTATTCGGTATCTGGACAATCTGGGGAGCCCTGGGCCATGGCGGGCACGGCGATCACAGTGGTCATGGCACTATGGGCGCAATGGAATCCCCGCAGGCGGAAGAGCACCACCACCACCACCACTGAAGACGGTATGAGCGCCGACTGGGCGCCGTGCCAGCCGCTGGCAATAAGTGGTCTTTAGAGATCAATGCGCAGGGACAGATCAATGGCGCGCAGGTGCTTGGTCAGGCTGCCGGAAGAGATATAGTCCACTTCGAGTGCCCCCAGCTGTTCTATCCGGTCCCGGTCGACGCTTCCTGAAATTTCTATTTTGGCCCGGCCTTTCGCCAGCCTCAGGGCGGTGCGGGTATCTGTATCGTTAAACTCGTCGAGCATAATGACATCGGCTCCACTTTTCAGCGCCTGTTGCAGCTCTTCGATACTCTCCACTTCAACCTCTACCAGGGCCTCGGGCTTGATGATTCTGGCTTGGGCTACTGCAGTATCGATACCCCCGGCGGCGGCGATATGGTTCTCCTTGATCAGGAAGGCATCGTACAGTCCGATGCGGTGGTTGTGACAGCCTCCACACAGTACCGCGTACTTTTGCGCACTGCGCAGGCCGGGAATGGTTTTGCGGGTGTCGAGAATCCTCACCTCGGTTCCGGCGGCCCGCGCGGCAAACTCCGCGGCGGTAGTGGCGGTGCCGGAAAGGGTCTGCAGGAAATTCAACGCGGTCCGCTCCCCGGTGAGAATCGCCCGCGCATTGCCCTCCAGTTCGAGCAGGACGGTGTCGGTGGCTATCCGGTCACCGTCGGCAAAGTGCCAGTATAAATTCAGGCCGGCATCGAGCTGCTGAAACACTGCCTCCACCCAGGCGCGCCCGCTCAGGATGCAGCCCTCACGGGCAGTGACGTGCGCGCGCGCGGTGTGATCCGGGGGGACCAGCTGCGCGGTGATATCGCCGCTGCCGATATCTTCCTCCAGCGCTGTTCGCACAGCCCGTTGCAGATCGGGCATGATGTTTGGAATGGCACTGTCTCGTGGGTGCATCGGGGAACCTCGTGTTAAACGCGGTGGGAGTTTACCAAAAAAACGAATAGTTGATTGTCCAGGGCGAGGTGCCCACACCCCCCTGTGGACGCCTTCACAGTTAGCAGCTGGGTCGACGATTCGCTGTGACAAGCGTCTCAAATATGTCGTGAAACTGTGTAACAACACACCCTAACACGAGTAGAATCGACTGGGCGAGAAAAGCGGATTGCCTGATTGCCCGCTGAGGCAGTGGGTAAAATCACCGGGTTTATGCCGCTGGAACCTGAGGTGCATCAAGCGGCTTTTTGCGTTTTTCCGCAGAATACCGAACGTATTTTATGAGATCGGACACCCTGGGACAGCGGTACGGGATCTCGGCAATAGCGAGACTGGGTACTTTCCCGGGACTCACCGGGCTGACAGGGCTTTGGTGTCAGCAAATGCACAATAGACCGGACGGCATGCGAAGGGCCTCTTGGAAATGAGTGAATCCAGCAAGGTTGTTTCCCTCTCGGAGAAAAGCGCGGGACGGCAAGAGGCGGCTATGGGCAAACCCGCTGTCCTGCCTTCGGTCATTGTGCTGCTAAAGGAAAAGGCCAGTACCGAGCTGCGCGAGCGGGTCAAGGCACTGTTTGGCAAAGTGGATGACTCACTTTTTGCCATGGCCGAACGCGCCCATGGCCAGGAAGAGCAAGACGGCATGTTCCAGGCTCTGCGCCTGCTGCGTGTGGAGCGCCGCAATATTGTCGAGCGCTTTGTCGGCAATCTGGAGCAGGCCTTCCAAATCCGTCGGGAACAGGAGGCGGAGCCCGGCTTTGCCCCGGACAGCCTGTCGTTGGTGCACAATGATGATCTGGAGCAACTGGTTGCTGCGGACACCATGGTGGCCAATGCCAAGCGCGATTTTGCCGAACCACTCGCCGAGCTGTGTGTGCGCCTGGATACGCTCTATTCAGTCAAGGTCTACGATAAAAACAATCCCCTAGGTCCTGATGTGATTTGCGATGCGTTTGTGGCATCCATACAGGCACTGGACCTCCATATTCGTGCCCGCCTCACGCTGCTGAAAAAATTTGAGCAGGAAGTGATGCTGCAGCTACGGGACTTTTACGAATTCTGCAATCAGCTGTTGGTGGAGCAGGGGGTACTGCCCTCGCTGCGGGAACAGCAGCGCGCAGCGCGACGGCCTCCAGCCTACCCGGCAGGGCGAGGCCCCGGCAATCCGGGTGCGGTCCCGGCAGCTGGTGTCGGTCATGCCGGAGAGGGCGCTGCCCAGGTTGCATCGGGGATTCCCGTCAGTGGCCACTTTGCCCCGGGATTGGTGCCAGCTACCGCCGGTATGGCGCCAATGCCCGCTGGGGACCTGCTCACTCACCTGAACGCCCTGCAAAGCGGAGCCCATTATCAGGATCCCGGTGCGGCCCAACTGTTGAATGTTGGCGACCTGCTGCAGCAGCGCCTGGTGGATGCGCATCAGGCAGCTTCACTGGCAAAAGTGGACACCGATGTGATCAAGCTGGTGGAGATGTTGTTTTCCTTTATTCTGGAAGACCGCAGTCTTGCCACACCGATTAAATCCCAACTCGGTCGTTTGCAGCTGCCGCTACTCAAGGTTGCGATTGCCGATAAATCATTCTTTAGCAAGGGGGGCCACCCCGCACGCAAGCTGCTCAATGAACTCGCCGATGCAGCCACTGGATGGCAGGCGCCTGAGGACCATGAAACTGATCCTCTATACCGCGAGATTTCCCAGATTGTTGAGCGCGTTCTCGGGGAGTTCGATCGGGATATTAATATTTTCTCCACACTGCTGGAGTCCCTGCGCGAGTTTATTATTCGGGAGCGAAAGCGTGCGGAAATGCTGGAACGCCGGGTTGTGGATGAGGCTGATGGCCGCGCAAAAACCCAGGCCGCGCGCGCACGTGTTGCTGCGGTAATGGATGCCTTGGTAGCCGAGCGGGACTTGCCTGCGGTGGTTCAGGACTGGCTGCAAAAAGTCTGGAATAACGTACTGTTCCTCACCTGTGTGAAAGAGGGTACTGAGAGCGAGGCCTGGAATCGCGACGTGCGCACAGCCCGTGATCTGGTGTGGAGTGTACAGGCACCAATGCCAGATTCCCGCAAGCAGCTCCTTGGGCTTTTGCCGGTTTTACAAGAGCGATTGCGCGAGGGTATTGAGGCGCTCTCCTATAATGCCTTCGAGGCGCGATCCATGTTTGCCGGTTTGAAGGAAATTTATCGCGAGCGCTTTGCCTTGGCACAACGCCTTACCGAAAGGCGCGAACTCCAGGTCAAAGAGCGGGTGGCTCGTGAAATTAAGGCAGTCGCTGCGATGGATCAGCTACCGGAAGCTCCCCGGGCACCTGCTGCCGCCGAACCCCCACCGAAAGAAGCCACTGTTTCCGGGGCCGGCGAGCCACAACCGGTTGTTGATGCAGATATCGAACCGGTAGCTGAACAGATCGCTGCTGTGCAGGAGGTGGCTGTGCCGCAAATGGAGGAGCTGGAGCAGGCCGTTGCCCAGGCGGAGGTGGTTGCAGCCTCTCCAGAGCAGGAAGGTTTGGCGCCTCTCGATAAGGAAGACCCCCACTGGCAGATGACTTTCCGCTTGGCCCAGGGTAGCTGGTTTGAGTTGAAGCGCTCCGATGAGGAGCAGTTCCGTTGCCGTCTAGCCGCAGTGATCCGCGATATCGATCAGTTTATCTTCGTGAACCGCAATGGTGCCAAGGTAGCCGAGTTCGGCCGTTTGGAGTTGGCGCATGCACTGCGCTGCGCGCAGCTGCTGCCCCTTGATGACGGAATGCTGTTTGAACGCGCTCTGCAGTCAGTGATTGGCAATGTGCGCAAGAAGCGCAGCGAGCAGGGCTAGGTTTCAGCCCGATTGGTCCTGTGGAGACCGGGTTGCTGACGGGGGAGTACTATGAATGGAGCCAAACCGCCTCCACGGGATTGGCATATCGATCAACGCTTCCATAAAATGGTATCTGCTGAACCCCTGAGGCAACTTGCGGGGTTGGTTCTCTGGAGTGGAGATCGCAGATTGAAATACCAAGTGGATGCCGGTTGGTTGTCCGGGGCGCGCCGGGTTCCCAGTCCCCACTGCAACAGGCGGCCCGAAAACTGCCCTGTGGACCTTCTGGTGGTCCATAGCATCAGCTTGCCACCGGGACAATACGGCGGCCCCTATATCGATGCCTTCTTTCTGGGGCAGTTGGATATCGACGCCCACCCCTATTTTGCTGAAATCGTCGCTTTACAGGTCTCGGCCCATATCCTCATCGATCGCGATGGCATCGTCACACAGTATGTCCCCCTGGACCGGCGCGCCTGGCATGCGGGCAAGTCCGAATTCGAAGGCCGCAGCAACTGTAACGATTTCTCTATTGGTATTGAGCTGGAGGGGCTGGATACAGATATTTATACCGATGCCCAGTACCGTGCACTGGCAGAAGTCAGTGCGGCTGTTATGCGGGCCTATCCCTCTATAGATGTCGATAGAATCGCCAGTCACTCCGATATAGCGCCAGGGCGCAAGCTGGACCCCGGCCCTGGGTTTGACTGGGAACGCTACCTGCGTGAGCTCCGCCAGGTCGCCGGGTAACAGCTTCTTTCGTCCGCCGCTGGTGTATCGGCAATCACCACCGTTACAATCCCGCTGTGATTGGGGTTGGCGCCTGCCCGGGCCGAGCATAGACAGGGCGCACAGTATTTTCCTTGGCTCCCTGCCTTCTTCTCCATTGGAGGCTAAAGCGGTATCGCTATGACTCTGTTAATTGTTTTATTCACGTTGGCGCTTGTACAAATCTGGGGGTCCGGTGCTCCCATACACCGCGATGACTGGTTTGCCAAGTGGTGTGAACGCCTGGACAAGCTGGCACCGCTACGGGGCAATGCCGGATTATTGCTTGCTACCACCCTACTGCCACCAGTGATTGTGGTGGCAGTGCTAATGCTCGTTGCAGAGTCCATTGCGGGCGGGCTTGGCGTGCTGCTAGCAGGCGTGCCACTGTTGCTCTACTGCCTGGGTCGGGGTGATTTCAATGCTGTTTTGACCAACTACCTCTGTCACTGGTATCGGGGTGATCTTAACGCTGCTGCCGAGGCCGCCTCGCCTCTGCTGAAAGAGTTGCACGAGGAGCCGGCGGATGGCAGACAACTGCATGAGCAGGTATTTCGCGGTGCGGCCTATTGCGCCTTTGAGCGCCTGTTTGCGGTTTTATTCTGGTTTATTGTGTTGGGTATTCCCGGGGCGTTGCTGTTTCGCCTGAGTGCTCTGTATGCACAGCGCAGTGGCGAGGCGGATCGGGTTAGCACTGCGGCGCGCTGGCTGTGGCTGCTTGAGTGGTTGCCGGTCAGGGTAATGGGGATCAGTTTCGCAATTGTCGGCAATTTCGCTGGCTGTTATCGCGCCTGGCGCCAATGCCTGATGTGTCGCGAGCGGGATACGGCCCAGGTGCTGGAAGCCTATCTCGAGGGGGCTCTGGGTGGGATCGATGCCAGTGCATGTGGTGCCACTGGAGATCTGTCACAGGCCCAGCGCCAGTGTGGGGCGCAGATTGAGGGCCTGCAGGCCCTGCTGTCCAGAGCCCTGCTGCTATGGTTGACCGTCTTGGCGCTGGCAGTGTTATTTGCCTGATACCAAATGGCTGCATCAGGGTGGGTATGCGCAAATCAGATACAGCGCTTTAATTTGCCCGGCATTTTTTCGGTGGCCGCATCGCGTCCAGTCATCTGTCCGCAGCATGGCACCTGCCAGCGGGCAACGGCTGCCTATAGTCGAGCTGGACGACTTCGGAATGGTGGAGGGGTTTGTCAACCAACAAGAAAAGCCGCTCGTCCTGTATATCTTTACCCGAAGTGGTGTCCTTGCCAAGCGTATTCTTTCCCGGTGCAGTTCCGGTAACGCCTGCGTAAACGGTTGTATGATGTTTATGCTAACCCAGAATCTGCCGTTTGGGAGCATGGGTGCCAGTGGCATAGGCTCCTATCATGGTGAGTAGGGTTTCAAAACGTCCAGCCACTTCAAGGCGGTGATAAAACGCGGCAATATCCTGGATGCAGACTTGCGCTATACCCCCTTTATGGATCGAAAGGTTAAATAGCTACGGATGTTGAAAAGGTAGGTGCCGCCGTGAGCCCTGAAGTATCTAGTCACTCCCACAGTTGTACCGGTGTTTCCAGGGGTGGCGATCAAACGGTCCATGAATGACTTACTGGATTGCCGGGCTGAGGAGGACGCAAGCTACTGGTTTTTGGGGACAATGGATTGGTACATTCGGCACTAAACTAGAAAGACAAAAAGAACTATGCCCTCGGACCGAAACGACTTACCTACCAGCGCTGACGTCTTTTCTGGCGCACAAAATATTGCCGGAACGATTCACCGAACCCCACTGATACGCTCCAGGCAACTGGATCGGTTGAGTGGTGCCAAGGTTTGGTTTAAATGTGAACATATGCAGAAAGTGGGTGCCTTCAAGGCGCGCGGTGCAGCCAATGCCCTGTCCCGGTTGCCGGAAGGGACGGTGGCAGTGGCAACCCACTCCTCTGGCAATCACGGTGCTGCCCTGGCCTGGGCCGCAGCAGAGCGTGGCTTGCCCTGTACCGTTGTGATGCCCGATACCGCACCCAGGGCGAAGCGCGCGGCGGTCGAGGGGTATGGTGCGATTATCGTTCCCTGTGGCCCGAGCCTGGCGGAGCGGGAGTCGACCCTGCAGGCGGTGGTGCAACAAACAGGCGCTCACATAGTGCCGCCTTATGATGACAGCCGAGTTATCGCCGGACAGGGCACGGTTGCCCTGGAAATTGTGCAGCAGTGCCGTGAACAGGGCTTTACACCGGACGTAATTCTGGCGCCTGTCGGTGGGGGTGGTTTGCTCGCGGGTATCGGCCTGGCAATGGCGGCATTGGCCCCTGATATGCTGGTTATTGGTGCCGAGCCCGCCGGTGCGGATGATGCCCAGCGTTCACTGCGTGGCGGTGTGCATATTACCAGCCATCAACCGCAGACAATTGCCGATGGCCTGCGTACAACACTCGGGCGCAGGAACTATACGATCATTCGCCGCACAGTGCGGGATATTGTGACAGTATCAGAAAATGGTATTGTGCGGGCCATGCGACTGTTATGGACCCGCACCAAACAACTGGTGGAGCCCTCCGCCGCGGTGGGCTTCGCTGCAGTACTGGAACACGGGGCCCGCTTTCGCAATAAACATATCGCAATTGTCTTGACGGGCGGCAACCTGGATCTGGACAAGGTCTCCGGGCTGTTGGCCACTGTGGGAGAGTAACAATGGGGATTTTGGCTATGCACTTTGGATTTTGCCGTTTAGCTTGCTGCAAACTCGCCAAGGGTCTTGTGGCGTCAGCACTTTTACTGGTGGCTGTGATATCCCATGCCGGCCAGTTGACGCTGTCATCCAGTTCCCTCAGCCCCGGGCAGAAAATGCCGCTGGCGCAAGTCTATGGCGGTTGTGGTGGGGAAAACCTGTCTCCCCAGCTCAGCTGGAAAGGGGCCCCAGAAGGCACTAAAAGTTACGCGGTCATGGTATACGATCCGGATGCACCCACGGGCAGTGGCTGGTGGCACTGGGTGGTGTTCAATATTCCCGCGGATACCACCAGCCTTCCGGAGGGTGCCGGCGACCTGAAAAACGGTTTGATCCCGGAAGCGATCCAGGTCAGTAATGACTATGGGAGCCTGGGATATGGCGGTGCCTGCCCGCCCAAAGGGCACGGCGATCACCGTTATCGCTTCCGGGTATTTGCCTTAAAGGTGGAGTCATTGCCGCTGGATGAAAATGCTTCACCGGCCAAGGTGGGCTTTCATGTGAATGCAAATAAACTGGCCGAGGCTGAGCTTGAGGTGCTGTGGGGGCACTAACCGTGCAGTGTCAAATACGGTGCCTGGAGCTTAACACCTTCTTAAAGAAGCGATAAATTATGACGCACGAAACGGTCAGGGAAGCGTTATTCAATCGGCGTATGCTGATCTGTATCGGCATAGGCTTTTCCTCGGGGATGCCATTTTATGTACTGATACAATTGGTACCGGCCTGGCTGCGTTCCGAAGGGGTGGACCTGGCAACCATCGGCATTTTTGCCCTGCTGGGACTGCCCTACACCTGGAAATTTCTCTGGTCGCCGCTCATGGAGCGATACGCCTTTCCCATCCTGGGACGACGGCGCGGCTGGATGCTGGTGATGCAGCTCCTGCTGATTGTTTGTATTGGTGCACTGGGGATGTTCAGTCCCCAATTCAGTATCTTGACCATTGCGGCACTGTGCCTTGGTGTCGCCTTTTTCAGTGCCAGCCAGGATATCGTATTGGATGCCTTTCGCCGGGAAATCCTCCCGGACCGGGAACTGGGACTGGGTAACTCTTTTTATGCGAATGCCTATCGGATTTCCGGTCTGATACCCGGTTCCCTGAGCCTCATCCTGTCGGATCACCTGGCCTGGAATCAGGTATTTTGGGTAACCGCAGCGTTTATGCTAATTGCCGTCTTTATGACACTGGCGGTCGATGAACCGAAACATCCGGCCGCGCGGCCGGGCACACTTCGCGATGCCATAGTGTTACCGTTTGTGGAGTTTTTCAATCGCAACGGTGTCAAGCATGCGCTTTTGGTGCTGGCCTTTATGTTCCTGTACAAGCTCGGCGACAACATGGCTACGGCACTGGCCACCCCCTACTACCTGGATATGGGGTACTCCAAGACAGATATTGGTATTGTGGCTAAAAATGCCGGTCTATGGCCAGCCGCCATCGGTGGTTTTTTTGGAGGTCTGCTAATCGTCCGGATTGGCATCAATAAATGCCTGTGGATTTTCGGCGTTGTTCAGTTTCTATCGATATTTGGCTTTATGATCTTGTCCGAGGTCAATGGGGATCTGGTGGGAACACCGGGCTTCAACCCCAGCCTATGGCTTTTAGCCGTCGTTATTGCCTTTGAGTATTTGGGGGTTGGGCTGGGCACAGCGGTACTCATCGCCTTTCTCGCCCGCACAACCAGTAAATTGCACACTGCCACACAGTTTGCTTTGTTCAGTGCCTTGACCCTGTTGCCGAGAACGCTTGTGAATGCTTCAACGGGCTTTCTTGTGGAGTCCATGGGATGGACCAATTTCTTTTTGTTGTGTGCTGCCCTGGCGGTTCCGGGAATGCTGTTGCTGTTCACCGTCGCCCCCTGGAGTGGTAATGGTGAGGAGGCATAGAGGCTCCGAAGGATGCATATGGGCGCACAGGTATCCCTTCTCGGCAGATTGCGCCAGGATGGCAGCCGGGTCCGTTATTTCCGTTGCTTTTATGGGTGCCAGCGGTATCTGGCCATATCCACCCGGCCTTTCAGGAAGGTGATGCCCTCATTTTCCAGGCGCCTGCGTTGACGGGAGGCGCCGGGCTCCGGCAATGAGATTCGCCCCTGCGCATTGATAACCCTGTGCCAGGGCAGTCGCGTGTCCTTGGGTAGCTTGCGCAACAGCCCACCAGCCAGGCGGGCCGCTCGGGGGTAGCCGGCCATCTCGGCCAGATCACCATAAGTGACCACTCGACCACTGGGGATAGCGTTCAGAACCCGACATATTCTGGAGAGCGCGCTGTTTTCGACTGATGGGGTGTTGGATGGGGTAGATGCTGGCACAAAAACCTCAAGTTTCGGCTTTTTATCGTATAGTAGGTATGGGTTTGTCGAAATGGCAGCGACAAATTTTCTAACCGGATACCAGAATAAGCTGATACACGGGCACCTGCCACAAGACTGCAGGTTGCCATAGCGTGTCACATTATTCCAATTGTGGCATCATTGCACTACTAAAACAGATGTTTCCAGGCAGTTACCACTGCTGGTTATTTTAGAAACTTCAAGGTTCCTCCTGTGGTTTTATCGACACGGTTTTCCAGGCTTTGCATACACATATCCCTCTGTTTGGCACCTTTACAGGTTCTGGCCGGTGTACTCACGCTCGAAAATGGCGATCGTATCCAGGGCACATTGGTACTGGTGGATAAAAACCAGGTGGTGTGGAAATCCGAGACCTTTGGCGAGGTCAAGGTGGATAAAAGCCAAGTTGTTTCGATGGATATTGATACCGACCTGAAAATTGCCGGGCGCGAGGGGCCCTGCACGCTGGCGGGACACCGCCAGGAACGCTGGGAACTTTACTGCGCTGCGGGGGAAGGCTGGTTTATTGATTTTCTGGGCGTGGAGCGCGCAGAGCCCTACACCTACTTTGTCAACAACCCGGTGGTTTTCCACGGTGGTGTCAGTGCTGGCGGAGTGTTTGAGCGGGGCAACCGCGAACGCGAAGACCTGGATGCAAATATCAATCTGGACGTGCGCCACGGGGACTTCCATCACTTGATTGGCGCCCTCTACCGGAGTCAGGGCAGTGAGGAGGAGGATGCACTGGAAAAATACCAGCTGACCTATGGGCTGCGATGGATTTTTGCAGAAAAGTGGTTTGCTGCGGCAAACAGTGCATTGGAGCGTGAGGAAGCCAGAAATCTGGACCTGGGGACAAAGATGGGCCTCGGTCTCGGTTATCTGTTTTACGATACAGACAAGACAGGATTCTCTCTGGAGGGCGGTGTCAGCAGCCTGCAGGAAGAGTTTATCGATGAAGCGCTGAGCGAAGACCAGGATGACCGTTATGTGGCGGGGCGCCTGGCCTTGAATTATCGCTATAAATTTTCTATGGGGCCGGAAGTTTATTTTGACCAGGAAACCCTGCAATCACTCGATCACAGCGATGACTACCAGGCGAATGCCAAAGTGGGCATGCGCACTCCCCTGGTGGAGGGGGTATTGATGGAAATTGGCTATCACTGGCGGTACGACAATACCCCATCTTTACAAAGCCAAAAAGAAGACACCCGGGTGACTGTGGGTGTTGGATACCAATGGTAGCGCCCTGCGGCATAGGGCTCCGCCTTGCAGTGTGAAATGCACCTTTCGGAATACAGTATTTATTTAACAACCAAACAGGCCGTCTGGGCGAAGCGGTGCGGAATGAATCCGCCGCTGGCACCAGGCCGGCACCCGCGCTTGAAAGATAAGCAGTTCCGTACAGGTCAGCGGTATTTCAAGGGTGTTAATCAGGCTGAGCTTAAAAGACTGATTGGATCACGGGAAAACCAGAAATTAGAAATAAGGAATTCAATATGCAAATTGCCGACAGCATAGTGGCGATTACTGGCGCGGGCCAGGGGTTGGGACGTGCAATGGCCTTGTACCTGGCGGAGCGCGGTGCCCGTCTGGCGCTGATTGATGTTAATGCAGCGGGATTGGAACACAGTGTTTCTTCCTGTAAAAAATTCGCGGCAGAAGTGCGCAGTTATGACATTAATGTGGCCAATGAAGAGGCGGTGGATACCGGCTTCAGCCAAATTGCCCAGGACTTTGGCGGCCTGCAGGTATTGATTAATAACGCCGGTATTATGCGTGATAGCATGCTACTCAAGTGCAAGGAGGGTAAGGTCACCGATCGCATGTCCCTCTCCCAGTGGCAGTCGGTCATTGATGTAAACCTGACTGGCGTTTTCCTCTGTGGCCGCGCTGCCGCAGGTATTATGGCCGAGAGTGGCGAAGGCGGCGTGGTGATTAATATTTCCAGTTTGTCCCGGGCCGGCAATATGGGGCAGACAAACTACTCCGCGAGTAAGGCAGGGGTTGCGGCCATGACAGTAACCTGGGCCCGCGAGTTGGCCCGCTACGGCGTGCGTGTCGCTGCCATTGCACCGGGCTTTATTGGCACAGAGATGGTCGCGCAAATGCGCCCGGAGATTCTGCAGGGCTTGGTCAAGCAAGTGCCTTTACGCCGCCTGGGGGAGCAGGAGGAAATTGCCTCCACTGTGGCTTTTATCCTTGAAAATGACTTCGTTACCGGCCGTGTGCTGGATATTGATGGCGGTGCCCGGATCTGATCGCCGGAGTTTGTAAGTATTGGACTCTGCAGCCTTCGGGCTGCCTGGCTGCTGCTGGATAGGGGGAAGTGGTTGCTGATCACAGCCTTGCACTCGTCATCGGAAACCAGGCAGCGCCTGTGAGCAGTTTGTTGGCTGCAACGCTTGATTGTACAATTGTTTTGACTCATTCACAGCTTTCATGAAAAGCTCAGGACTATCAACGCCTAAATAGATTCTCTTTACATCTCCTTGGGGCTGAACAAGTTGAATCACAATATTTGGGGTTCCTGAGTAATTGTATCTTTTTACAAATCTGGAGCGCGGTATAAAACAATAGCACTTGGCAATGCTGCAAATATTACTCAGGGGTATTTTGCGTGGCTCGTAGATGCCATAACGAATAACCAGGCTGTCCCTGGTCAGAGAGATAGGCCTTCTGGATACTGCTTTGTACTCAGCAATAAAGAAGATCAGGCCAAATGCTGTCAATGCTGTAACTATGCAAGCTGCAAAAGGTGTCCAAATAAAGTGTAGTAATACATGCACGAATGGCAATTCCAGTGCTATCAGGATAATGAAGCCTTTTAGAGTGCTTTGAGCGCCATCCTTTTTGTGGTAGCTAAACTGCTTTTCGCCGTGAAAATGGGAAATAGTAATGCCGCTGGAAAAAAGGGCATAGACCCACATGCGTGCCTCAAAGGTTAATAACCTGGCAACAAGAGTGTCACCCCACATACGTTTAATGGGTTGTGAAATGGCAAGCTCGGGGTTTACCTCTTGGTTGAGAGAGGATTTTATTGCCAGATAAACTGTAGTTATGGTCGCGAGTTCAAACAAGAGAAAGGCCATCAGAATCAAATAGCGGCCCGCTTCAAAATATGGCCAGATAATTTTACTTTCTTGCGGAATAATGTAACTGCCAATCAAGATAACAAGACAGCACATAAGTGCAGCTTTGAGTGCCGCCTCTTTTTTATCTTTGAGGCAAATGAAACATAGTATCGGTAACGCCAAAAGGCCATCGGTCAGGTATAGCCACTCAAAGTTTGCTGTCCCAAATTCATTGAGGCTATTGTTGCCTTGGTAATAAAAACCCCAGAATGCAGAAATATAAATCAGGAAAAAAAGTGGCAGTTTCTGTTTGTGCGTAGTATCCAATAGGATTCTCCTGAGGCATTTTAAATAAGAGTGTAATAATTCTGTATAACCGTTCCTGCCAGTTGCTTATTAATAATCGGTGGGGCAGTCGCCGAACCCGGTCTTAAAATGGTTCAATACCGGCTTTAAGTTATGGATCGGCATCGTCCATTTTTCCCGACGGCTTGCATCGGCAAGTACATTATTTTCTTTGATTGAGAGCTACTTTTACCGCAAAGAAATACCTATAGCTGAGGCTTGATATATGAAGCCAGGTTGTTGTCTCGGTGATCTTGATAGATGGTAGTGAAGTTGGTCTGTCAACTCAAGTTGTCCATTCATTGGGTAATTGATTTCTCTTTAACTGAATGCATCGAGAAATATAGGCGCCCAAATTATCTTATTGGATTTTATTCAGTTTTATTTCGTGTCAAACCTGGATAAAATCGGCAGACTTCTATCAGCATGTTGGGCTAGGGCTAGGGCTAGGGCTAGGGCTAGGGCTAGGGCTAGGGCTAGGGCTAGGGCTAGGGCTAGGGCTAAGCAAGCTTCTGTAAAGTCCATGCCTTAAGCAAGACCCAAGAATTTTCAACAAGATTCACCCCTTCAACAGGAGAACGGTAGCGTGACCTAAGAATAAATAAAAGGCGCTGACCCAAGGTGCAGCAACACCAGGGGCCAGCTAACCAAATTGATAACAGACCTATCAAAATGGCTATATGGATAATACGCTAGGTACCCGCTCATCTTCAATAAAGTGGTGTCCACTCAGGAGCTTGGTGCGTTTCCCCTGGCCCTGGGAGCGTTGCGTCCGCCTTTTCTGTTTTACCGCCTACCGTTCCCGCGCCCCGCCCTCCCGGCAAAAGTCACTCTCCAAGCTTCCCCATCACGGCATGCCTACCCAGGGCTTGCGTATCAGTAGGAAACGAATATGTTGATCTTGAAGCGCCGAACTGGCGAAAACCTAAGAATTGGTACAAATGTCTCAGTTACAGTATTGGAGGTGAAGGGGAGTCAGGTAAAGATAGGAATCGATGCCCCCAAAACCCTCCCTGTCCACCGTGAAGAAATCTACGTGCGCATTGAAAAGGAACGGAAGACAGACCGTGGAGCTCGTTAAGCAGTGGATTCTTTAAGGGGGGCGGTCTCGCCGGGGGCCTCCGCCCCTGGGGATCAGGATAGATTCACGGGTTTGAATACTGTTCAGGAAGCGGCATTGACTGCACTAGATTCTTTATTTCAGTAAGTTGGACTTTCGTATATCCGGTTTTTGCGCAGCGCGGTAAATCAGCGCAATCTTGCCAATCTCCTGCACCAGTTCGCAAGAGGATTGTTCACAGAGTGCGTCCACCATCTGATGGCGCTCCTCGCGGTTGGCGATCATCAGTTTGACCTTGATCAGCTCGTGATCCTCAAGCGCCCGATCCAGTTCCTCTCTCACGCCCTCGCTGAGCCCGTTGCCGGCTATGGTCACTACCGGCTTGAGGTTGTGGCCCAGGGTGCGCAGTGCTTTTTTGCGGTGGGCGGTTAAAGGCATACAATACTCCATTACCACTTGGTGGATATCGATGTGGGAGCGGTCGCAGATCGCAGTCCTCGCCAGCAGCTGCGTGGCGAGCCAGATCGCGGCCTGGGGCCGCTTTAACATTTAGCTGTAGTTGATGTGTAGGTATTGTACCCGATGGGCCGATCCAAGAGCAGCCACCGCTGGCTGCGTGAACATTTTAATGACCATTACGTCAAGCAGTCCCTGAAGGAGGGCTACCGCTCCCGTGCCAGCTATAAGCTGCAGGAGCTGCAAAACAAGGACCGCCTATTCAAACCGGGCATGACGGTTGTCGACCTGGGGGCGGCGCCGGGGGGGTGGTCTCAGGTAGCAGTGGCGCTGGTGGGGCACAAAGGCCGGGTTTTGGCGTCTGATATACTGCCGATGGACCCACTGGCCGGTGTGGACTTTATTCAGGGTGATTTTACCGAGGCGTCGGTGCTTACCCAGCTGTTACAGCATCTTGGCGAGGAGATGGCCGACCTTGTGATTTCTGATATGGCCCCCAATATGAGTGGGATACGCGATGTGGATCAGCCTGCCTCTATGTATCTGGTGGAGCTGGCCGTGGATTTGGCGCGCCAGGTATTGAAGCCGGGTGGCGCTTTTGTCGCTAAGGTTTTTCAGGGCGAGGGGTTCGATACGCTGATCCGCGACCTGCGAGCCAGTTACAACAGTGTTGTGACCCGTAAGCCCGGCGCCTCCAGGCCCCGCTCCCGCGAGGTGTATGTGGTGGCACGGGGATTCAAGGGCGGCTAGGGCAGGGCGTATTTCGGGTCTGCACGTCTGGTATGGTATAAGCAAATCCTGTATCGGCGGTTCGGGCTGTTGCCCTCCGCGCCTATACTGGTTTGAACCGGTATTGATGCAGCGGGTGTTGCCGAAATAGGCGGTTATTGAGTGCGAAAGCGAGAGGGCTATCCCTTTGAATGATATGGCGAAGAACCTGGTACTGTGGTTGGTCATCGCAGCGGTGCTGCTGATGGTGTTTCAGAACTTCAAACCACAATCCCGGGATGAGGCTCTCAGCTATTCCGACTTTGTTCAGGATGTGCAGTCGGGCCAGATAAAAAGTGTGATTGTGGATGGCCTGGTAATTACTGGCGAGAAGGCCGATGGCAGCCGTTTCAAGACCATACAGCCGCAAATTATAGATGATGAATTGACCAATGAACTGGTGCGCAGCAATGTCCAGTTCATTGGGCGCGAACCGGAATCCCCGAGTATCTGGCAACAACTGCTGGTTGCCAGCTTCCCGATTCTGATCATTATTGCCGTATTTATGTTCTTTATGCGCCAGATGCAGGGGGGGGCCGGCGGGCGGTCCGGCCCGATGGCCTTTGGTAAGAGCAAGGCACGCCTCCTGGGTGAGGATCAGATCAAGACGACTTTCGCCGATGTGGCGGGTGTGGATGAGGCCAAGGAGGAAGTCCAGGAGCTGGTGGAGTTCCTGCGCGATCCCACCAAATTCCAGCGCCTGGGCGGCAATATCCCCCGCGGAGTACTGATGTGTGGTCCTCCCGGTACCGGTAAGACCCTGCTCGCCAAGGCGATTGCCGGTGAGGCCAAGGTGCCTTTCTTCTCTATTTCCGGCTCCGACTTCGTGGAGATGTTTGTGGGCGTGGGCGCCTCCCGTGTACGGGATATGTTTGAGCAGGCCAAGAAGCAGGCGCCCTGTATTATTTTTATTGATGAAATTGATGCCGTTGGCCGGCACCGGGGTGCCGGTGTCGGTGGTGGCCATGACGAACGAGAGCAGACCCTGAATCAGCTGCTGGTTGAGATGGACGGCTTTGAAGGCAATGAAGGGGTAATCGTGATTGCCGCCACCAATCGGCCGGATGTGCTCGACCACGCCCTGTTGCGTCCCGGTCGGTTCGACCGCCAGGTGTTCGTGGGCCTGCCGGATATCCGTGGCCGTGAACAGATCCTTAAGGTGCATATGCGCAAGGTACCGATGGATGACAAGGTGAATGCGCAGACAATCGCACGGGGAACGCCTGGTTTTTCCGGTGCAGACCTGGCCAACCTGGTCAATGAGGCAGCCCTGTTTGCCGCCCGTGCCAACAAGCGCACCGTTACCATGGACGAATTCGAACACGCCCGTGACAAGATCATGATGGGCGCTGAGCGCAAGTCCATGGTCATGAGCGAAAAGGAAAAGATAAATACCGCTTACCACGAGGCGGGCCATGCGATTATCGGTCGCCTGGTGCCTGAGCATGACCCGGTGCATAAAGTCACCATTATCCCCCGTGGCCGCGCTTTGGGTTTAACCCAATTCCTGCCGGAAGAGGACAAATACAGCCTCTCCAAGCGCGCCATTGAATCGCAGCTGTGCTCTTTGTTTGGCGGTCGTATTGCCGAGGAAATAACCCTGGGTGTCGACGGCGTTACTACCGGTGCCTCCAACGATATTGAGCGCGCCACCGACCTTGCGCGCAATATGGTCACCAAGTGGGGGCTCTCTGAGAAACTGGGACCGCTACATTACGGTGAAGACGAGAGCGGTCAGCCCAGACACAGCAATCCGGTGTCCGGCAAGACCACTTACGAAATTGAGGCGGAAGTGCGCCGCATTATTGATAGCTGCTACGAACGGGCCGGCAATCTGCTGGAGGAAAACCGGGATATCCTTGAAGCGATGAAAGATGCACTGATGGAATATGAAACCCTGGATGCCGAGCAGGTAGATGATCTGATGGCACGCCGTAAGGTTCGCCCGCCAAAAGATTGGCAGGACAATAACTTTGGTTCCGGCGGCAGCAGCTCTACTACTGAAAAAGACGCCAAAGAACCTTCCGCTGAGACCGATAAGAGCAACCCCGTGGGTGGCCCACTGAACGGCCACTGATTTTCAGGCGGGAAACCCCGAAGGAAATACAGACGGAATGCCCGGCAGGAATTGAGGCGCTAGCCTATTCTGCCCCGGCATTCCGTTTTTTTTACTTTGCATATGAACATTACCTTTGGAAAATACACCCTGGATTTGGCCACACCCGTTGTGATGGGTGTGCTGAATGCAACCCCGGACTCTTTTTCTGATGGTGGCAGCTACTATACCGCTGGGCACCTGGACTTGTCCCTGGTGCTGCGCCGTGCCGGGCAGATGTTGGGCGAGGGGGCTGCAATCATTGATGTGGGGGGGGAATCCACCCGCCCCGGTGCCGCACCGGTATCCGAACAGGAAGAGATGGACAGGGTGGTGCCGGTGGTGGAGGCTATCTGTGCGAATTTTGCCGCTATCGTTTCGGTCGATACCAGCACACCTGCGGTGATGCGGGCATCCGCCGCTGTGGGCGCCGGATTGATTAACGATGTGCGGGCTCTGGAGCGCCCCGGCGCTCTGGAGGCGGCGGCTGAAACAGGCTTGCCCATTTGCCTGATGCATATGCAGGGGCAGCCAGGCACCATGCAAAGCGCCCCTTCCTACGCCGATGTGGTGGTGGAGGTGGCTGACTATTTAAACAGCCGGGTAAGTGCCTGTGAAGCTCAAGGCATAGCCCGGCAGCGTCTGATCCTGGACCCGGGTTTCGGTTTTGGTAAGTCCGATGCGCACAATCTGGCGCTGCTGCGCAGCCTGTCACAGCTGGCTCCAGCAGGGGTGCCCATACTGGCCGGGCTGTCACGCAAGTCCATGATTGGCCGCCTGTTGCAGCGGGAAGTGGATCAACGCCTACCCGGCAGTCTTGCACTGGCCATGCTCGCCGCCCAGCGAGGGGCAAGGATTTTGCGGGTGCACGATGTGGCTGAGACAGTCGATGTACTGCGCTTGCGGCAAATGGTGGATTGCGGAGCCTAAGGAGCTTTGCCAGCTCAGCTACCCCGAGCCGCCGGGGTACTGTGGCTTTTGCCAGGCGCGTAAAAAGCGGCGAAATACATGATCGGGAAGATTTATGCAGAGAACGTATTTTGGCACCGACGGTATCCGAGGGCGTGTCGGTGAGGGTGCCATTACCCCGGATTTTATGTTGCGGCTGGGCTATGCCGCCGGCATGGTGTTGGGTAAATTACCGGGAGAGAAACGTCCGGGGCGCCCCAATATCCTGATTGGCAAGGATACCCGGGTGTCGGGCTATATGTTCGAGGCGGCGCTGGAAGCGGGCCTGATTAACGCCGGCGTGGATGTCGGGCTGCTCGGCCCGATGCCCACGCCGGCCATTGCCTATCTCACGCGCACTTTCCATGCGCGCGCAGGTATTGTGATCAGCGCCTCGCACAACCCCTACCAGGATAACGGTATCAAATTTTTCAGTGCCACGGGCAGCAAGCTCCCCGATCAGGTTGAGCGGGAGATAGAAGCGGTGCTGGATCTACCAATGCAAACCGCACAAAATCTCGGCAAGGCACGGCGTATTGATGATGCAGCCGCACGGTATATTGAATTCTGTAAGGCTGCCACGCCCTGGGGGTTCTCCCTGGAGGGGCTCAGAATAGTTCTGGATTGCGCCAATGGAGCCACCTACCACATTGCCCCCAAGGTTTTCCGTGAACTGGGGGCCGAGGTCAGCGCTATCGGCATAAACCCCAATGGGCAGAATATCAATTTGGAGTGCGGTTCTACCAAACCCGAGCAGCTGCAGGGTGCCGTACTTGAACAAGGTGCTGATCTGGGGGTGGCTTTCGATGGGGATGGCGACCGGGTCTTACTTGTGGATCACAAGGGTGAACTGATTGACGGTGACCAATTGCTCTTTATGATCGCCTTGCACCAACAGGAGTACCTGGGTGGATGCAAGGGGGTCATCGGTACTCTGATGAGCAACTATGGTTTCGAGCTGGCCCTGGGCGAGCGCAGCATTCCATTTGCGCGTGCCAACGTTGGTGATCGCTATGTATTAGAGAAAATGCAGGCCAATGGCTGGCTGCTTGGCGGGGAGTCTTCCGGCCATATTATCTGTGCCGACGCCTCTACTACCGGGGATGGTATTGTTGCCGCACTTCGGGTATTGCGGGCACTGTCCGACTTTGGCGAGCCCTTGCACCAGTTGAAGGCGCGTATGAAAATGCTTCCTCAGCACATGGTGAATGTGCGACTCAGGCATCGGGACGGTGTGCTTGATCATCCAGATGTAGAAACCGCGGTCAGTGATGCAGAGCGGCAACTGGCCCGCAGTGGCCGGGTATTACTGCGCCCCTCCGGCACCGAACCCCTGATTCGGGTGATGGTTGAAGGGCGTGACCACGTTCAGGTGGAGCAGCTGGCAAAACATATTGCCTCCGTGGTGGAGCGGATTGGGAACAGCTGATATAGGCTGGGGGCACAAGGGAAGCTGGCCTCTGACGATGGGGAACCAAGCCGGACATTTTGGGTTGTATGTTGGCGGGATTGCCGCTAAGATTTGCGCCCCTTGAAGGAGCCCAGATGCGAATATCGCTGGTAGCAGCCAACTGGAAGATGAACGGCAATCGTGCCTTTGCCGAGCGTTTTTTCACTGACCTCGAGTTGGGGGACGTCTCCGCTGATGTTGTGGTATGCCCGCCCTTTCCCTACCTCTCTCAGGCTGCCCAGGCCGCGGAGAAAAAAGGCAGTTTTAAAGTGGGTGGGCAAAACCTCAGCCATGAGCCCGATGGGGCTTTTACCGGTGAGGTTTCCGCGCGTATGTTATTGGACTGCGATGCCCGTTATGTCATTGTCGGGCATTCCGAGCGGCGCGGCCTCTACGGTGAGACCAGCGAGCTGGTTGCAAAAAAATTTGTAGCCGCGCAAGCGGCAAACTTGATCCCCATTCTCTGTGTGGGTGAAACCCTGCAAGAGCGGGATCAAGGGCGCACTCTGGAAGTGGTCGCCTCTCAGTTACAGGCAGTGAAAGCGGTGATTGAAGAGAAGGCCTGGGAATGCTCGGTTGTGGCCTACGAGCCGGTGTGGGCCATAGGCACAGGCAAAACGGCCTCTCCTGAAGAGGCGCAAAATGTGCATAAGTTTATTCGTACTCAAATGGGTGATGTTGGCCTCACAGTACGAATTTTGTATGGCGGTAGTGTAAAATCCGCCAATGCCAGTGCACTGTTCGCACAGGCTGATATTGATGGCGCCCTTGTAGGTGGAGCTTCACTCGATGCGAAGGAGTTCGCCGGGGTATGCCGCGCTGCTGTATAGTTACAGTAGATGAGATAAGAAATACTGAATAACGGGTTGGCAAACCCAGACAGAGAGTTTCCAGAAAATGGAAAAGTTAGTATTAATTGTACATGTTCTGATCGCGCTGAGTATTATCGGCCTGATTTTGCTGCAACAGGGCAAGGGCGCTGAAGCTGGTGCTTCTTTTGGTGCCGGTGCTTCGCAGACGGTTTTTGGCAGTCAGGGAAGTGGGAATTTCTTTTCGCATCTGACAGCGATTCTTGCGACAGTGTTTTTCGTCACCAGCTTTGGGCTGGCTATTTTGGCCCGCCAGGGTACAGAAGCCAATATAGACGCAGATCTGCCTCAGTTACCTGCTGCCGTTGAGCAGATTGGCCCGGCTACGGAGCTACCTGAGATCGAAAGTGATATCCCGCAGCTCGAAGCAGACCTGGAGGCCGGTGATGTTCCCCAGGTCCCTGAGCAAAGTAACGGTTCACAAGAGTCTCCGGCTGATCCAAAACCTGAAACAGAGGAACAGCAGTAAGATTTTTGCCCAGGTGGTGGAATTGGTAGACACGCTATCTTGAGGGGGTAGTGAGCTATGCTCGTGCGGGTTCAAGTCCCGCCCTGGGCACCACATCAAGATCCGAAGAAGTTCGGAATCATCCAGAAAGCCCCGTAAATCGGGGCTTTCTGCTATCTGGAGGTTACACAGTCCTCCGCTCTAGTTCATTGCCATCCGGTGCTATCTGGTGCTACCTCGGTTCAATTTAGAAACAGGTAGCACCACCAATGGCCCTTACAGATACACAAATCAAACAGGCCAAACCAAGCGACAAGGATCAGTGGCTTACAGATCAGCAGGGATTATGCTTAACCCTGAGCGAGTGCTAATCATTCGACCTCATTTGAATCCTGTTGAAGATGATGGAGAAAAGGGACTACTTAAGAGAAAGGCTGCTTAGCCCATGCCGTTTACTTTCTCTAAATAAGCAGTTGACCACGTGGTAAACAGTTAGTTTGCAGGGGGAGAACTCAAAGATTACTTGTGGCTTAAACTGGCTAACTTCTTATTGCGCTCTATTTACAACTCTGCGGATTAGAACATGTACAATCGTGTACTGTCCGCACAGGCACTCAAGCATTAAACAAAGTCTAGTCCAGTAGACGATGCTCCTTCGATGGTAAATTAATAGACACTAAAGTGTAGTGGCATAGTAAATTTGGCCACCTGACTTTGGGTGATAACATCACTCACAACGAAGATCAGGTGAATAAATGACCAGCACAAAAAGAAAATTTAGCCCAGAGTTCAAACTGGAGGCGGCTCAGCTAGTTGTTGACCAGGGGTACACGGTAAAGGCCGCGTGCGAAGCCATGGGCGTCAGCAAATCTACCATAGAGTCATGGGTGCGGAGAATCCGCTTAGAGCGAGGTGGTAAAACACCCAAAGGAAGCGCCCTGACGCCGGAGCAGCAACGCATATAGGAACTAGAGCGCAAGCTCAGACGTGTCGAAGAGGAGAAAGAAATCTTAAAAAAGGCTACAGCTCTCTTGATGTCGGACTCGCTGAACAATTCTCGATAATTGAGCGATTGCAGGAGAGCTACGCTGTTCAGCGCCTTTGTGAGGCGTTTGATATACACCGCAGCAGCTACCGGGTTTGGCGCGATAGGCCAACAGCTCCGAAGCCAGAAGAGCTTCAGTTACAGACCTTGGTGAAGGCCGCACATACAGTCAGTAACGGCTCAGCGGGAGCCCGGTCCATTGCCAAGATAGTGACGCAAAGTGGAACACCTCTCAGCCGATACCGTGCTGGCCGCAGGATGAAGCTGCTGGGGCTGGAAAGCACCCAGGTTCCTTCGCATGCGTATAAGAAGGCAGAGCAGCCCCATGTCGATATCCCGAACCTGCTGGACCGGAAATTCGACATTCAAGAACCGGATACTGAATCACCCCGGGTTTCTCGGAGGCTAACTTTCTTGAGAGAATTAGCCAATGAGCAAACAACCTGGATACTCCCCCGAAGTACGGGAACGCGCAGTTCGCATGGTGTTGACCGGCGAGCACGAGCATAAATCACGCTGGGCAGCGATTACATCTATCGCCTCCAAGATCGGCTGTACGCCTGAGACTCTACGATCATGGGTCAACAAGATAGAAGTCGATAACAGCACTAAGCCCGGCACCACTAGTGGTGCCGCAGCCCGCCTTAAAGAGCTGGAGCGCGAAGTCCGCGAGCTGAAGCGCGCTAACGAGATCTTGCGCAAGGCTGCCGCTTTTTTTGCCCAGGCGGAGCTCGACCGCAAACCGAAGTAA
>NZ_JBLBUB010000017.1:0-111178 GCF_047289955.1 Microbulbifer jejuensis
AGGGGGAGGTTGATGCAGTGGTATGCGATTTAAATAACCGCCCAAGGAAAACATTAGGCTTTGAAACACCAGAAGATTTAATGGATAATTACTTGGCGGCACAAGCCGCATAAATGGTATGCACTTCAAGGTTGAATCCGCGTTATTTTATAAACCACTATAATCATGCAATTTTTGAAGCTGGGATTCAGCACAAAGACAGGTTGCGACTATATCGAGAAACTGAGAAGAACACAGATTAGTAAGAAGGGAAGAATCCCTCTCTCCCAGGATCAAATGAGGTATGGATGCCGATTACGAATCGTACAGGGATGTATTCACCGCGCGCCCTGGAACAGGGGGTTTCTTTTCTTACGCCCCGGGAGTAAGTTTCTTCACTGAACGGATCTCTGATCCGTGTCAAGGATATAGGAAACGCCCAGTTGACTGCCGGACAAAGAATCACCAGCACAGCGCTGGTTTAGCCAGAATTTTCCCCCTCCCGTGACAACACAACCCGATAATTTGCCTTGCCCGATTTCAGGTGCTGAAATGCCGATTCAATCCGGTGCATGGGGTAAATCTCCACCCGGGGTCTGATGCGGTGGCGGGCAGCAAAGTCCAGCATGGTTTCCATGGTCGCCGGGCTGCCAACCGGGGAAGCGGACACGGTGCGCTGGCCCAGAATCATGGGCAACAGCGTGAATTGAATGGGGTCCACAACAACACCCACAAAGTGCAGGCGACCCTTTGGCTTGAGCGCCTGGATATATAAATCCCAATCCAAATTGACATTGACCGTCGAGATAATGAAATCAAACCGCATGGCGGCTGCTTCAATCTCCGCCGGGTCACAGGAGTTGAGGGTACTGTGCGCACCCAGGGCCAGTGCATCCCGATGTTTGTACGCGCTGGAAGTAAAAGCGGTCACTTCACAGCCCCAGGCATTCAAAAACATCACCGCCAGATGCCCGAGCCCGCCAATGCCAACCACCGCTACCCTATCGGTTGGTTTTACATCAAACTGCACCAGCGGATTGAAGACGGTAATGCCCCCGCACAACAGTGGGCCGGCTGAGACGGGATCAATCCCCTCCGGAATCGCCACCAGGCTGTTCACATCCGCACGTACTTTATCTGCAAAGCCCCCGTTGGTGAGCACGGTGAATCTGGCCTCCCTGCAGAGGTTGCGATCCCCCATCCGGCAGTTGTGGCATATTTCACAATACCCCGAATTCCATCCCAGCCCCACAATCGCCCCCGGCGCAAAGCGCTTCACCTGCTTGCCTGTGGCTGCAACCCGCCCGATCACTTCGTGCCCAGCAATCATCGGGTATTGGGACAGCCCCCATTCGTTCTCAATCATGCTGAGGTCGCTGTGGCAAATGCCGCAGTAGAGTACATCCAGTTCCACTTCTGTCGCCCCCAGCGCACCCACTGGAATCCGATAGGGCTGAAAGGGCCCGCCGGCTTGCAGAACCGCATAGGCATTGATGCCGGTCGTAGTAGACATACAAGGCTCCCATGGTTTTTGCCAGTGCACTGCCCGGTTTCTGCCGCAGTTCAAATGTGCCATCGGGGAGAAACCCCATCGGGCAATCAGCCGCGAACAGCCCCTAAAAAAAAGGGCCGGTGGTTACCCCGGCCCAAACCAAGTCCTGTGAGGTTGCCGAATACCAGAGGACCTGCGGGAGAAGCTGGTCACTCCCCGGCGGGAGACATTAATTCAGCACGCGATAGCCACGGCCGCGCAGACAGTTTTTGATAATCTGGTTGGCTTCGGCGCCGGCACTGCCCGCGCCGGAGAGGCCGCCCACCAGGGCACCGGCACCGGCACCCGCAGCGGCGGAACGGCTGCTGTCACCAACAATGGCTCCCAGCGCACCCCCAACCACAGCGCCCCCGGCAGCACCGGCCAGGCCGCGGCGGCCCTGATCGCTGTAAGTGGAATAGGCAATTCCCTTGCACTCGGCAAGGTCTGCCTGGTACTGGTTGATGTTGACACCCCAGGTGTCGATCACGATACCCCCAGCACCGGGCACCTGTTCCGGCTGGGCGGCACAAGCCGCGATCAGTACCATGCAAAATCCGGTGGTGGCAACAAAACCCGTTTTCATCGGATACCCCTTAGCGCGAGAGTCAATAGCGGAGATGTCATGCTTTTCTTCTTTAGGTTTAGCTGCTGGTTGAAGTTGGCGCCAGTCGCCCAGGGAAGAAAAAGCACAAAAAAACTGACCCACTGGCCGCGCTCTGGAGGAGATACTGCGATAAGGGGTTATTTGCGCGCTTCGGCCAAAGCCAACGGCCAGACCCGGTCAAGAACCGTACTGGTAGTAAATCCTTAAGCGCTGGGTCCGCGCCTCGGAGTCGAGAATATTCACCACGCCTTCAAACCACAGGAGATTGCGGCTGGCCCCATCGTAGACAAGGTCGAGATTCCCCGCGAACAGGCGCAACAACGGTTGCGCAACATCCACGCGGATACACACCGCTTCCGGCCGGGCATTTTTACAGGTCAGCTTGCGCGCACGCAGCCTGATCGCACGGCCGTGTAGGGGCGAGGCAAAATTGAATGCCAGGGTGTCGCCGCGCACCAGCTCAGACCAGTGCTCGCGCACATAGACATCAAAGCCGGCATCCACCACATCGATACCGGCAAGACCGTAACGCGCTGTTTTCCAATCCGTATGTGTGGATTTTCGGTAGCGCATCAGCCACTGCCCCCGCTCCCGACGCACCTCGCGGATTTCCCCATGGCGAAAGTCCCTCTGCACTACTTCCGGCACTGCCGTACCGCCGCGGGATTTGCCCGAGTGGTCCAGCAGGGTTTTCTCGGCAAAGCGCTGCCCATCGGCAGTAAAATACAAGACCCTGATCCGGTTCTGTGCCGAAGGCAGGTAATACTCGCAGTATTCCAGCGACTGGCTGTGGGGATCGAAAGCCAGACCCCAGGCGGTGGACGGCCCCTGGTATCCGCAGCCCGCGGCTGCCACTGCCAGGGCGGCGAGCAGTTCAAGCATGTTTCCTCTCTTTCAGGCATTGGTTCCGGGCTGTGCGGGCAAACCCCGGCAGCATCAGGGCCCAGAGCAACGAAAGTACCAGCAGGGACTGCCAGAGGGGCTGGTGCAATGCCACGGTACCGTTGAGAAAGGCACCGGTATAGTAACTGAAAGGCCCGAAAATCCCCCCCAGTACAGCCGCCAGCCACAGATTGCGTTGCAGAAAAACCAGGCTGTAGCGCAAGGTCATGGCAAAATTCAGCCACAGGCATATCAGCCATAGCGGCGGCCAGGGCTGTCCACTTTGATTCTGTAACAGCCCCAGGTGAAAAAGGACCGAATCCACCCCCACACCAAACAGAAAGACGCCGGCCAGCCACAGGGGTTCCCTGCGCAAATTGGCCACAAACGCCAGGTGCAAAAACAAATTGATAAGGGTAAAGGGCACAATGATCCAGGGCCTGGCCACAATCACGCAGAGGGGCCAGGCGATATCGAACAATAGGGCATTGGCGACAAATCGCCACATATCAAAAGCTGCCGAGAAACCGCGGCTTGGCGAAGACAAATTGTGCGGTACTGATGACTCTCTGCATAAAACCACCCCGGCAATAGCACAAATAGAATTCCCACATACGGATAAAGCGTTCATCGAATCCCAATGCCCGCACTTTGTCTGCCCCGGCCAAAAAGGCCCGGTGCCAAGCACCCAGGGTGCGCGCATAGTGTGCGGTTATATCCTCCAGACCGACTATTTGCAGGTCCGTGGCAGTGGCAATATGGTGGGCGATCACCTGATTCGATGGCAGGCAGCCACCGGGAAAAATATAGCGCTGGATAAAGTCTATTTCTTTGCGGTAATAGTGATAGCGTTGATCCTGAATAGTGATGGACTGCATGACCATCAGCCCATCCTCCTTCAGGAGCCGGCTGCAGGTGGTGAAGAACTGCCGGTGGAATTCATGCCCCACGGCCTCCACCATCTCAATGCAAACCAGTTTGTCATAGCACCCGTGCAAATCGCGATAGTCCCGCAACAGCAGGGTAACGCGATCCTGCAGTCCCTCTCTTCGCACCCACTGTTGCGCATATTCAAACTGCTCGCGGGAGATGGTGGTGGTGGTCACGCGGCAGCCGTAATGCTTTGCGGCGTAGATGGCCATGGCACCCCAGCCAGTGCCAATTTCCAGCAGGTGATCGCTTGCCTTTAACTGTAACTTGCGGCAAACAAGTGCCATTTTATGGACGGAAGCATCATGGAGTGTGGCGGATTGTGAGGGAAATACCGCCGAGGAATACAGCATGGTGCTATCGAGAAACAACCGGAAAAAGTCATTGCCCAGATCATAGTGGGCGGCGATATTCCTGCGCGAGCCGCTGTGGTCATTGGCATTGAGGCGGTGCAGCGCGCGCAGCACCTTGCGCGGCAAGTAGCTCCAGCGGCTGTCCATATTCTCGATCAGCGCCATGTTATCAACCATCAGGCGAATCACATCCACCAGCCTCGGCGAACACCAGGCGCCCTGCATATAGGCCTCGCCGGAACCGATGGATCCGTTTGCCAACACCTGCAGATAGACGCTGCTGTCCTCTATGCGGATATGCGCGCATAGGTGTGCCTGTTCCCGCGGCTCGCCAAAGCCATAGCAGCTTCCGGCCTCCTCCACCACCAGGTGCCCCCGCTGGATCAGACGCAGCTTGTTCAGCACCAGCTTGCGGGCAAATTGTATCAGCCGGGACCCGCTGGCCCGCGCCGTTGGGGCCTGTGAATTCCGCCCCGTGTCCTGCACGGCTCTCATCAGCACTTGTCTCCTGTACGACGGGCTCCGCGGCCACCACGGGGATGTGCAAACATCGGGGTGCGCTTGAGCCACAACTTGAATGCCTGCCAGTAGATGGCAGTGATTACTTTTACGGTCATGAGCGGGTACTGGATCAGAACCCCGTTGAGGACACTGGGACTCGGCTCCTGCCGACGCAGACTTAATGTGGCATCGAACAGCGGACGCTCGCCCTGCCCCGCTGTACTGGAGTCAATATTCTGCAGATAAGCGCTAAGCCGTTTACCCGGGGTGGTACCTCGCCAGCGATAGCTCTGTGCCATGGGCATAAACGGGGAGACGTGGAATGTCTTGGCAAACGCAGCCCTCTGCACCCGCGTATCCGAGCGGCAGTCCAGTACATAGCTGTGGCGCTCCTGCCAGGGGGTGTTGTGGACTTCCAGCAATATCCAGTGCACCGCCCGGCCCCGGTCGTCAAAACAGTAATAGATACTGATGGGATTCATGTTGTAGCCAAAGTAGCGCCAGTTGGCCAGCAGGCGTATGGGCCCCGGTGGACGCTCCCCGCAGGCTTCCCAAACCCGGCGCCGCACCGCTTCGTCCAGGCTGAGGGACGGATCACCGAAAAAGTCCTCCCGGCAAAAGCGCGCCGGTGCCCAGGGTTTCCTGGACCACCAGGGGGACAGCGCGCACAGACTGTCCAGCTCTGCCAGGTCCGCATACACCATAAACACCTTGTAGCGGAATCGGTGTGCCCGCGGGGCGAACCGGCGGTGCTGTACCCACCCGGTGTAGATGGCACTCTCCATCAATCAAGCTCCCTCACCAGCGCACACCCAACTGTTCGGCAACGCGCAGGGCGCTGTTCACCCCGTCTTCATGGAACCCGTTGGCCCAGTAAGCCCCGCAAAACCAGGTGCGATTCACCCCGTTAATACGTGCCCACTGTGCCTGGGCGCGGCTGCCGGCCACGGAAAACTGCGGGTGGGCATATTCGAAGCGGGCGAGCACCCTGTCCGGGTCAATACGCGCTCCCGCATTCAGGCTGACGCAGTAGGTTTTGCGGGTTTTCAGCCCCTGCAGAATATTCATGTTATAGGTGAGCACCGGCAATCGGTCCCGCTCTGTGCGCAAACGGTAATTCCAACTGGACCAGCTGCGCCGGTGTTGTGGCAGTAAACTGGTATCCGTATGCAGTACCACCTGATTGCAGGCATAGGGAATGGCGCTGAGGATCTGCCGCTCGGGATCACTGGCATCCCCCAGGCACCTCAGGGCCTGATTCGAATGACAGGCAAATACCACCGCATCAAAAGATTCCCTCTGCCCGGAGTCGGTGACCAAATCCACCCCTCCGGGCCTGCGCAGTACGGATTCTACCGGTGTGGAAAGGCGTATACGGTCGGCAAAAGGCGCACTCAAGGGGCCAATATATTCCCGCGAACCGCCTTTGACCACGCGCCACTGGGGGCGTCGGAACACATTCAGCAGGCCGTGATTAAAAAAGAAACGCACAAAGAAACTGACCGAGAACTCCAGCATCTGTGCCACGGAGGCAGACCAGATGGCCGACCCCATCGGCACCAGGTAGCGATTGGCAAATTCCGCCGAATAGCCGTTGGCTGGCAGATATTCCCCCAGGGTCAGCCCCTCGTGCAGGCGTCCCTGGCGCCAGTCCCGCAGGGCCGCGCGGTTGAAGCGCACAATGTCCCACAGCATGCGCCAGTGGCCGGCACTGAGCAGGTTGGCACGCTGGGAAAACAGCGCGTTCAGATTGTTGCCGGCATACTCGAACCCCTCCCGTTCACAGCGCACACTGAACCCCATGGACGTGGGCTGGGATTGAATACCCAATTCATCCAGCAGGCGGATAAAGTTCGGGTAGGTCCAGTCGTTGTACACAATAAAACCGGTATCGATCGCGAGCTGGCGATCCCCCTCCTGCACCGCCACGGTGGCGGTGTGCCCACCCAGACGGTCAAGGGCCTCGAACACCGTGATCTCATGTTTGCGGCTCAACAGATAGGCCGCCGTGAGCCCGGCAATACCGCTGCCGACAATGGCGATACGCATCAGCGCTTCCTTAACCTGCGAATCCTTGTCATTTTGGGCGCAAAGAGATAAAACCAAAGCGCACTGCAGCTCCCCAACAACCGCAAAGGCCAGCTCAGGCGCCGGGGAAAATCGATGCTGCTGCGCCCTTTGCACAGGCCCACCTCGATACGCTCCGCGGCCTGCTCGGCACTCATTAAAAAAGGCATCCCGAAATCATTGCGCGCGGTGAGCGGGGTGCGCACAAATCCGGGGCGAATCCGCACCACTTTCAAGGGGGTGCGGCAGAGGTCTGCACGCACTGCACCGAGGAAATAATCCAACGCAGCCTTGGAGCTGCCATAGGCCTCTGCACGGGGAAACGGCACCACCGAAGACAGGCTACCCAACGCGGCAAAGACCGGTGCGGGGCTGGCGGCCAGCAGCGGCAAGGCGCTGCGCAGGGTATTCACCACACCGAAGAAGTTGGCATCGAACACCTGCCGGTAGGTGCTCCCGTCAAGCTGGAGATCGTCATCGTACTCGCAGGTACCGGCACAGGCGATCACCATATCCAGGTGGCCACTCAATGCGCCCAAACGCTCGGGGACGGCCGTCATGGCGGCGTCGTCGGCCACGTCGCAATCGAGGACGCGGATACGCTCGGGGCAGTGCGTTTGCAACTCGGCCAAGGCCTCGAAACGGCGCCCGGAAGCAATGACGATATTGTTATGGCGCGCAAGGCGCAGCGACAGCGCGCGACCGATACCGGAACTGGCACCGGTCACCCACAGAGTCTTGTTGCGAATCTCTTTCACCGCTCAACTCCGCTCCATTCGCGCCTTGAAAAAGCGCACCAGTGTGCCCAGTAGCGGCACCTGTTCATAGACCATCGCGCCCAGATCAAAAAAATCCTCGTGGTAAAACACCTTATCGGAGCAGCGCAGCAGGCTGCAGCCACGCAAGCGCAGCGGGCGGCCCCCTCGCAGGGACTGGTGGGCGTAATGCATATGCCAGGGCAGACAGGCGCTGTCGTGGTCAATCGAGGCTTTCTCAAACTGGAAGCGGCACTGGGTCAAACCCCGGCTCATGTGTGCAAAGTGCGCCTGCAGGGCCGGGAGGCCTTCAACACGGCGCAATGGATCGCAAAAAACCACCTCCTCGCTATAGATCCCGGCCAGGTCCGCCGGGTCCCTGACCAGAAAATCCGTGTAGTACTCCTGCACTTGTTGTATCAGCGCTTGCCTGCTCATGGCTGCTTCCGTTTTAGTCCGCCTTGTACACCTTTATAAAATACGACAGCACAGGGAGTATGGATCACTGTTCGAAATCAACCTGGCAGTTTGCCTGGCTGCCTGACCAAAAAACTGCCCCGCCAGCATCCATTCGCCCCGGCGGTGCGTAGAAAGGGTCGACAACACCGCAAAGACCACTAAGATGGCGCAGACGCACAAACACAATCGCATTGAAATTGCCGTGAGAAACCCCCGGGACCGCGAAGATGACTGGTGTAACCTCCTTACGCTTGTGGGCACAAAGCGCGACCGGCAGGCATTTGAGCGTGTATTCCGGCATTTTGCACCCTTGATCAAAGGGTTCCACCACAGTCGCGCCGCTGCGCTAGTGCATACCGAAGCCGCCGATGAACTGGTGCAGGAGGTGATGCTCAAAGTCTGGCACAAGGCCCCCCGCTTCGATGCCAGCAGAGCCTCCGCCGGCACCTGGATCTACACCATCATGCGCAACTGCCGCATCGACATGCTGCGGCGCAGCCAGCGCCACCGAAACCGCGACGACGCTATCGATGTGGCCGATATCTGGGATGAAACCCTGGAGAGCCAGCCGCTGCTCTCTTTGCAGCACAAACGCAACGAGCGGGACATTGCCGAAGGCCTGAAAGCCCTGCCGGCGGAACAGGGCCATATTCTGGAAAAAGCCTATATGGAGGGCAAATCCCACAGTGAGATTTCCGCAGAGTTGAAACTGCCCCTGGGCACGGTCAAATCCCGCGTGCGCCTGGCAATGAAAAAACTCCAGGGCAGATTGAGCAGGTAGGTACGCTATGATTCGCCATCACCCGGATCAAAATCTGCTACTGGAATATGCCTCGGGGAGTCTGGCGCGAGGCCCGAGCCTGGTTATCGCTGCCCATGTGCAACTGTGCGCAGCGTGTCGCCGGCAATACCATGCGCTGAACAGCCTCGGCGGTTCGATACTCAAGCAAAGCCCCTCACAGCCGTTGCAGGCTGGCGCCTTTGAACGGGTGATGGAACGCATTGAGCGAGCCCCCGGCAGGATCCCCGGCCGGCGCGAAACGCCCCCGCCTCCCGCGCCCGATGCGACCCTCGCCGATATCCCTCCGGTTCTGGGCAGACTGCTGGCCCAAAACATTCCCCTGCGCTGGAAAAAAATCACCCGCTCCCTGCAGATATGCCGGCTCAGGACCGGGCAGAAACACTATGAGGTGGCCTTCCACCGCTTGTGCAGCGGCGGCGAAATGGTCGAACACGATCACCGCGGGAGCGAGCTCGCGGTTGTGCTGCACGGCAGTTTCTCCGACCATTTTGGCGTCTACAACCGGGGCGATTTTATTTTGCGCCAACCGGGCCAGGTGCACAGGCCCATAGCCACCCAGGATCAGGCCTGTGTGTGCTTCTCTGCGGTGAGCGCGCCGGTGGCCGTCACCGGGATCAGCGGCTGGCTGCTCAACCCACTGATCCCCTTCCGGCCCGGATAACAGGCCAAAACGTGCCGGGTCAGGACGCCAGCGCCGAACCCTGACCGCTGCCGCCATCGGCGAAGTGGTCGAACAGGTGCTCCCAGCGTGCCTTCACCCGGGCAAAGTGCTGTTCGCGCACATGGCCATAACCGCGCACCTGCTGCGGAATTTCCAGCAGTTCCCGCGCTGCGGCGACATTGTCGGGGTGCAACCGGGCCGCCACCGCCACCACCGCCTGCGACACCTGGCGCGACCAGGCGCGCTCGGCGCGGCGCTCGCCGCTGTAGCCAAACACGTCCAGGAAAGTACCGCGCAATACCTTGCCCCGCGCCAGCAGCGGCATCAGCCTGCCCATCCAGGGGCCAAACTGCATTTTGCGCACGCGGCCGCTGGCATCGGGCCGCGCCAGCAGCGGCGGCGCCATATGAAATTTCAGAGTGAAGTCGCCGCTGAAGGTCTCGCGCAACTGGCGCTTGAAATCTTCGCCACTGTACAGGCGCGCCACTTCGTACTCGTCCTTGTAAGCCATGGCTTTGAACAGACTGTTGGCGGCCGTGCGCGTGAGCGTGGCGCCGGCACCCGGCAGGGCCTGCTCCGCCCTGCGCAGGCGCTCGATAGGTTGGGTAAACTGGCGGGCGTAGGCAGCGTTTTGGTATTCGCCCAGCTCTCTCGCCAGGCGTGCAATCAGTTGCTCAACAGGCTCCTGGGGGTCCGCCATTTTCACCGCTTGCGCCGGCACCGCCAGCTGCTCGACCAGCTTCGGGTCCACCGCCAGCAGGCGCCCCGCGCGAAAGGCGCGCAGGTTGTTTTCCACCGCAACGCCGTTCAGTTGGATGGCGCGCTCCAGCGCCGCCTCGCCGATAGGCAGCAGACCCTGCTGGCAGGCAAAACCCATGATCATCAGGTTGCTGGCGAGGGTATCGCCGAACAGGGCCTGCGCGGTTTGGTTGGCATCGAAGGCATAGTACTGGGCACACAGAGCCTCGATACTCTGCCGGGTTTCCTGCGCCGGGAAGGCCAGGTCGTTATCGCGCACAAAGGCCGCCACCGGCACCTCGGCGGTATTTACCAGTGCGCGCATTTTGCCTGCGGCAAACTTGGGGCGCTGTCCGGCAGCGGTCACCATATCGCAGCCCAGCAACAGCTCTGCAGCACCGTCGCGAATACGCGCGGTGGTAATATCCTGTGGTCGCGCGCCCACTTTTACATGGGCCACCACAGCGCCGTTTTTCTGCGACAAGCCGGTGAAATAGAGCGTGGTACTGCCCTTGTCTTCCAGGTGTGCCGCCATGCCCAGGAGCGCTGCCACGGTGAGCACGCCGCTGCCACCGATACCGGCAACCAGGATACCCAGGGGCTGCTCCAGCGCGGCGGTGGGCGCCGCGGGCAATGTGGCAATGGCCGCATCCAGGGATTCCGCCAGGGGCTCCAGCGGTGGTTTTTTCAGCGCCCCGCCCTCGACAGTGACAAAGCTCGGGCAGAAACCCTCGGCACAGCGCAGGTCCTTGTTACAACTGGACTGGTTGATCTGGCGCTTGCGCCCGTAGGGGGTTTCCAGGGGCTCCACCGCAATACAACTGGACTGCACACTGCAGTCCCCGCAGCCCTCGCACACCCGCTGGTTGATCAATAGCCTTTGGGCCGGATCGGCCAACTGCTGCTTCTTGCGGCGGCGGCGCTTTTCCGCCGCACACACCTGTTCGTAGATAATCGCGGTCACACCGGGGGTCTCGCGCAGGCGGCGCTGCACGCTATCCAGTGCCGAGCGGGGCAGAATCTGCACCTGCGCCGGCAGCTCGCTGCGGTGTTTGTGCCAGTGCTGCGGGTGCTCACTGAGCAGTACCACTGTGCCCACCCCCTCGGCCAGCAACTGTGCCGACAGGCTGGGCGCGCTCACCTCGCCATCGGCGGGCTGGCCGCCGGTCATGGCCACGGCATCGTTGAGCAGGATCTTGTAGGTGATATTCACCCCGCTGGCCACTGCCTGGCGAATGGCCAGCAGGCCCGAGTGGTTGTAGGTGCCGTCGCCCATATTCTGGAAAATATGTCCGGTGCGGGTGAAGCGGTGCAGCCCCACCCACTGCGCACCCTCCCCACCCATATGGGAGTAGGTGTCGGTGCGCAGGCCCTTGCCCAGCGCCATAATATGGCAGCCGATACCGGCGCTGCCGAGGCTGCCTTCGGGCAGCCGGGTGGAGGTATTGTGGGGGCAGCCGGCGCAAAAGATCGGCTCCCGCACCAATAGGCCCGGGGCCCGTTGCGGCACATTGCCGCCGAGCTTTTGCGCCAGAGGAATCAGTTTTGCCGCCAGTTCGGTATCTGCGAGCCAGCGCGCGATCGCCTTGGCTACCTGATCCGGCCCTAAGCCCCAGACTGCCGGCAGCAGATCCTCCCCGTTCAGGTCTTTCTTGCCCACCACTTTGGGGCGGCGGGTATCGTCCCAGCCATACAACTGCGTCTTCAACTGGTCCTCCACCAGCGGGCGCTTCTCCTCCACAACCAGCAGCCGCTCCATACCCTCGGCAAACGCGCCGATTCCCCTGGGTTCCAGCGGCCAGGACATGGCCACCTTGTAGATGGAGATGCCGGCCTCGCACAGGTCGCCCTCATTCAGATTGAGCAACTGCAGGGCCTCGAGCAAGTCACCGTGGGCCTTGCCTACTGTCACAATGCCAAAGCGCTTGCGCTGGGCTTCGCAGGTGGTCTTGTCCAGGCGGTTGGCATAGGCGAACGCCTGCGCCGCCGGCAGGCGCTCTTCCAGCAGCCGCCGCTCGTATTCCAGGCGCTGCGCCGGCCAGTTGAGGGTGGGATCGTAATTGAGGCCGTGGGCCGGAAGCGGGAAATCCGCGGGCAGCACAAACTGCGGCAACCCGGGCACAACCAGGGAGGCCCCCGCCTCAACAGTCTCGGTAATCGTCTTAAAGCCCACCCACAGACCGGAAAACCGCGACAGGGCAATACCGGCGAGACCGAGACTCAGGTACTCTTCAATAGTGGCGGGAAACAGCAGCGGCATCATCACCGACTCGAAAATCTGGTCGGTATTGTGGGAAAACATGGAGGATTCCGCGGTGTGGTCATCACCGCACAGGGCCAGTACCCCACCGCGCTTCGAGGTGCCCTGGATATTGGCCTGGCGGAACACATCTGCGCTGCGGTCCACCCCGTGGCCCTTGCCATACCAGATCGCAAAGACCCCATCGCGGGTGGCCTGCTGACGATAGTGATCGAGCAGCTGGGTCCCCCAGATATTGGTGGCCCCCAAATCTTCGTTGATACCGGGCTCAAAGTGGATATCCTGCCCGGCGAGCAGTTTTTTGTGGCGCCACAAAGCCTGGTCATAGCCGCCCAGAGGCGACCCGCGATAACCGGAGATAAAACCGGCGGTATGGAGGCCGGCTTGTTCATCCAAGCGTTTTTGCATCAGGGGCAGACGTACCAGCGCGTCGATACCCGTCAAAAAGATCCGGCCGGATTCGCGGGTGAATGCGGCTTTGAGGGAATACGCCGTATCAAAACCCAGTTCCTGATCGCCTTCAACCATTGCCATGGATACCACCTACTGATTCGTTTTTGCTTTTCTCGCTCGCCGGCAACGGCCGGTGGGCGCCGCCAAAATTCCCCAGGCGCCTGCCAAACCGTCTCGAGCCCGTGCGAATAACCGCTAAAATTAACATCGCCCGACCGGGCAGGTCATACCAAAATAAACCCAGCTAAGGCATAATGCGGTCACAAATCACTAAAGGGCACCCGCTGGTGGCAACAAATCACCCAGTTCGCGGGGTTTTGAGGGATATAACATTTAAGAGCCCCGACAGCAGCGCGCTGCCGGGACGCAATACCGGACCCGGGCTTTCTGCTGGTGGCAGAGGCACTGAACCCTTGAAACCCGGCAATAGCGCGGGGAAGATACAGGTGGAGCCTGGGTAAAGCCCAAACAGGCCACAACCAGAGACCCCTTTAACAGCAATACCCCCGCAGGGGGGATAATCCGGCGCTGCAGCCGAAGCCCACGCAGCGGCAGATTGCCTGCTGGCACCGGCCAGGTTGATCAAACTGAAGCCGCGGAATGCGCCGGAGTTGATTCAGAGCCTCGACATAGGAAAAAAAGCCATGGCCTATTTACCCGATGCCATTGATAAAAAAATCCTGGAAATTCTGCAACGGGACGCCACCATTGCGAATATTGAACTGGCGGAGAAGGTGTGCCTCTCGCCCTCCCCTTGCTCACGTCGGGTAAAGAACCTGCACGAACAGGGTTTTATCAAACGCGCAGTCACCCTGCTGGAACCGGAGAAAGTGGGCCTGCCGGTGAGCGTGTTTATCCAGGTCACCCTGAACCACCAGGTGAAAAAGGAACTACAGGATTTCGAGTCCGTGATCGGCCAATGGCCGGAAGTCATGGAGTGTTACCTGATGACCGGTGATTTCGACTACCTGCTGCGTGTTGTGGTACCCAACCTGCAGGCCTACCAGGCGTTCCTCGATAAAAAACTCACCGAGTTACCGGGCATCGACCATATCAAGAGCAGCTTCTCCCTGAAACAGGTGCGCTACCACACCGAACTGCCACTGGATCAGTTGCTGGAGAAACCGGAGGAGTGACAAAGAGGCAAGTGGGCTTTGTATTTTGATCCGACAACCGGACAAGGCCACACAGTTGTGCAACGATTCCAAGGGCGAACATCCAGCGGGGTATACAACAACCGGGCAGCGGGCCCTGGGAAACCCTTTTGCCAACAAAAATAATCGGGAGTGATCTGCAATGGAAACATACAAACCCTGGGGCTTAAAAAGAAACACCTTTTTAATGCTGCTGCATCTGAGCCAATTGGCCTGGATTATCATTCCCGGCGCAGGATTTGTACTGCCCATCATCCTGTGGGCGACCACCAAGGATCACTGTGCAGAAGTCGACAGGCACGGAAAAATGATTTTCAACTGGATGCTGAGCCTGCTTCTCTACTCTATTGCCTGCACCCTTTTAATACTGATCGGCATAGGTCTGTTGGGACTGCTGCTACTCGCTCTGCTCAATATTGTGTTTATCCTTATCGGCGCGATCAGGGCCAACGACGGAATATTTTGGCGCTATCCCCTCAGCATTGGCTTTTTTCAATCGGGAAACCGGGTGCCTTGAACAATCCGAGCCGGTTTTCAAGGGTACTCCCCGGCCGGTGGCGCCACCTCCCTGTGCCGCATTGATCCCACAACCTATTGGGTAACCGGATCAATAGTGGTGCTCGCCAATAGGGCCTGCAGCCCTATTTTTCCGCTAACTTCCCAGCGGGCCCAGCCCGCCACCTTTAATAGTAGGATGCGATGTCATCCACGATCGGCCCAAGGGCCCGATAGGCGTTGGAAATGTCCACACCATTTCTGCGCTCACCACATGGTAGGCCGCCGCACTCGTTCCAGTCCGGATCGGAGAACCAGTCATACTGGGTGACATTCGCACCGTACCGCCAGGGATACGCCATGATGGTGGAAAACCGGTTGTCAACGCCGTGCCCCAGACCAAAGGAGTAAACCCCGCCGGTGCGATCCCCCTGTTTGGTGGAATGTGTCAGCCCCATATTGTGACCAAGCTCGTGCACGAAGGTGTTGTAACCGCAGTCGACACCGGTAACGCTGTAGGCGCGATCGCGGGCACTGGCATACATTCTGCCGTTCGCGCCCTGACCAACCCAGGCGATACCACAGGTAATATAGGTACTGCCATCAATGACCTGCTCCTCCGCCTTGCCCAGCATAACCACCATATCGGCGTTTTCCGATGCGCGCCAGTTAGTGACGGTTCTGTGGAAGGTAATCAAGTCCAGGGTATCTTCATTCACCCGCAAGTCCGAACTGGTGGCACGCCAGCTATCAACCAGACGAAGCTGAATATCCACACCGTTTCTGCGATATGAATTATTGGCGTAGCTGATATAGTTATCGATTTTGGCAGAGATGTCACCGGTATGCTGTGCCGCTGGTGCGGTGTACATAATGGCAATATCAACCGTTTCCGCCGTTGCGGCGCCGGATACGGTCAATGCCGCAATGACCGCTGCCAGGCTTTTTTTCAAATGCATTATAAACTCCTATTATTATTACTTGTGCATACCCTAATCCCGGCAACGAACAGGGCACTGTTGGTTGTCGGGCAGTATGTGTGCGATACATTTTTTCATACCCTGACTCGATTAAAAAAGCGTCCATGCCAATTAATCGCCTGTGAAGAGAAACTTCCGGTATCCGCAGGATTTACATCGGCCTCTCCCTTGCCCATGATCAATCCGGAGCCAATTACCCCGAACCAATTCTTGTCCTAGTCAAAATCATTCAGGGGTAAATCCTGCTCATCAAATGACTTTTCACGGGGCGCTTCGGATGACAGATCCTGATCATGTTTCTCCACATGATTTTGAATCAGCGCGCCGTTGGGGGCGATCCACGCATAGCCGTCCTGGGCTTCCAGCGTGTACGAACCCGAAGGTAAATTCAGTTGTGCGTACACCGTATCCTCCCCGAGGGTAAAGGTAGCCCCGTGCAGGCGGGTCAAGCCGGGAAAATTCATTTGCAGGCTTTTATTGCCGCTGGCATGCTCCTCAATACCACCCACCTGGGCATCATAACTGCCTTCCACACCCGGCAAAGTGATATCCAGGTAATCCCCGATCGCCAGGTTCCTTAAAATTGCCACATCAATTTCCAGATAGGTTTCCCCATTCAGGTCAACCGGCAAGCGGCCGGTTTCCTGCAGCACCTGTTCTGCCAGTTCCGACTCTGTCCATAAACGCTTTTCGACATCTTCGACACTTTCTACAGGTTCGTCAGCAACGGTCATTACTGTTGTTTTTTCCGCAGATTCCTTTTCAGGCGGCATCTTGCTCACAGGGGGCTTGGACGCGCGATGCTCCGCCGTGGACTTGTGGGTGTCGGATTGACCTTTCGCCCAGAAGAAGTAACCCCCGGCCAGAAGGAGGGCTACGAGAGGAATTATTTTTCTCACAATCTTTTTCTCATAAAAATAACGCAAAATACGGCTAAGAGGACCAACCACCGGCCCTTAACCAAAAACAGCGCTGTGTCAAGACTGAATCCGTCACAACAGCAAGCACTTACCACCAGGTCGAAAGGAAAGAATGCCCCTCCCACCTTATTAGTAATTGAGACGCTTAAGGGTAAATTTCACGCAAAAAAAATTTAGGGAATGATTCACAAAAGCTTCATAAAACGGCAATCCCGGAGTATTTCTCTCCGGTTTTGTGTGCTGTGGCACAAAGGAGGGAGGAGTACAATAGCCTTCAGGAAAACCGCCCGCGCGCTGCCGGCGGCTCCTTTCTGTACGGTTTACCCCTCCAGTGGGTTGGATGGGAAATCGGGCAGGACATTCACAACACCGGGGCTGTGCGGGGATAGCGGGAGCGCAGAAAGGATTCAAAAAAACCGCTGGCAAAACCGGTGAGAATTATGCCCAAAAGCAGTAGCCACAACAGCCTATGGGTGCTGTTGTGCGAGCTGGACTTTTCAATCTGCTCCAGTTTCTGGCCGCTGACCTCTGAAGTTGCAGCTGTACTGGCGGAAACAGGATCGAATATTTGCTCGTTCAACAGTGGGGCCAGGCCAAAGCCAAGTGCCTGCGTATTGACATAATCCGTGAATTTTTCATTGCCCGTCGCAACATCATGCCGGTTCGCAAGCTCCGTATAGGTTTCCACCATCTTTGATACGGTTTGCGCATCTGCGGGCCAATAGCCCTTGCGCACCGCTTCCAGCATCCGCTCCAGCATCTGCGCCAGGGCCTCGGCATTGTGTGTCTCAAAAAACGCGCGCATCTCCATCTGGTATTTGTCATCCACATAGACTTCAAATATCTCCTGCCACTGGTCATCGCGGATAGTTTCCGGGGTCATCACCTCCCAGCCCCACATATTATTCACGCGATCGAGAATGGCCGTGGCACCGGCATAGCCGGACGCCTGCATGGCCTCAATCCAGCGGGGATGGAAGTAACGGCTGCGCATTTCCTGGTTAACGAATTCCCCCAACGTCTGGGTTTTAACATTGTCCTTGCGGCGCAGGTTGGAGACATACATCTCCGGGGTTTTGCCATCCAGGTTACGTACCGCAAGCCCCATGCCACCAAAGTACTGGAAGGGATCGTCGTTGGTCATCATGGCGTAAAGGTTGGTGGAGCGCGAGAAAATCACCCCATCGGTACCGGACAATACCTTGCCATACAGCGCAACATTGCGCGGGTCCTCACTCCAACGGGACTCATCCTTGCCGTAGGCAAAACCCATGCGGCGCAGATACAGGTCTGCCAGCTTGTCGTCCGTCTCCCAGCTATCGGAAGCCAGGCTGGCGCCATTCAGGCCGGTACCGTAATTGCCGCTCTCGTTGGAGAAGAGTCGCACCGAGGAAAGATAGCGGGCGTCGTCCTCGGAACTACCTTCTTCCAGTAACTGTTGCTGCAGGGCCTGGCTGTGGCGATAGACAAAGTTATTTTCTTCCTTCATCTGCGCCACCTTGTCGATGGCTTCTGCCAGCCACAACATCACGTTGGGGAAAGCATCACGGTAGAGACCGGTCGCGGAGATCACGACATCGATCCGGGGACGCTTAAGCTCCGAGTAGGGAATCACTTCGGTGCCGGTTACATTGCCCTGCTGGTTCCACTTGGGTTTGAGGCCCAACGCATGCAGTATCTGCGCTTCCAGTGCCCCCTGGTGACGCATGGTTTCCAATGACCAGAGGGAAAAGGCCAACTTGTCGGGGAATCGGCCGTGCTTCTCACGATATAGGGCGATGGTTTGTTCCATGAGTTGCACTCCGGCTTCGTAAGCTTCCCTGGAAGGTACCTTGGCCGGGTTGAATCCGATCAGGTTGCGCCCTGTGGGCACAGCCTGTGGATTGCGAATGGGGTCACCCCCATGGCTCACCGGAATATAATTGCCGTCGAGCGCAGACATCAGGTTTTGCAGCTCGGCGATCTTGGCAAAGTTATCCGCATACGCCCGGCCTTGCTGCAGATGGTTTTGCAGCTCTTCGGACAAGCCAGGTAGCTTGCGCCCGGCCAGGTAGGCCTCCAGTAGCTGGTAACCCGGCTGGGCTTCCAGGGCAACAACATTGCGCTTATCGCGTACCTGCTCCTGCGGTAGGCTCAACTTCTGCTCCGCTTCGTATTGCCCGGCAACCGAAATGAAATGCTCGCCCAGCATTTGTAACATGGTGCTGGTGAGATGCTCGGACTTGGGCAGCTGGCCGAAGCGGTGGATACCCAGTGGCTGGCTCATTTCTGCCAACTGGCCCAGGTGGTCCTGCAGACGGCTGAGCTGGCCATCGAAATCCGCCTGCAAAGTTTCAGTACTGATTTCGAGATCCTTGAGCATATTCAGCTTGTCTGCCTGGGCGACAATGCGCTCCCGGGTATTCAGCCGGGTCTGCCCCTCCTCCAAAATCAGGTAGTTGCCAATCAACTCGGAAAGCTCTGCCACTTCTGCATAGAGGCCCGCTTTGGCAAAGCCCGGTGTCAGGTGGCTGATCATGGTGGCGCGGCCGCGGCGCTTGGCCTGCATGGCTTCGCCTACATTGTCGATAATATAGGGATAGAACACCGGAATATTGCCCAGGGCCAGGTTGGGCGCATCGTACACCGACAGGCCGCGCTCCTTGCCGGTGAGCCACTCCTGGGAACCGTGGGTGCCCAGGTGAATATAGGCATCGGCTCCGAAAGTCTTGCGGGCATAGAGATAAACCGCCAGGTAAGCGTGGTTCACCGGGGTTTTCATATCGTGATAGAGCGATGAATGCTCCTTGGCATTATCCGCACGCACACCCTGGGGCAGTACTATCAGGTTGCCCAGCGTCATACGTGGGATTACAAACGCCCGCTCACCCATATGATCTGCCAGCATGGCATTGTCTTCCGGTTTGCCCCAGCGCGCCACAATGGGATCGCGCACTGTAGCCGGCAGAGTATCGAACCAGTCGACATAGGTAGAAAGCGGCATCCAGTCCGCCAGACCTTGATCAACCAGTGCGGCGCTATCTTCGCGTCGATAATAGGGGCGCAACAATTGGCCGGCCCAGTCGATCAGGGCATTGGCATCCCGCTGCTCCACCTGATAGCCACGTTCCGCCATGGCCCTGGCAATTGATTCAATGGAGGAAGGTACATCGAGAAAGGCCGCACCAATATTCTTTTCCCCCGGGGGATAGTTCCAAATAAAGGTAGCGACTTTTTTCTGGGTATTCGGCTTGTAACCCAACGAGGCATGACGCCAGGCGCGCTCCACCAGCGCATCCAGCTGATCTGCCATCACCACTTTGTTGCCACCTTCACTGGCGGCGATGATTACCGGGTCGATACTGCCGGTATCTTCAGGCATCACCAGGAAAAAAGGCGTTAATGATGGGGACACCCCACTGTTATCGGCAAAGTAATCCGCTTCACTACCCTCTGTGTAGTTCAGCGCATGTATAACCGGCACCCCCAGTTTCTCGAACTCGGTGCGGCGCTTACTCACATAGTGCAGGGCGCGGTAATTGATCATCAGATCGATACGAGTTTGCCCTGCCCCATCCTGCAATAGATCGGGGTAGGAAAGTGGCAAATCCTCACCCTCGAAGAAAAACGCAAAGGCTTTCGCCCCTTTTTCTTCCAGACCATCCAGGATGGCATCGACTACCTGCTGCTGCTCGTAATCCACCACCGAACGGTGAATAGCCAAGGCAATGACCGGTTGATGATCGGATGCCTGTAGCCACTTAAAGAAATCCTCTTCATTATCGGTGACCAGTTGCGGCAGGCTTGGATGATAGAAACCCACCTTGGGCACAATAATAGGCTCAACTACGGAAAGCGCAGAGAGGTCAAAGACTTCGGTGGAGAGAAACTGCATCAGTTGCCGGTAGTTTTGGCGCCCGGCATTGTTGAAGTAGGCAGCGATGGCCTTGTGCTGCCTGGAAGACAGCCCCTGATTCATGGATTCGTTATCGGCATCCCCCAGGGAAATCACCGGCACTTTGGGATATTGCGCCAGCAATGGCTGGAATTCTCCAAACATAAACCGGGACAGCGCCGGATTGATACCATCGAGCATCACCAGGCTTGAGGAGGCCCAGGCCTGCGCCATTTGTTCTTCACTCTTCCCCTTGCTGTTAAAAATTTCCAGGGTAAACGGCTGCCCTGCAGCCAAATCAGAAAGCAAGTCTCCCTTGGCCTTGGCGGTGTGGCTGGACATCATCAGTAATACTTTGGGCCTATCACCGGCCTGTACCACCATTGTACAAAGGGCCAGCAGAACAATGCCCGCCAAGCGCAAGCAAGTTTTCTTCAGCACGGCTATTTACCCCCGCCAGCGTTGTTTTTTGAGGACGCTTCTTTTCTTTCCGGTACATACACCAGGCTGCCATCGGCCATCTGGTAGGCAATCCCCGCACGGGTGCCCTCGCCCGAGCCGATCTCTCCACTGGACTTGTACTGCCTGATTTCCTCACCGTCTTTTACGATGACTTCCATATTGGGCTCGCCGGCATTCTTGATTACCGTGACTTTTTCATTGGAAAAGACATTTAAAGGGTTTTGCGCGATGGCGATCAGGAGTGCAGCGATGATCACCAGGAAGACATCAATCAGGTTGACCGCGCTCAGAATCGGATTGAGTTCCTCATCTTCATCCAGAAAGCGCATCAGGCGGGCTCCTTCAACTTGCGGATATTGATCAGCTCGGCGGCAAACCAGCGCTTCTTCACCGAGGCGGGCCAGAAGGTGAGTGTGGCAATCACCAGGCCCCAGATCACCGCGGCAAAGGCAATGATCAGGTTTTCGCTGATGCCCTGAATATTGCCATCGGCCAGGGCGCGCAGCGCCGGTCCCATGGGGATCATGGTGGCAATCAACCCCAGCATGGGGGCGAGGCGGGTGGCCATGCGCAGCGTTTCCAGTTTTTTCAGCGCGAATACTTCCAGTTCGTCCTCACAGGCCGCGGGGTGACGCACAAAGTAGTTGTGCACCTGGTACCCCGGCAGCCACTCCGCCCGCCCCTGCTTCAGCGCCAGCCGATAGGTCGCGGCGTTGCGGCGGCGCAGTGCCCACAGGGCAACAAAGCGCCCCACGGCGTAGAGCGCATAGGCAAACAAGACCAGGATTATGAGCAGCACCGGGGTCATCAGCACATCGGCCACATTCGCCATCAGGTTTTCAATCGTTGCAATCATCACGGCAAGCCTCCCCGGCCCGGCTGTTTTCGTTCTGTACCAGTTTCGTTCTGTACCAAAGGCCGCGAAAAGTACCTGAACAATCCGATAGCGTCAAATTTAATCTAATTAAAATTGATTATCATTTAGCTTTACATTATTCATCCAATCCCTATAATCCGCTTCCGGTCAAGCCGGCAACCAATCCGGTTGTCGGTTTGCTGCGGCACAGGGAGCTGCCGCTGCCGGTCACAGGCTGGCACGGGCCCCGAAACGCCCGCAATTCCTCGCAGTTGCGCCAGTTTTCGGGGGCGACCACCCAACAGGTCACGGAAGGGCTGTTGGGTGGTCAGGCAGACACCGGGCCAATACGGTGGACACAGTACCGGCGCACCACCCAGGCCTGCTGGCATGCGCAAAAATAACGCAAGGACAACACCATGAAACTTCGCCCACTCGCAGCGGCCTTACTGGGCTTGGCTTCCTCCTCCCATCTCTACGCAGAGACTGCACCCGCCTCCTCCGCCGATGACCTGGAGCTGGTTGTTGTCAGCGGCCGCGCGGAAAAGCCGCTGAAAGACGTTACCGGCAGCATCTCTGTGGTCACCAGTGATGAAATCGAGCAGCTGCAGCTCAACGATATGAACCAGCTGTTTCAATACGAGCCGGGCGTCGATGTCACCGGCATGGTGGGCGGTGCGCAGAATATCCTGGTGCGCGGTATGGGCGGAGACCGCGTGCTGATCATCAAAGACGGCATGCGGGTCAATGAGGGCTACGGCGCAAATGGCCTGAACGATATTGTGGGGCGCGGCTTTATCGAGGTGGACACCCTGAAACAGGTGGAAGTGGCCAAGGGCGCCGCGTCCTCCCTGTACGGCTCCGATGCCCTGGCGGGCATTGTGGTCTTTGTGACCAAGGACGCCAGCGACTACCTGGAGGATGGGGCGCAGTTCGGCGGGGCCCTTAAAACGGGCTACACCGGCATTACCCGCCAGGCACATCTCTCCCCCACCCTGGCCCACCGCGCGGGCAATTTTGAGCAACTGCTGCAGATGGCCTACCGCGATGGCGAGGAACAGCAAAATTACAACGAGACCCGGACGCCCTTCCAGATTGAATCCGACAGTCTGCTGTACAAGGCCAGGTACAATCTGGGTGGCGAGGATTTTATCGGCTTCAGCATCGAGCACTGGAAACAGGAAACCGAGGGTGGGCGCGCCAATGGCCTGCTGAGCAACTTCCGTCACTTAGCCAGTTTCGGCTACAACATCGTGGAAGAACAGACGGTTTCCAGCAAGGAAAACCGCGCGTATCAGCTGCGCTACCACAGCGAAACCCCCAGTGCCATCTACGACCAGTTGAACATCAGCCTGTACCGCAACGCGTCTGAACAGGAAGACGAACAGTACGCACGCCTGGATATCAATGCGCCCCGATTCAGCGTATTCGAAATCCGCGACATGTGGGAAACCGGTCTCTACCGCCAGGACACTCTCGGCCTGCTGTCCAATGCCAGCAAAGCCCTCAACGACACCCATACCCTGGGCTACGGCCTGGACCTGGAGCGCACCGAGAGCCGCCGCACGGTTCACGAGTACCGGGAAGTGGAAGCGACTACCACGCGGGATTTGAGCACGGATAAATTCCCGCAAAACACGGTAAGCCGTGCCGGCCTGTTCCTGAACGACGAGATAACCCTGGCCGCCGGCCGGCTCACGGTGACACCGGGACTCCGGTACGACTGGTACGAAATGGATCCCGAGGGTGCCCTGAAATCGGACGGCACCCCCTACACCACCATTGAGGAGAGCAATCTCTCCCTCAACCTGGGTGCCCTGTACAGAATCAATACGCACCTGTCCGCCTTTGCCCAGTACGGCCAGGGCTTCAGGGTACCGGCCTACGATCTGGCCTATATCGAGCACGAGCAGCAGTTCTCGGACTACATTTACCAGATACTGCCCGCCGATGACCTGGCACCGGAAACCAGCGACACCTTCGAACTGGGCCTGCGCGGGCACTTGGGTCCCCTGGCCTTCAGCAGCGCTGTTTACTATACAAAATACGACGATTTCCTGCAGGCCGCCCTGGTCAACAGTGCGCGGATATTCGACGACGCAGGCAATTTCTCCCACGACCTGGAGCAGTACCAGTACCAGAATATCGAGTCCGTCACTATCAAGGGAGTGGAACTCGCTGCAAGCTGGCCTCTGTCCCCGGCCTTTGAATTGTTTGCCAATGCCAGCTACCAGCACGGTAAGGATGACGCCACCGGCGACTACCTCACCAGCATCAGCCCGCTCTCCGGGGTAGTCGGGGCCAGCTACAGCGGCGCGAGTCTCACCAGCCAGTTGCTGCTGCGCTGGGCAAACCGCATGCACCTGGTGAATGACAACGAGACGGAAACCGCCGGCTTCGGCACAGTGGACTGGGTACTGGGATACCAGCTGTTGGATCAGCTGTCCGTGAATCTGGCGGTCAACAACCTGTTCGACAAATACTATGTGCCCTACCTGAATGTGGCGGGTCGCGACACGGTCCGCGATCTCTCGGTCAATGCCGCGCCCGGGCGCACCTTTTCCGCATCGCTCAGATACGCGTTTTAATTTCCCCTCCCACGCTTCACCCAGTCTCTTTTGGCCGCCCCCGTGCGGTCTTTTTTATGCTGGGAAAAAGCCCCCAAAGCCCTACTGTGAGAGCCGGCGAACCCGGGGAAAACCCGCGCGCCCTGTGCCGGGGGCAGAGGCGGCACACAGCCCCATAAACAGATACAATACGCACAAAAAAGTCCAACAGAGAGGCAAATCACCATGCAGATTCTCCGCACACTGGCAGCCGCACTGGTTGCCACCGCCGCCATGGGAGCCCAGGCCACCACGCTGATACACAATGTTTCCGGGTACCAGACAACGGACCAGGCCCTGGTCCGCTTCGACGCCCTGGCCTTTGACCGCGGCAGGGTGCTGGCCACCGGCGATTTCCAACAGCTCAAGCGGCAGTATCCCCAGGCGCAGAAAATCGATGCAGAGGGTAAAACCCTGTTGCCCGGGCTGATCGACGCCCACGGACATATGCTGGGGCTCGGCCAGTTGAACCGGATGCTGGATTTGCGCGACCAATCCCTCGACAGCGCACGGGTATCCATCAAGCAGTATGCCAAACAGCTGGCGCCCGGCGAGTGGCTGCTCGGGCGCGGCTGGAACCAGGTCACCTGGCCCGGCAAACAATTTCCCACCCGCGCACAACTGGATACCCTGGACATCGACCAGCCCATCTGGCTGCGGCGCGTGGACGGCCACGCGGGCTGGGCCAACTCCAAAGCGCTGCGCCTCGCCGGTATCGACCGGCACACCGCAGCCCCCGAGGGCGGGGAAATCCTGCGCGACGCCAAGGGCGAGCCCACCGGCATACTGATCGACAATGCCATGGGTCTGTTGCAGCGGGCGATCCCCAAGCCCACCCTGGCCCAGGATAAAAAATCCCTGCAGGATGCCTTTGCGCAGGCGCTGGCTTTGGGGCTGACCAGTGTGCACGATGCCGGAATCAGCGAACAGACCCTGCGGGCCTACCGCGAACTCGCACAGGAAAACGCGATCCCCCTGCGGATGTACCCCATGCTTTCGGTAAACAGCCACAATTACGCCAAGCATCTGCGCGCGGGGCATATCGGCAGTCCCTCCGAGCGGCTCTATATGCGCAGTATCAAACTGTCCGCCGATGGCGCTCTCGGCAGCCGCGGCGCCGCGCTGCTCGAACCCTACCACGACCGCCCGCAGGAGAAAGGGCTGCTGCTCTACCCGGAAACGAAGATGCTGTCGCTGCTAAAACTCGCCAGCGATAACCAATTTCAGGTCAATGTGCATGCCATTGGCGACCGCGCCAATCATATCGTGCTGAATCACCTGGAAACCCTGCACAAGGCCAGCAGCCAGAAAGACCACCGCCACCGCGTAGAGCATGCCCAGGTTCTCCAAGTGAAGGATATCCCCCGCTTCCAGCGGCTCAACCTGATTGCCTCCATGCAGCCCACACACGCCACCAGCGATAAAAATATGGCCGGAGCGCGCCTCGGCGAGGCGCGCCTGACCGGCGCCTATGCCTGGCAGACCCTGCTGAAACAGGGTACCCCCATTGCCGCCGGCTCAGATTTCCCGGTGGAGCCGGCCAACCCGCTCTTCGGCCTGCACGCCGCAGTCACCCGCCGCGACCGTCAGGGCACACCCGCGCGGGGCTGGCGCGCAGCGGAAGCCATGACTCTTGAACAGGCCCTGCGCGCTTTCACCCTGGACGCCGCCTATGCAAGCCACCAGGAAACGGTGATCGGCAACCTCACGCCGGGTAAATTTGCTGACTTTATCCTGTTGGACCGGGATATTTTTGCCATAGACCCACAGGCAATCTGGCGCGCGCAGGTGCTGGAAACCTGGGTGGAAGGGGAACAGGTCTACACCAGGGCCCACTGAGATCGCACGGTTTGTGATACGGCGACCGCACAGACCCACAACCGGGCAGCAATGCAGAAAAGGGGGGAAAGGAAATCCGGGGTGGGAGTAAAAAACATCCGGTCAAAAATAATTTGCGGCCGAATTCATTTCGACCGCTCCCTCTTTAAGCTGACTGGCTCTACTCCCGCTGTCACCTCGCTGAAATCATCCAGACCAGTGGTCACCCGCTGTGGGCGTATTTCCGGGTTAGTCCAGTCTCCGTTACGGCCCGCTTTTTATTGGGCTTTGCTCCGCAAAGCACGCCTCGGCACTTAAATAGTAGTCTCGCGACATCCCCAATCCAAATTCCTTCAATCCGCCGGTACAGGCGGCAGCGAACAATCCCCTGCCCGGCTCGTATTTTTATACTCCAACAGGCCCCGGATTGAGCACAATTTGTTGCTGCCATGGCCCCACCCTACACTGGCTGCGACATTGTTCGGCCCTTTCCGCCGACACCATCACCCTCCACCAACCTATGACAGAGGTGTCTATGCGACGCAAAGCCATCAAACATCTCAGCCTGGCCGCGGTATTGGCTGCGGGCCTCGGGGGCCAGGGCTGTGCCAATATGAGCGATACGGACCGCCGTATCGGTACCGGGGTCGGCATCGGTGCCGTATCAGGAGCACTGATCAGTGGCGGACGCCCCGGTGGTACCGCCGCAGGTGCTGTGATTGGCGCCGGTGCCGGCTACCTCTACGACCGGGAGAGAAAGCGCAGGGATCACTACCGCTATCGCGGCCGTTACTATCGCTATTAGGTTGAGGCAGCCGGAGTCCGGGGCGGCACCCTGTGCGCGTCGGACTCCACTGGGCGGGCGGCAGCGTCGCAGATGCTGAACCCCGCAAGCCAGGGTATCAGGTGCGCGGCAGGGTAACGCCGCGCTGGCCCTGGTACTTGCCGCCGCGGTCCGCGTAGGAAACGTCACACACCTCGTCGGACTCGAAAAACAGCATCTGCGCCACACCCTCGTTGGCGTAGATCTTGGCCGGCAGGTTGGTGGTGTTGGAAAATTCCAGCGTGACATGGCCTTCCCACTCCGGCTCCAGCGGGGTCACATTGACGATGATACCGCAGCGGGCATAGGTGGACTTGCCCAGGCAGATGGTGAGCACCGAGCGCGGGATACGAAAATATTCCACCGTGCGTGCCAGCGCGAAAGAATTCGGCGGGATCACGCAGTAGTCCCCTTCCACATCCACAAAACTGTTTTCGTCAAAGGTCTTCGGGTCCACCGTGGCGGAGTGCACATTGGTAAAGATTTTGAACTCGCCGGCACAGCGCACATCGTAACCGTAACTGGAAGTGCCATAGGAGATCAGCCGCTCGCCCGCTTTGCCATGGCGCACCTGGCCCCGTTCAAAAGGCTCGATCATGCCGTACTGCGCGGCCATCCGGCGAATCCACTTGTCGGACTTGATACTCACTGCACCCCCTTGAATAGATTGATCCGAAATTGGTAAAGAAGGCGGAATCATAGCGGGTTTGCACTGGGCACAAAAGTGGCGATCCTCCCTGTCGACACTTGCGGCCAGTAGCTAGGTACTGTATAAATTAACAGTACTACTGTATAAAAATACAAACCACCTCCTGATCGAGCCGGGGGTCGGGATTGGGGGAGGGAGACTTGGGCAGCGCGATAAATCTACAGCAGGGCCGCGACCCGGACAACCGGCCGGAATACCGGCGCATGGACGCAGACAGGCCGCCGACTGCCGGCGGGCGCGAATGCACTGGCATCCCGACCGGCTACGTCAGCCTGGATGCCCTGCTCCCACAGCGCGGCTGGCCCCGCGGCGCCAGCACCGAACTGCTGCCCAAGGGAGCCGGGATTGGTGAATTCTCCCTGCTGCTGCCCACCCTCGCCAGGCTCACCCGGCGCGGCGGGCAGGTACTGTTGGTCAACCCGCCCTGCACCCCTTTTGCCCCCGCCCTCGCCCGCAGCGGCATTGCGCTGGACAAACTGTGGCTCGTGCATCCCCGCGGGCCGCAAGACACCCGCTGGGCGATCGAGCAATCCCTCTGCTCCGGCAGTTGCGCAGCCCTGGTCAGCTGGCAGGGCCACCACACCTTCACGAACAAACACCTGCGGCGCCTGCAACTGGCCGCCCAGAGGGGAAACTGCCTGCACTTTCATTTTCGCCCCCACACCGAATCCCTCAGCCCCTCCCCCGCCAGCCTGCGCCTGCAATTGCACAGCAACGGCGCGCAGCTGGTGCTGGAACGGCTGCAACAGCCCGGTGGTGCCAGTGGCCGGCGCCTGTCTTTGGCCCGCATAGCCCACCCGGCGCACTGTGCCCAGCCCCTGCACTGAGCCGGGCAAAAACGCGGACGCTGCCATGCTCTGGCTCTGTATTCAATTGCCCACACTGCCCCTGGAAGCCCTCACCCGAACCCTCAAAGCGGGTAAGCAGACCGGGGCCCTGGGGGTGGTTGAACAGCAGTGGATTGTTGCCCGCAACCGCCCCGCCGCAGAGCGCGGTGTGGCGGTCGGGCTCAGTAGCGCCACGGCGCGCGCGCGCAATAGGGGTCTTTATCTGCTGCAACGGGACCGGGCACAGGAGCAACAGCAGTTGGCGCAACTGGCCCGCTGGAGCTACCGCTTTACCCCGCTGGTCTCCGCCCAGGCCGCAGGCCCGATGCAGGACGGGGACAGCCGCCCGGCCTGCCTGCTGGTGGAATTGAGCGGCAGCCTGAAGGCCAACGGCGGGCTCAGGGCCCTGCTGGATCAGGTGCAACAGGCACTGGAACAGATGAACCTCGACGGGTTGATGGGCCTCGGCCAGAGCCCCAGTGCCGCGCGCCTGCTCAGCCAGTTGCCGGCGCACCGGCGGTGGCTGGCGCAAGCCCATAGCGCCCCCAGCCCGCAGCAGTGGCAACAGTGGATCGGCGCCGCTCCGAGCAAACTGCTCGACTGCGACCATCGCACCATGACCCAACTCTACGCTTGCGGTATCCGGCGGGTGAGCCAGTTACGCACCATGCCCCTGTCCGAGGTGGCTTCCCGCTTTGGCCGCCCTTTTGTGGAGTATTTCACCCGCTTGAATGGCAGCCGGCAGGACCCGGTCTCCAACCACCACCTCCCCGCCCAATACCCTACCGCGCTGTATTTTCGCAGGCCCCTGGAACACAGTGAGCCGTTGCGGTTTCCCGCCAACCACCTGCTCAGGACACTCTACCAGCAGCTGCAGCGGCGCCAGTGCGATCCCCGCCAGCTGCACTGGCAACGGGATTTTGGCCGGGGCAGAAGCCACAGCTACACCGGGGCAGACCCCCGCGCTCCGCTGGCGTCCCAACGCCTGCTGGCATTGACCAGACGGCAACGGGAACAAGCAGCGCCTGACCCCGTGCGGACACTGCGTTTGACGTGCAGCCAGCCAGAGCCCCTGGCTCAGGAAAAACCCGCAGAGGCACTGTTTAACAAGGGCAGCCAGGCGCTGCTGGACAAGCTCAAAGCCCGCCTGGGCCACCAGGCCCTGTCCACGGTTGCCCTGAAGGGAAACGGCCTGCCCGAGCAGGCCTGGCACCCACCCCTGCCGAGCAATCGGGGGCAAAAGTGCCCTCCGCCCCCGCCCTGTCATCCTCCCCGCCCCAACTGGCTGCTGCCCCGCCCCAGCCCGTTATCACACCGCGGCCACACGCTGTTTTACCGCGGAGAATTGCAACTGCTGCAGGGCCCAGAAAAAATCGGCGGTTATTGGTGGCAACACGGCCATCACAGGCGGGATTACTATATGGCGAGAGGCGATGACGGCGGGCTCTACTGGGTCTTTCAGGACCTGACCTCCAGGGCGTGGTTTTTACACGGTATCTTTTCTTAGGAATAGATTGGCAGGACCAGAAAGCTCGTGGAATAGAAAGTGGAGATCAGGTGGAAAAATACAGCGGTTCATTGTTATATATGGGCAAAGTTATACATGGGCCAATTTCGATCATTGCACCATGCCCGCACGCCGGGGTTCATAACAAGATTCGCGAAGCGCGGTTTCTGATAATAAGTGCAATCGGTGGATCGGAGGCCGGTTGGTAGAACCTGACCATGCATTCTTCACTATTGGGCAAAAGGACGAAATATCAGGATTACTTTAAGGGCCGCCTGAAAAATAGCTAATATCCTGATAGTACAAGGGGCGCCCCATTAGCCCAAAATCGAGGACCGCGATGGCCCTCCTGTTGCCCAGCCTGCTGAATAAGGTATTTTCCTGCAAGCTCAACAAAAACAACGAGGAAAACAGCACAGATAAATCGCAAGGCCACACTGCCAGAGGGGCTCACCCACAGCACTGTATTTTTTTTCCTGTTGCCTCCCCCCACAAGCAACCCCACAAACAAAAAAAACAGTACTTGAGGTGCCGGCATAACCAGGATACCGCCAAAGAGCGAGTAGACAGATGCCGCACATAGAGCAACGAGCAATGCGACCTGAATATCTTTATTTTTCCCGATACAATTGCTTTTAATCTGTTGGTAGGATGCCCAGTTCAGACATAGTATGGCAGCAATAGCGGAGGCGGTGGCAATACCTCCCCACTCATACAAAAACTGCAAAATGCTATTGTGTGGATGCCCCACAAAATCCGTAAAATTATGAAATGTATAAGACCCCATGCCGTTGCCGATAAAGACATTCCAGGCTGAAAGCTGACCCAATAACTCTTTCCAAATATCAATTCGCCTTGAGGTACCTGAACGCAATAAATAGGCACCATCACCCAAATAGTTTACAATCAGAAAATAAACCAGAAAAGCAGCAACACAGACTACCAGGCCAATTAAAATCTCACGACGCCAGGGCTTCAAAAATATGAAGGACAACAATCCAGCAACAACAGTGGAAAGCAGCAAGCCCCTAGCTCCACTAGCAAAGGCGAGCAAGAAATTAAAAAATAAAAATAAATATGCGAGACGATAAAACTTTGCTTTTGCAGAAAATAGCATCAATAGCGGTATAATAAAAACCTGGATTTGGTTAAAAAACCGGAAATTATCCACAAAGGGAAAAATCATCTCGGCACGCAAGGCCCCACTTACAAAAACCTCAAATCCAAAAAAAAGCAAGCTTTTAATAACGACCAGCCCGTGACAGAACAGGAATACACCCAGCAGCCACTGAGACAAACCCACTCTGGCAATATAAACACCGACAGTGAACACCGACAGCAACAGCAGCCAGTGGATACTCTCCAAAGCAGACTGGCAGGGATGATCAGACAAGGCGGCAGAAATAAAAATAAAAAGGCAGGAAACCAGCCAGGGGAGAACCATGCCTCTCTGATGAATTACATCGGCAATCCCGGCTCTATACACCTTAAAAAAGACAAGCAGGGCGGCGCTGCAAATCAACCCAACCTGCAACACCCTCTTGTAATCGTAATAGCCAAACCCAAGTTCCAAGACTAGAATATGGAAAGGGTTAAGGGTCAGAAAAAACCAAAGGGAACACACTGCAACACACAGCCACCCATACCCACTGCCCTGTCTCGCTCCAATGCTGCCCTGTGCAGAATACGAAGTAAAATAATGAGTGGGCAATGCTTTATAAAACCATGCCATTATTATTCTTAAGGTGACCAGCTATTGAATAGATAGCCATCAGTTAATCATTCTGTATTTTCCGCAAGCTTAAAAAAATGGACCACTCAACTTAAGTGGCCCATTTTACCAGCTCTATACCAGAGCAACCCTTCAATGTATATAAAAACAATCTTCTAGAAAAACAACCCTATTTACAGCCTCAACTAACTCTTTGACTGAAGATCCCAGACTTCAGTTGTTTGAGCCCCGGAGTCAAAGAGAAAATATGGACAATAGCTTACAAATCAGGGCGTTCCCTCAAAAAAATGGCATACTGATACAATTGGCAGGCTATATCAATCAAGATAAAATTTAGGACCCACGACAATTTGCTGGCAAAAATTGCTTTTCAACTGTAGTTGCAGTTGTATTACATAGCCATTGGATTGTACCGGTAGAATTTCCATCAGAAATCGCTGTACCATTAATTTGGGGTACAAAAACTATATCCTGCTTACCTGTCCCAAGCTGCGGAATTCCACTCATCGTCAGTGTAATAGCGCCAGTAGTGCCATCTATTGCAACATTTCCCACCAATTTGGTTTTTACATTATCAATATCATTTGAAATCTCAGTGGCATACCTTGCAATTCCAGCTACACCTGAGTCAGCGAACAGCTCAGTCACACCCACCTTTAGGCTGCTGGCCATAACCATACCTTCAGATACCTTGGCGCGTACCGTGTAGTCCTGGTAAGCAGGCAGTGCCACCGCCGCCAAAATACCGATAATCGCCACCACAATCATCAATTCAATAAGAGTAAAACCCTGTTGCTTTTTCATTGTAACCGTCTCCATACAAACTTTTCGTTAAGGTGAATCCCGTGAGGAAATCACAGAATAAGATACAAGGATTGTGCCAATTCCAGCAAGTAAAACCCGTGTGCCTTTGGTGTAAATGCGATCTGTATCACTTCTCTAGTATCTGCGGTCTTTTGCCGATCAGCAAAAGCTGACCAAGCCAATCAAACAGTGACAAAATTTGTCAGTAGTGAACAAATCCCTGTTTCATTTTTTTACCGGGAGAAGACTATACGGTTTGGTTTGGCTGATAGGAATTCTTTCGTTATATTTGGCTCCGGCCCCTGGCGTTCCCACCGGGAAGTGGTGGGGGGAGACAACATTCTTTTGTGCCAAGGGTTCAGTTACTGTATGCGACGGTGTATTCCATGACAGCTCCCCCCCTTAGCGGCCTGGCCAAACGCCTGGTGGCAGAGCAGGTGCTCGACGCAACCACGGCCGCTGCCGCCACCCAGGCAGCGCGGCGGGAAAACCAGACCTTTGCCCAGCACGCGGTGGAGGCCAAACTGATCAAGGCCCGCGAACTCGCCGGAATTGCCGCCCTGGCTTTTGGCACACCCCTGTTTGAGCTTGGCAGCTACAACTTCGAGCTGATCCCCAAGGATATCGTTGATGAAAAACTGATCGCCAAGCACTTTGCCCTGCCCCTGTACCAACGGGGCAACCGCCTGTTTGTAGCCGTGGCGGACCCCACCAACCTGGCGGGGCTGGATGAGATCAATTTCAATACCGGCCTCAGTACTGACGCGGTGCTGGTGGAGGCGGACAAGCTGGCAAAAGCCATCGAGAGTTACCTGTCCCATAACAGCGATATGGGTGCGGGCCTGGAGGGCATGGACGACGAGGAGCTGGAAGCCCTGGAGGTGGGTAACGACGAACCGGCACGGGACGACGAGGCCCCCGGTGGTGATGAAGCCCCCGTTGTGCGCTTTGTGAACAAGGTGCTCCTTGATGCGATCCGCAGCGGGGCCTCAGATATTCACTTCGAGCCCTACGAAAAAACCTACCGGGTCCGCTTCCGCACCGATGGCGTACTGCACGAAGTGGCCAAACCCCCCATCCAGTTGGCGCCCCGCCTCTCGGCGCGCCTGAAAGTGATGTCGAAAATGGATATCTCCGAGCGGCGCGTACCCCAGGATGGGCGCATCAAGATGAAGCTGTCGAAAACCAAGGCCATCGATTTCCGTGTCAACAGCCTCCCCACCCTGTGGGGGGAAAAAATCGTGCTGCGGATTCTGGACCCCACTTCCGCCCAACTGGGCATCGATGCGCTGGGCTATGAGGAGGAGCAAAAACAACTGTATATGGATGCCCTGGCCCAGCCCCAGGGCATGATCCTGGTGACCGGCCCCACCGGTTCCGGTAAGACCGTGTCCCTCTATACCGGACTCAATATTCTCAACACCCCGGAGCGCAATATCTCCACGGCGGAAGACCCGGTGGAAATCAACCTGGAGGGGGTCAACCAGGTGAATGTCGCCGCCAAGGTGGGGCTGGATTTTGCCGAGGCCCTGCGCTCCTTTTTGCGCCAGGATCCGGATATCGTGATGGTGGGGGAGATCCGCGATCTGGAAACCGCCGAGATCGCCATCAAGGCCGCGCAGACCGGGCACCTGGTACTGTCCACCCTGCACACCAATTCGGCCCCGGAAACCCTCACGCGCCTGATGAATATGGGCGTACCCACCTTTAATATCGCCACCTCGGTGAGTGTGATTATCGCGCAGCGATTGGCGCGGCGGTTATGTAAAGAGTGCAAGAAACCGGTCACACTGCCCAATGAGGTGCTGGCTGAGGAGGGCTTTTCCGGGGTGACCATTCCCAAGAACACCTGGACCCTCTTCCAGCCTGTGGGTTGCGAACACTGCTCCAAAGGCTACAAGGGTCGCGTGGGCGTGTATGAAGTGGTTCGCATTACCGATGGCATCTCCAGAATTATAATGGAGGGCGGCAACTCGATTCAGATTGCCGATCAGGCCCGCGAGGAGGGTTTCAATAACCTCAGGACTTCGGCTTTGCGCAAGGTGGCGATGGGGATTACCAGCCTGGAGGAGGCCAATAGGGTGACCAAGGATTAAGTGTACCCTGCCGATTGTGCCTTCTGCCGTACAGGGGGCTGGATACCTTACAGTAAAAAGTTGGATGCCCTGGTCACCGGCGCCAGGCGAGCAATCCTACACCGCACAATTGTGCCGGAATTTTGATTGCCGCAGTGAAATAACAAGCAGGAAACGTATTTATGGCCAACGCCACAGCGGTCGCCTACCTCTACAAAGGCGTGGACAGCAAAGGGGCCAGAGTCCAGGGGGAGATCAGCGGTACCAGCCCGGCGCTGGTCAAGGCGCAATTGCGCAAGCGGGGCATTATTGCCAACCGCGTGCACAAGAAACCCAAACCGCTGTTTGGCGGTGGCAAGAAAAAAGTCAAGCCCGCGGATATCGCCCTGTTTACCCGCCAGATGGCCACCATGATGAAAGCGGGGGTACCGCTGGTACAGAGCTTTGAGATCGTGGCCGATGGCCTGGACAACCAGGGCGTGAAAGCATTGATTTTCACTATTCGCGACGATGTGGCCTCCGGTACCGCATTTGCCGAGGCCCTGCGCAAGCACCCGCTCTATTTTGACAACCTCTTCTGCAACCTGGTGGCATCCGGGGAGCAGTCCGGTGCGCTGGAAACCATGTTGGACCGGATTGCCACCTACAAGGAAAAAACCGAGTCGCTCAAGGCAAAAATCAAAAAGGCCATGACCTACCCGATTGCGGTGGTTGTGGTTGCCATTGTCGTAACCTCAATCCTGCTGATCAAAGTGGTGCCGCAGTTTGCCGAAACTTTCTCCAGTTTCGGGGCAGACCTGCCAGCATTTACGCAACTGGTGGTGGGGATGTCCGAGTGGATGCAGGCCAACTGGTTTATCGCCCTGATTTGCGTTGTAATCGGCATTGGCGGTACGCTGGAAGCCAAGAAGCGCAATAAACGCGTTGCTGAATTCTTTGACCGCTTGATTTTAAAGCTCCCCATCCTTGGCAATATTACCTACAATTCCATTTCTGCCCGCTTTGCCCGTACCTTATCAACCACCTTTGCTGCAGGCGTTCCCCTGATTGATGCCCTGAAATCCGTTGCCGGTGCGACAGGCAACAGCCTGTACGAAGAGGCGACTCTGAAAGTGCGCGACGCCGTGGCAACCGGCATCCCCTTGAATGTGGCCTTAAGAGCCTCCGGTCTGTATCCCACCATGCTGGTGCAAATGACCGCGATCGGCGAAGAGTCCGGTGCGCTGGATGAAATGCTGGGCAAAGCGGCCGATTACTATGAAGAGGCCGTGGATAATATGGTGGATAACCTGACCACTTTACTCGAACCGATGATTATGGCGGTACTGGGCATCCTGGTCGGTGGTTTGATGATTGCCATGTATCTCCCAATATTCCAGCTCGGCCAGGTGGTATAAGACACAATCCCAATGCTCGACACCCTAATCGCACACCCCGCGCTGCTTCCAAGCGGCGCTTTCCTTTTGGGCCTGCTGATCGGCAGCTTTCTCAATGTGGTGATCCTCCGTTTACCCGTGATGATGGAGCGGGACTACAAACGGGAATGTTACCGCTACTTTGATATCCCGTTGAATACCGCGGAGCAGAAAACCCTCGCTACCCCGTTCAACCTGATGCGCCCCCACTCCCGCTGCCCCCACTGCCGCGCGACAATAAAACCCTGGCAGAACATTCCGGTGATCAGCTATCTGTTTCTGCGCGGCCGTTGCGGCGCCTGCGGTGCCGCCATCGCCGGGCGCTATCCCCTGGTGGAACTGATCACCGGGGTTCTGACCGCTGTTGTGGTTTGGCAGCTGGGCTTTACCTGGCAGGCGCTGGCAGGCTGTGGGTTGACCTGGGCCCTGGTGGCCCTGACCGGGATCGACTTCGACAAGCAGTTGTTGCCGGACAGCATCACCCTGCCGCTGCTGTGGGCCGGGCTGCTGGTCAATCTCCAGGGCCTGTTTGTGCCTTTGGAGGATGCGGTCATCGGGGCGGCGGCGGGCTACGGGTCCCTGTGGCTGGTTTTCCACGGCTTCAAGCTGGCCACCGGCAAGGAGGGCATGGGCGCCGGGGATTTCAAGATCCTGGCCGCCATCGGGGCCTGGTTTGGCTGGCAGATGCTGCCCATGGTGATCCTGCTCTCGGCGGCGGTGGGTGCTGTGGCCGGGATCACCTGGAGCCTGGTGGCCGGGCGCGACCGCAGCCTGCCCATTGCCTTTGGCCCCTACCTGGCGGGCGCCGGCTGGATTGCCATGCTGTGGGGGGACCAGATCCTGCGCTGGTACCTGAACTTTGCCGGCCTCGGTCGCTGATGCCGTTGGGCAGGCCCGGCAACTTGCCGTACACTGGACCCCGGATTTCGCCTGGGGAGGCAGCGCCTTGTTTAGGGTTGGTCTGACCGGTGGTATCGGCAGTGGCAAGTCGGCCGCTGCCGGGTGCTTTCGCGCATTGGGTATCCCGGTTGTGGATGCGGACTGGGCCGCGCGGGTGGTGGTGCAGCCCGGCCAACCCGCCCTGGCGGAGATCGCCCGGCACTTTGGAAGCGCCATACTGCTTGAAAACGGCGCCCTGGACCGGGCCGCACTGCGTACCCGGGTATTTGACGATCCCGCCGAACGGGCCTGGCTGGAGCAATTGCTGCACCCGTTGATCCGGGAGGAAATCATCACCGCGCTCAAGCGGAGTCCCGGGCCCTACGCAATACTGGAGTCCCCCCTGCTGATGGAGTCGGGCCAGGACCAACTGGTACACCGGGTCTGCGTGATCGACCTGCCCGAATCCCTGCAGATTGCCCGCGCCAGCGCCAGGGACAACTGTTATGGGGCGCATATCCGCAAGGTGATGGCGGCGCAGCTGAGCCGGGAACAACGCCTGGAAAAAGCCGACGATGTGCTGGATAATTCAGCCGGGTTGGCGGCACTGCAAGCCCAGGTGGAAACCCTGCACAGCCAGTATGTGAAAATGGCCGCAGCCACACCCTAGCCACCGATTCAAGTGACCAGCCCATTCATTACCGGTATCCAGCTCCCCATGTCCAAACGCAACGCCACCCCGTCCCTGAACTGCCCCTCGTGCAAAAAACCCATCGCGTGGAGCGACCGGTTTCCCTTCAGGCCGTTTTGCAGCGAGCGCTGCAAGCTGATCGACCTGGGCGAATGGGCCAGTGAGGGGCACAGGATACCGGGCGAGCCGGCCTACGGTGATATACCGGGAGATGAGCCGAACCCGGACCAGCCCCACCACTAACCCGAGCCCAAGGGATTCACAAGCGGCCTGATTGCCGCCCCTGGCCGCTGTCTAGACTGCCCTGTCGCGCCGTTTTGAGCGCATCGATCATCCCCCGGTTGGCCTCGGGAAAGCGGTATTGGTCCAGCGCCTGCAGTGCCACCCAGGCAATTTCCTGGCCCTCCCGGCCCACGGCCTGGCCGGAAAACGCCGTGACCTGCCAGGTATCCAGCAATACGATTTTTTCCCGGTAGGCATGGCGGATCGCCACCAGCGGCTGCAGTGTGCACACCGCGATGGCCACTTCCTCGCGCAGCTCGCGGCAAAGGGCCTGCTGTACGCTTTCCCCCGCTTCCACCTTGCCACCGGGAAACTCCCAGTAGCCGCCCATATGCTGGTGCCGGGGGCGGCGGGCGATCAGGATTTTGCCGTCACTGCGCACCACAACCCCGACCGCGACATGAATCGTTTCATCCACGCTGACTCCTTAGGACCGGTATTCGGCGTTGATGGTGACATACCCGTGGGAGAAGTCACAGGTCCAGATATGTTCGCTGCAATGGCCGCGGCCCAGTGCGATGCGGATGGTAAAGGCCGCTTTGGCGAACACCGCCGCACCCTGGGCCTCCCGGTAATCCGGGGCGCGGCAACCGGCCTCCACCACCGGCACCCCGTCCAGGGTGATATGCACCCGCCGGGTATCCAGCCCGCCCTGTATACCGTTGCCGATCGCCATCACCAGCCGCCCCCAATTGGGGTCCGAGGCGTAGAGGGCGGTTTTGACCAGTGGCGAGCGGCCCACCGCAAAGGCCACCCGCAGGGCCTCCTCAGGGCTCTCCGCCTCCGCCACCTGCAGGGTGACAAACTTGCTGGCCCCTTCCCCGTCTTGCACAATCGCCTGGGCGAGGGCGATATGGACCTCTGTGATGGCCTGGCGCAGGGCGCTATAGCCCGCATCCCCAGGCGTTTTAACCGGCCTGCCCGCCGCGCCCGTGGCAATCAGGACACAGGCATCGTTGGTGGAGGTATCCCCGTCCACACAGATGCGGTTGAAGGAGGCCCCCACCGCCTCGTTCAGCAGGGTATCCAGCAGGGGCCGGGCAATAGCGGCATCGGTGGCGACATAGGCGAGCATGGTCGCCATATTCGGCTGGATCATGCCGGCGCCCTTGGCGATGCCGGCAACGGTGATCCGCTCACCCTTGACCTCCAGGGTGCGGCTGGCGGTTTTGGCGCGGGTGTCGGTGGTCAGGATCGCTTGTGCGGCGCGGTCCCAACCGCGGTGGCACAACTGCGCGGCAGCGGGGGGTATAGCGTCCAGCAGTTTCTGCAGTGGCAGATGCTCGCCGATCACGCCGGTGCTGAAAGGCAACACCTGTTCCGGGCGAACAGCCAGGGCTTTGGCCACGGCCGCGCAGCAGGTCTGCGCATCACTGAGCCCGCGCGCCCCGGTGGCCGCATTGGCATTGCCAGCATTCACCAGCAGGGCGCGAACCCGCCCCCGGCGGAGATGCTCCCTGGCCACCACTACCGGCGCTGCGCAAAAGGGATTCTGGGTAAACACTGCCGAGACAGCGGCGCCCTGGTCGATTTCAACCAGTAGCAGGTCATCGCGCTGCCAGTCCCGAAGACCGGCCGGGACGCTGGCAAAGCGAACCCCCTTCACAGGGGGCAGCGGTGATTGGGACATGGCGATCACACTCGAAGGCCGCTCTGATGCAGGGCTTGCAAGGAACGACCGAGGCATAAAAAGGCGTCATTATCAAAGTGATACCGGCGGCTGGCAAGCCACAATCGAAAACTTCTGTGGAATTTCTTCGGTTATCCGCAGATTATGCTGATTCTATCTCTAAAAAACCCCGCGAATTGCGGGGGTTTTTAACCGGCTTTTTGCCCTCATCCCTTCACGGCGCTAGGAACTCTGGGTGGGGGAGGCCAGCTTGCCGTGGCACTGCTTGAATTTTTTACCGGAGCCACAGGGGCAGGGATCGTTGCGGCCCACCTTGGGTCCGCGGCGCTCCGGGCGGGGGCGGGGCGGGGCGGCTTGTTGCTGCGGCGCACTTTCCCCCAGCGCGGAGGCCTGGGCGTGGCGCAATTCCAGCTGCTGCCTGCGCTGCTCCTCCAGGCGCTGCTGCTCCATCTCTTCCATCTGCTCGCGGGTCATGGGCTCTACATGCGCGAGGATGCGCACCACTTCGTGCTTGAGGTTTTCCAGCATGCTCTGGAACAGGTGAAAGGACTCGCGCTTGAACTCCTGCTTGGGGTTCTTGTTGGCGTAGGCGCGCAGACCGATACCCGCTCGCAGGTGATCCATGCTGGAGAGGTGCTCCTTCCAGAGCTGGTCCAGCACCTGCAGCATAATCTGCCGCTCTATGGTGGCCATCAGGTTGGCATCGCCGGAGGATTCGCCGATCCGCGCCACTTTGCCCGTATAGGCTTCCTGGGCCGCACTGGCGATCTTTTCGCGCAGGCTCTCCTCATGCAGGGTGCGGTCCGCATCCAGCCACTGCTGTACCGGCAGCTCGATACCCAGTTCACCGGCCAGCTGCTGCTCCAGCACGGGGATATCCCACTGCTCTTCCACACTTTGCGGCGGCACCGAGGCGGAAATCATTTCGTTCACCACATCCGCGCGTATGGCGGTAATGGTATCGCTGATCCTGTCCGCTTCCAGCAGCTCATTGCGCTGGCCGTAGATCACCTGGCGTTGGTCATTGGCGACATCGTCGTATTCCAGCAGCTGCTTGCGAATATCGAAATTGCGTCCCTCGACGCGACGCTGGGCCTTTTCGATGGCATTGGAGACCATGCGGTGCTCAATGGCTTCGCCGCGCTCCATACCCAGCATCTGCATAAAGTTCTTGACCCGGTCGGAGGCGAAGATGCGCATCAGGTTGTCTTCGAGGGAGAGGTAGAAGCGGGTTGCACCGGGATCGCCCTGGCGGCCGGCGCGACCGCGCAGCTGGTTGTCGATGCGGCGGGATTCGTGGCGCTCAGTGCCGACAATATGCAGGCCACCCGCTTCGATGACCTGGTCGTGGCGCTTCTGCCAGTCTTCCTTCAGCGCGGCAATCTCGGCTTCGCTGAGCTCCCGGCCCCGTTCCTGACCGAGCGCTGCCATCTCGGCCTCCCAGTTGCCGCCGAGCACGATATCGGTTCCGCGGCCGGCCATATTGGTGGCGATAGTTACCGTACCGGGGCGGCCTGCCTGGGCGATAATCTGTGCTTCGCGCTCGTGGTATTTGGCGTTCAGAACCTGGTGCTTGATATCCGCTCTCTGCAACCGGCGCGACATCTCCTCGGAGGTTTCGATGGAGGCGGTACCCACGAGGACCGGCGCCTGCTTCTCGCGACAGTGCTTGATATCCTCAATAATGGCTTCCAGCTTCTCCTCTTTGCTCAGGTAGACCAGGTCATTGCGGTCTTCGCGCAAAACAGTCACGTTGGTGGGAATCACCACCACATCCAGTGCGTAAATCTGCTGGAACTCGAATGCCTCGGTATCCGCGGTACCGGTCATCCCGGCCAGTTTGGGATAGAAACGGAACAGGTTCTGAAACGTGGTGGAAGCGAGTGTCTGGCTCTCGCTCTGGATCTGCACCTTTTCCTTCGCCTCCAGGGCCTGGTGCAGGCCTTCGGAAAGGCGGCGGCCCGGCATGGTGCGACCGGTGTGTTCGTCAATCAGCACGACCTGACCGTTCTGTACGATATAGTCCACATCTTTGTTGAACAGCACATGGGCGCGCAGCGCCGCGTGGACATGGTGCAGCAGGCCCAGGTTGCCGGGGGCATAGAGGGACTCATCGGCTTTCATCAGGCCGGAACCCGACAGCAGCTCTTCGATCAGCAGGTGCCCCTGTTCGGTCAATTCCACCTGGCGGGTCTTCTCGTCCACGGTGTAGTGGCCCTCGCCGCCCTCCTCGGCGCGCGACAACTGCGGCACCAGCTTGTTCATCGCGGTATACAGGTGGGAGGAGTCCTCGGCGGCACCGGAAATAATCAGCGGTGTGCGCGCCTCGTCGATCAGGATGGAGTCAACCTCGTCCACGATGGCAAAATTCTGTGGCCGCTGGGTGCGGTCCTCCTTGCGCAAAACCATATTGTCACGCAGGTAATCGAAGCCGAACTCGTTGTTGGTGCCGTAGGTAATATCCGCCTGGTAGGCGGCTTTTTTTTCCTCGGGGGGCTGTTGGGAAACAATCACCCCCAGGCTCAGGCCGAGGAACTCATACACCGGACGCATCCAGTTGGCATCCCGCGAAGCCAGGTAGTCGTTCACCGTGACAATATGCACACCCTTGCCCTCCAGGGCATTCAGGTAGGCGGGCAGGGTTGCCACCAGGGTTTTGCCCTCACCGGTACGCATCTCTGCGATGCGCCCCTCGTGCAGGGTCATACCGCCGATCAGCTGCACGTCAAAGTGGCGCATGCCCAGCGTGCGCCGGCTGGCTTCGCGCACGGCGGCGAAGGCCTCCGGCAGGAGCTGGTCCAGTGATTCCCCGTCTGCAAGGCGCTGCTGGAATTGCGCTGTTTTGCCGCGCAGCCCGGCGTCGTCGAGCTTCTGGAACCCCTCCTCCAGCGCGTTGACCTTGTCCACGACCCGCCGCATGCGCTTCAGCTCGCGATCATTTTTAGAACCAAAGACCGATTTAATCAGTTTGCCAATCATTGTCTAGAAACCACTTATCTTATTTGCACTGTCGGTGTGAATGCTGGGCAGTGTGCTGCACCGATGCGCCTTTATGCGAGGGGTGCAAGTAAACAGGAAGGCGCTGGCGCTGGCAACTCTGATGCCAGTTGCCAGCGATTGCGCGTATGGGAAGCGTAGTTGCTATCTGCCGGTGCGACGGATATAGCTGGCCGGGTCGACCGCGCGGTTGTTCTTGAAGATTTCGAAGTGTACATGGGGGCCGGTGGAGCGCCCACTGGAACCCATCTGGGCAATAACCTGCCCCTTTCTCACCACGTCGCCAAGGCCGACCTCAAGGGCCCTGTTGTGGCCGTAGCGGGTCGAATAACCGTTGCCGTGGTTGATCTCCACCAGTTGGCCATAGCCGTGGCGCTCATCGGCCCAGGTCACCACACCGGCGGCGACGGACACCACATCGGAGCCCATTTTGCCGGCAAAATCGACCCCTTTGTGCCAGGTGCGGCGCCCGCTAAAGGGGTCCGTACGATAGCCGTAGCGGGACGACATCCACCCTTTGGTAATCGGGCGCCCGGCGATAAACTGCTCATCCTCGAGCTTGAGGTTCGCCATCAGGGATTCGAGCATCTCAAGCTGCATCTGCCGGTCGTCTATCTGGTGAGACAGGTCATCGATCACATCGAGGAATCCGGGAGACTGGTAGGGCAGCTCGGAGGCACCGGCTATCTGGGGGTCTTCCGGACCCCCAAGCGCCGGCGGGGTGCCGAACTGGAATTCCCCCTCATCCAGGTTGGCGACGGCGGTGAGGCGCTCGCCCAGCGCATCGAGACGGGTGAGGCGTGCCTGCAACTCCGCCAGTTTCACTGTCAGCGCCACCAGTTGCTCCCGCGCCGCCCGGTCAGCCGCCCCGATTTCCTCCTGCTGCTTGCGCAGCGCCCGCTCCCACGCCTTGGCGGTGCGCGCATCGAACAAATCGGTCTCGACCACCGAAAGATTGGTCCCGAGTAAAAAAGCACCCACCGGCAGACCGAGCAGGCACAGTCCCAGCAGCGCTTTACTCAGGCCGCCAAAATTGAAGCTGCGGGTTGCGCCGCGTTCGTTGACCAGAATGATTTTCATAGCAAGCGGGGGAAATTCGACATTCTATAATTTTGATTATTTCTGCCAGGAGCCCCGGCGCTGCAGCGCACGCCGATCACCGGCGGTGTTAGCTGTCGTCAAGCAAAAAGCCGACCTTATCATGCCCGCTTCCCACCGGAGTATCAAACTGCCAGTATCGGCTTTACATAAGAGATGGGCGCTTCCTGCTCACTCTCGAAGGTCACCATTTCCCAGGCATCTTCCTGCGCCATCAGGTGACGCAGGGACTTGTTGTTGAGCGCATGACCGGATTTAAAGGCTTTAAACTCACCGATCAGGCTGGTGCCCAGCAGGTACAGATCACCAATGGCGTCCAGGATCTTGTGTTTCACAAATTCGTCTTCATAGCGCAAACCACCTTCGTTCAGAATACGGTACTGGTCGATCACAATGGCGTTGTCGACGGAACCGCCCTGCACCAGGCCCTTGGAACGCAAGTATTCGATTTCGTGCATAAAGCCGAAGGTGCGCGCGCGGCTCACTTCCTTGACGAAGGAGGTGCTGGAAAAGTCCACCGAGGAGGTCAGGTTGCGCCCCTGGAATACCGGGTGATCAAAGTCGATGGTGAAGGTCACCTTGAAGCCATCGAACGGCATAAAGCTGGCGACTTTGTCGCCCTCTTCAATGGTAACTGGCTTTTTGATACGCAGGAATGTTTTCGCTGCAGACTGCTCCTGGATGCCGGCGGACTGGATCAGGAAGACAAACGGACCGGCACTGCCATCCATAATCGGCACTTCCTGGGCGGACAGCTCGACAATGGCATTGTCGATGCCCAGCCCCGCCATTGCCGAGAGCAGGTGCTCTACGGTCGCAATGCGTACACCGTCTTTCACCAGAGTTGTGGACAGCAGGGTGTCGCCCACATTTTCTGCCCGGGCCTCAATCTCCACCACTGGGTCCAGATCGGTTCTGCGGAACACGATGCCAGTGTCTACGGGAGCGGGTTTGAGCGTGAGAACCACTTTTTTGCCAGAGTGAAGACCTACACCAGTGGCGCGGATAGCATTCTTAAGCGTGCGCTGTTTGATCATGAAACTGTGTTTTCCCCGTCGGTGGGCCAGGCGGCAAGCGGCCGATGCTAGCATAATTGCGACGCCAATACCAATTCCGGGCAGGCGGTCATTTCAACACACCGCTACCACCCTTTGAGGATAGTTCAAGCAAGGATTGGAGCGCCACATCATTTCGCAATAAGACAACATTCTATGAGCTTGAGTGCCTCAAGCACTGTAAAAAATTGTTAATTATTCATCTGCCGCGAGGATTTACGGGGAAATATGGCACGGAGCGGCCGTGCAATTCGGTCATAAAAGCCCGATCGGGCTGCCGGGGATGCCGTTTCAGTTTTCGGCCCACCGATCCAGGACTCTGCCTCAAGGGGCAAAAATACCCTTCCCGGACCCGTTCGGGGCCCGGGAAAGCCCCACCACAGAGGCGGCACCCGGCCCTGGGGCCGGATGGACATGAGCGGTGTGCCTCTGCGGTGCCGACACTCAGTCAGCCTGGCGGCGCAGGAAGGCCGGAATATCCAGGTACTCCATATCCGTATCTGCCGGGCTCGGCGCCGGTGCCGGGCGTCTGGGACGTTCGACGTCCAGGCGCGGACGGGGATCCGCACTCTCCCGCGGGGACAGGCCGGTGGCACTGTGGGGTTCGCGCATCTCGCGGGCTTCACGGGGCTCGCGGGCCTCCCCACGGCGGCCGTTGTCCACCACTTTGGCAGGGCGCGCCGACGAGCTGCCCTCTCCCAGACCCGCTGCGACAACCGTCACACGCATCTCATCGCCGAGTTTGTCGTCTACTGCAGTACCGATCACCACGGTGGCTTCGTCGGAAGCGATCTCCTGAACAATCTCTCCAACTTCAGAGTACTCACCCAGGGTCAGCTCCTGGCAACCGGACTCTTCGCTGCCGGTGATGATGTTGACCAGAATACCGCGGGCACCAGACAGGTTGACATTGTCCAACAGCGGACTGCGCACGGCTTTTTCCGCGGCTTCGCGCGCGCGGCTTTCGCCGATGGCGGAACCGGAGCCCATCATGGCCATGCCCATTTCGGACATCACGGTGCGCACATCGGCAAAGTCCACATTCATAATCCCAGGGCGGATCATCAGGTCGGCTATGCCCTGCACCGCACCGAGCAATACGTTGTCGGCCTCCTTGTAGGCGGACTTCATGGTGATCTTGTTGCCCAGTACCTCCAGCAAGCGATCGTTGGGAATAGTGATCAGCGAGTCGACCTTGTCGCGCAACTCGAGGATACCCTCCTCGGCCACCACGGTGCGCTTGCGCCCCTCGATCTTGAACGGGCGGGTGACAACCGCTACGGCGAGGATGCCGAGCTCTCTTGCGACCTCGGCAACCACTGGCGCGCCGCCGGTTCCGGTGCCGCCGCCCATGCCCGCGGTGATAAACACCATGTCCGCGCCGCTTAACACCTCGGCAATCCGGTCGCGGTCCTCCAGAGCCGATTGCCGACCGATATCCGGGTTGGCGCCGGCACCCAAACCGCGGGTGATGGAACTGCCCAATTGCAGGATGGTTTGTGCCTGGATATCTTTCAGGGCCTGGGCGTCGGTGTTTGCGCAGATAAAGTCCACGCCCTCCACATTACTGGCAATCATCTGCTTCACGGCATTGCCGCCGCCGCCGCCGACACCAATTACCTTGATGACAGGTTTGTCCTGTACACTATCAACTAGTTCGAACATTGCTGTTCCCCTTTCTTGCTCATGTCGAATTCTACTGCCGCGCGGAAAAAAATCCCTTCCGAAACGGCTAATTCTGGTTGCACGCTATTACATGTTGCCGCGAAACCAGTGCTTCACTTTGTCCCACCACTGGTTTTCGTTGCGCGCGGGCTGCATTTTGCCTTCTGCGGCCTCTTCCTGCTGCATCGCGTACATCAATAATCCAACCCCGGTGGAATAGATTGGATTGTTCACAATATCGGTCAGTCCGGAAATTCCCTGGGGCACGGCAAGCCGCACCGGCATATGGAAAATCTCCTCGGCCAGTTCAACGGCACCCTCCATCTTCGGGGAGCCACCGGTCAACACCACGCCCGCCGCGCACAGGTCCTCAAAACCACTGCGACGCAGTTCGGCCTGCACCAGGGTAAACAGTTCGTCGTAACGGGGCTCTATCACTTCCGCCAGCGCCTGCCTGGATAAATCCCTGGGCGCCCTGTCGCCCACACTCGGCACCTTGATGGTCTCGCCCTCCCGGGCAAGTTTGGCCAGCGCGCAGGCATATTTGATTTTCAGCTCCTCTGCATGCGGCGTCGGTGTACGCAGGGCCATGGCGATATCGTTGCTCACCTGGTCTCCGGCGATGGGTATCACCCCGGTGTGGCGAATCGAGCCGCCGGTGAACACGGCAATATCGGTGGTACCCCCGCCGATATCCACCATGCACACCCCCAGCTCTTTCTCATCTTCGGTCAACACCGCGTAGCTGGAGGCCAGCTGCTCCAGAATGACATCCTCAACCTCGAGGCCACAGCGGCGGATACATTTTTCAATATTCTGCGCGGCATTAACCGCACCGCTGACCAGGTGCACTTTCGCCTCCAGGCGCACCCCGGACATGCCCAGTGGCTCTTTGACCCCCTCCTGGTTATCGATCAGATACTCCTGGGGGAGTGTGTGCAGAATCTTCTGGTCCGCCGGAATCGCGACTGCCCGCGCCGCATCTATTACCCGGTCGAGATCCTGCTGGGTCACCTCCCGGTCCTTGATGGCGACAATACCGTGGGAATTCAGACTGCGAATATGGCTGCCGGCGATACCGGCATAGACGGAGTGAATTTCACAACCCGCCATCAGTTCCGCTTCCTCCACCGCACGCTGAATGGATTGCACGGTGGATTCGATATTCACCACCACACCCTTTTTCATGCCGGTGGAGCGATGGGAGCCAATACCGACAATATTGAGTTCGCCACCAGCGGAAACCTCGCCCACAATGGCGACCACCTTGGAGGTGCCGATATCCAGTCCCACCATCATGCGCTGATCGGATACTTGTGTCATTTTGCTACCAACCTCGCAGGGCTGTGTGCCCGGCCTCGCCAATGAAATCCCGCAGAAATACCACCTTCGCTTTTCAACCGCATTTTCAACCGCAGTCTCGCCGCCCCCCTGTTCACTCCTGCCCATTCTTCCACTGAACCGCTACCGCATTGCCGTAACGGGTATCCACCCCGGCCACTTTGTGTAAATGCGGCGCGAGCAACCCACGGCTCAGGAAAAGGAAGCGGTTGACGCGCTCCAACAGCGCATCATGCCCCAGTTTTAATGCAATTCCCGATACCAATTCCAGACGCCAACCGCCCAGGTCGTCAAATGACAACCGCTTGACCTCCATATCCCGGGTAGTCAGAATGCCCGCAAGGGCCTGGTACTGCGTCATAATCTGTCCCACCAGCAACTCATCCCCGGCGAGTTCGGGGAGCGCTTTCACGCGCATGTATGCCGGTCTCGGCAACAATGCCCCACTCGCAACCAGCAATCGGTCACCGCCCCATACCGCGAGAGGCTGTGCTTCCGCAATCTCCACCAGAACCCCGCTCGGCCAGCGTCGGCGGATCGACACCGAGGTGACCCAGGGATTGGCCAACAGCGCCGATTGCATCGCACGGATATCCGCGGAAAAAAAACCGGCCTGCAAATAAGGCAGCAATATTTCCTTTAACTGCGCCTCACGCACCGCGTTAAAAACCCCGCGGACCTCTACCTGCTCCAGTGCATCCATTTTCCCCAGTGGCACCGCCTGAAGTCTCTGCCACAGCCAGTGACCACCAGTCAGCAGCCCGCAGGCCAGACTCACAACGAATACCAACATCAACCCGGAGCGCCGGGAAATACCGGCAGCAGACTCCCGCGCCCCTAAAGGCCGCGCTCCGCGTACAGATCTGCTTTTTTTCTTCACAGGCTTCTCTCCTGTGGACTCCACCCCGCCCTCAGGCCTCAGAGGTTTTTTCACCCAGACGCCACTGCGCCAGCTTTTGAGACAAGGCACCCACATTGCCCGCGCCCTGGGTCAGCACCACATCGCCCGGTTCGAGAAGGTCCGCCAGTACTGGCGGCACCTGATCGATTGTTTCGGCAAAAACCGGATCGACCTGGCCGCGGTTACGCAGGCTGCGCGCCAGGGTGCGTCCATCGGCACCGGCTATTGGCGCTTCGCCCGCGCTGTATACATCCAGCAAAACTAATTTGTCCACGCCAGACAGAACCTGAACGAAATCTTCAAACAGATCCCTGGTGCGGGTATAACGGTGCGGTTGGTAGATCATCACGAGGCGCCTGTCCGGCCAGCCATCGCGCACCGTCTTGATGGTTGCGGCCACTTCCCGTGGATGGTGACCATAGTCATCCACCAGCATCACTTTTGCCGCGCTGCTGTCGTCACTTATGGAAAAATGTCCAAAAATCTGAAAGCGGCGACCCACGCCCTGAAAACCCTCCAGACCCCGGCAAATAGCCTCGTCACTGATCCCCTCCTCCGCAGCCACAGCAATTGCCGCTGTGGCATTGAGCACGTTGTGAATACCCGGCGTGTTCACCGATACCCGCAGCAGATCCCCTCCGGGGCGCTGCACGCTAAAATGACTGCGCAACGGCTCCTGATTGACCTCGACGATACGGAAGTCATTGCCCTCAGCAAATCCATAGGTCAGTACCGGGCGGGAAAATTTCGGGATAACTTCCTGGATATTGACGTCATCACCGCAGACTACCGCCAATCCGTAAAACGGCAGGTTGTGCACGAAATCAATAAAGATCTGCTTTACCCGCTCGAAATCCCCCCCATAGGTCTCCATATGATCCGCATCGATGTTGGTAATCACCGTCACCATGGGCTGCAGGTGGATAAATGACGCATCGCTCTCATCGGCCTCTGCGATCAGGTAGCGGCTCTCGCCGAGTGCCGCATTGGCGCCGGCTGCATTGACCAGGCCCCCGATCACAAAGGTCGGATCTTTTTCATCCGCGGCAAAAATGGCCGCAATCAGGCTCGTGGTGGTGGTTTTACCGTGGGTGCCCGCCACGGCAATACCGTAGCGGTAGCGCATCAATTCCCCGAGCATTTCAGCACGGCGCACCACCGGAATCCGCTTTTCATGGGCCGCAGCCAGCTCCGGATTGTCAGCTTGGATCGCCGATGAATTCACCACAACATCCACATCCCTGATATTGTTCTCGCTGTGTCCGATTGCCACCCTGACACCCAGCTTCCGCAGTCGCTCGGTCAGTGGGGACTCGCGCAGATCGGAGCCGGAAACCTCGTATCCCTGATTTTGCAATACCTCCGCGATGCCACTCATCCCGGCACCGCCTACACCGATAAAGTGGATGCGGCGAATACGACGCATTGCCGGTACAGCGTAACCCTGATCTGCGTTTGCCCACTCAAAAGACATGCTCTCAACCTTCACCCATTGGCCTCTCTTGTCTCGCCAGCGCCTCTGCACAGGCGGCCACCACCTGCTGCGTTGCATCGACTTTCGCTACACGCCGCGCGGCCTGCGCCATCTCCAGTAGTTTCTGTGGGTCCGCCAATAATTTTTGCAGAAGCTCTGACAGTTTTTGCGCATCCATCTCGCGCTGCTGAACCACAATCGCCCCCCCCGCATCCTGTAACCACTGTCCATTGCGCGTCTGGTGGTCGTCTATCGCAAAGGGAAAAGGCACCATAATCGCACCGATGCCGGCCGCGGCAATTTCCGATACCGTGAGCGCTCCCGCACGGCACAGTATCAGGTCGGCAGCACTATACGCCTCGGCCATATCGCCGATAAAAGGCACAACCTCTGCCGCTACGCCGGCGGCCCGGTAGGCCTCCCGTGCCAGTACCAAGTGACTTTCACCGGCCTGGTGCACCACATTTGGACGCTGTGACGGCTGCAGCAGGGCAATGGCCTCCGGCACCATTGCGTTAATGGCAGCAGCCCCTAGACTGCCGCCCAGCACCAGCAGACGCAGCGGCAACTCAGTACCAATACGCAATTGCGGCGCCGGCAGTTGGGCAATTTCACGACGCACCGGATTGCCCACTTGCCGGGCCCGCGGCAAACCGCTGGGAAACGCCTCCAGCACCCGGTTGGCAATACGGGAAAGCAGCTTATTGGTGGTGCCGGCCACGGCGTTTTGCTCGTGAATAATCAGCGGCCTGCCACTGAGGCGTGCCGCCACACCGCCGGGGCCGGTGACAAACCCGCCGAACCCGAGTACAGCATCGGGCTGCACTTTCCCGATCACCGCATGCGCCTGACGCACAGCGCGTGCAATCTGCACAGGCGCTTTCAGCAGGGCCAGTCTGCCTTTACCGCGCAGCCCTTCAACTGCAATACAGTGCAACGGGATATTGGCCGGTGGCACCAGACGCGCTTCAATACCCTGCCTGGTGCCCAGCCATTCGATCCTGGCCCCCTGCTCCCGCAGGGCCTGCGCCACCGCCAGTGCCGGGAAGACATGTCCCCCGGTGCCACCCGCCATGAGTAAAAAACGTTTACCCGAAAAGGTGTTTCTCTCCCGGGACATCAAATCGCCCCCCCACTGTGTACCCGTCTCCCAGCCCGGCGCCGGGCAAATACCGGCAGTTGCTGCCAAAGCCCCTGGCGCGCACCACCGCCTTCGGCCTGCGGGCGCATTTCGCCGCCTATACGCACTGCCAATCCCAACAGCGCGCAGCACACAACCAGACTACTGCCGCCGGAACTGACAAACGGCAGAGTCAATCCCTTGGTGGGCAGCAGGCCCGAGGCCACACCCATATTCACAAACGCCTGCCCTGCCAACAGAAACGCCATGCCAAAAGCCAGCAAAGCGGCAAAAAAATTCTGCCGCACCAGGGCCATGCGCACCAGTCGCAATAGTGAACAGGTCAGCACCACAAAGAGGCCGATCACAACCAAGCCGCCCAACATACCCCACTCCTCGGCGAGAATGGCAAAAATAAAATCCGTGTGCGCCTCGGGCAAGTAAAACAGTTTCTGCACACTGTTACCCAGGCCAACCCCAAACCATTCTCCGCGACCAAAAGCGATCAGCGACTGGGTGAGCTGGTAGCCACTGGCAAATTGATCCCCCCAGGGATCCAGAAATGTCAGCAATCGCTGTAAGCGGTAGGGGCTTATCAGGGCCATCAGCGCCAGACCACTGGCCGCTGCCAGCACCAATAAAAAGGTATGGGGCAGACGCGCACCGCCGAGAAAAACCATCGCCAGTACCGTGCCGGATAACACCACAACCGAGCCAAAATCCGGTTGCAATAGCAGTAGTAGCGCGAAGATCCCCAGCACCGTCACCGGCACCATAAAGCTGCTCCAGTGATGCAGTTGCCTGTTGCGGCGGGTCAAAAAACTGGCGAAGAAAACCAGCATACAGAACTTGGCCACCTCCGCAGGTTGAATGGTGATACCGCCAAACACCAGCCAGCGCTGGCTACCATTCACCTCCCGGCCAATACCCGGTACCAGCACTGCAATCAGTAACAGACAGGCAAACAGCAACAATGGCCAGGATAGGCGCGACCAAATCGCCAGGGGAATCTGGCTCACAACCAATGCCACCACGCCACCGATCGCCAGGAAAGCCAGGTGCCGCTTGAGAAAGTACCAGGGGTCTGCGTATATATCGGAGGCAAAGGCAATAGAGGACGAGGCCACCATCACTGCGCCGATACTGACCAGTGCCAGCACACTAAAGGGTAAAAGCCTATCGAGGAGTTCGCGCTTGTGAGGCGAAGGCGTCAACGCATTCACCTCGCACCTCCAGTGCTTTCGCAGAGCGCCGCTACTACCTGGCGAAAATCCTCACCGCGGGCTTCAAAATTGCGGTACATATCGAAGCTGGCACAGGCCGGGGACAGGAGTACATAGTCGCCACTGTGTGCCAGGGATCGGGCCAGTGCCACTGCCTCGGTCATGCTGGCCGCACGGCGGATTGTACACTTACCTGCAAAAACCTCGGCGACCCTGTCACCGTCTGACCCAATGGATACCATTGCGCGCAGCGCGGCAGCGCTGTTGCTCAACGCGGAAAAATCTGCCCCTTTGCCATCGCCGCCGGCGATCAGCACAATCTTGCGGGTGGCTGTTGCCAATCCATCCAGCGCCGCCTGCGTTGCGCCAACATTGGTGCCTTTGGAGTCGTTTACATAGACAACGCCATCCAGGTCAGCGGTCCGCTCACAGCGATGGGGCAGCCCCCTGAAAGTGCGCAGTACCGACAGCATGGCGTCCATGGGCAGATTGACGGCATTGCCCATCGCCAAAGCAGCCAGCGCATTGGCGACATTGTGTCTGCCAACCATCGCCAGCGCATCGACCGGCAACAGGGCTTTGGCACCCTGTGCCAGCCAGTTCTGTCCGCCGACAGTGCGCACCCCGAACTGATTCAGGTCGGGCTGGTCCAGACCAAAACTCCACTCGCATTTGCCCCGGGATAGAGGTGCCCGGGTCAGCGGGTCCGCGCGGTTGATGACAAACTGCTGTGCATGGCGGTAAATCCGCTGTTTGGCCCGGTGGTATTCCACCATGCCGGGGTAGCGGTCCATATGATCCGCACTCAGATTCAACACGGTGGCCACTGTGGGCGTCAGCGAGTAGGTGGTCTCCAGTTGAAAGCTGGACAACTCCAGCACATACAGTTGCGGTATTGGTTCCTGTAACAGATCAAGCACCGGTACACCGATATTGCCACCGATACGCACCGTTTTGCCAGCCGCCTCTGCCATTCTGCCAAGCAGGGTTGTCACCGTGCTTTTGCCATTTGAACCGGTGACCGCTGCCAGCTTTAGCGACGATTTTTCCCTGGCGAGCGCCCGTGCAAACAGCTCGATGTCCCCGATCACCGGGATACCCGCGTCAATGGCACGCTGCAATACGGGCTCGGCCAGCGCAATGCCGGGGCTGGCAATAATTTCACTGGCCGCAAGCACCGTATCAGGGCTCAGTGATCCCGTTTCCACAGGGACCTGCGGAAACTCCCGGCGGAAGGGCCCGAGTCCCGGCGGATGGTCGCGGCTGTCGGCTACCACGGGGGCATAACCATTGCGCAGCAGGTAGCGCACCACCGATTTTCCGGTAGCGCCCAGTCCGATTACCAGTTCCCGCTGCGAAGTCGCGATCAGGCTCATTGTGTCATTTACCGAAGTTTCAACGTCGCCAGTCCGGCCAGCACCAGAATCACGGTGATAATCCAAAAACGGACAATCACCCGCGGTTCCGGCCAGCCTTTCAGTTCAAAGTGGTGGTGCAGCGGCGCCATGCGGAAAATACGTTTGCCGGTTAGTTTGAACGACGCCACCTGCAGGATGACGGATACCGTTTCCATAACGAACACCCCGCCCATGATGAACAACACGATTTCATGGCGGGTGATTACCGCGACAATCCCCAGTGCCGCGCCCAGAGCCAGCGCACCCACATCCCCCATAAACACCTGCGCCGGATAAGTGTTAAACCACAAAAACCCGAGCCCCGCACCACACAGGGCCGCACAAATGACCGCCAGTTCCCCGGCACCGGCAATCGCGGGTATATGCAGGTAATTGGCGAACTCCACATGCCCGGACAGATAGGCGATCACGCCCAGGGCGCCCCCCACCATGACCGTGGGCATAATCGCCAGGCCATCGAGGCCATCGGTCAGGTTCACGGCATTGCTGGAGCCCACCACCACAAAATACGTCAGTAGAACAAAACTAACCGGACCCAGATTGATGGCAACGTCTTTGAAAAAAGGCACAAAAAACTGTGTCTCAGCAGGACTTACCGCACTCATATACAAATAGATCGCCGCGCCCAGCCCTGCGATGGACTGCCAGAAATACTTCCAGCGGGCAATCAGGCCGCGGGGATTTCTGTGCACAACTTTTTTGTAGTCATCCACAAATCCGACCGCACCAAAAATAAAAGTCACCAGTAGCGTGACCCAGACATAGCGGTTGCCCAGGTCCGACCACAACAGTGCCGAGGAAAAAATCGAGGCGAGGATCAGTGTGCCGCCCATGGTGGGCGTACCGGATTTGCTCAGGTGGCTTTGCGGGCCGTCATCGCGAATAGCCTGCCCTACCTGCAACTGGTTCAACCAGTTGATCATACGCGGCCCCACAACCAGGGAAATACCCAGGGCGGTCAGTGCCGCCAGAATGGCACGCACCGTCAGGTAGTTGAAGACCGCAAAGGCACTTACATATTTTTGCAATATCTCTGCCAGCCAAAGCAGCATTACTTCTCTCCCCTGCTGTTGTCGAGCAGTGCCTGAGCCACCAGTTCCATGCGCGCGCTGCGTGAACCCTTCACCAATACGGTGGTATTTTTGTCCAGTTCGCGGGACACCGCCGCGATCAGCGGTGCTCTCTCCCGGTAATTATGCAGGGCATCATAATGGCCTGCGCCAAAGGCCATACTCGCGGCTGTGCCCAGCGGCCCCAGAGTAAACAGGGCATCGAGGCCGCGTTTGCGCGCCAGGACACCGACACTGCGATGCAGCCCTTCCGCATCCGGCCCCAACTCAGCCATATCACCGAGCACCAGGATTTTCCTGCCCGGACGCTGCGCCAGCAATTCAATGGCCGCACCCACAGAGCCTGGATTTGCGTTGTAGCTATCGTCGATGACCGTCGCGCCATGGATGCCCTGGTGCGCCTGCAGGCGCCCGGTCACACCACCGAGACCGGCAAGACCGCGCGCAATGTCCACAGCCGGAATACCGCTGGCGAATGCGCAACCGGCGGCAATTAAGGCGTTGTGCACATTGTGCTCGCCGAGTAACCGCAGCGCCACCGGATGGGATACCCCCTCAATCACCAGATCAAACGTGGCACAGCCACTTTCATCCAAGGCAATATTCTCCGCATGAATGGCACAGGGGTTGCTGAGACCCACCTCCAGAGTCTGAACTCCCTCGGGCATCCGCCCGCGCCAGTAATCCGCGTAGCCCTCATCGGCATTGATCACCGCGGTACCACCGACATCCAGGCAGGTATAAATCTGCCCTTTCGCTTTTGCGATGGCATCTACCGACCCAAACCCTTCCACATGCGCGGGCATGACATTGGTGATCGCGCTCACTTGGGGTTTGCCGATACTGCAGAGATAACCGATATCGTCCGGGGCGTTGGCGCCCATCTCCAGAATCAAAACATCGTGCTGCCCACAGAGCGCAAAAAGGGTCATCGGCAGACCGAACTGATTGTTTAAATTCCCCCTGGTCACACAGGGTGTGTGGTGCAGAGAAAAAATTTCACACAACATCTCTTTGACCGTGGTCTTGCCGCAGGAACCGGTAATGGCAATGACCGGCCCCTCAAACTGCTCACGGCACAATAGGCCAATTTGTCCGAGTGCGACCGTGGTATCTTGCACGCACCACTGAGGCAGGTGGCAACCGGGCACTTCACGCTCCACCACCAGCCCCAGAACCTGGCCATCCAGCCCACCGACAAAATCGTGCGCATCAAAGTTGTCACCCACCAGGGCAACAAACAGGGCCTGGGGATCCAGTTTGCGGGTGTCGGTACAAACGCGCGAAAACTCGCTGGAGCCATTGATCAACGCACCGCCAAAACGACTCTGTAACTGCTGAAGAGATAACGCGCGGATCACCAGACCTCTCCTTCCATACCACTCCCGGCGCCCGCACCCAGGCGCCGTCTCAGCGCTGCTGCCACATGTTCATGATCACAGAAGTGGTTTTTTGCACCGCCAACAATCTGATAATTTTCGTGGCCCTTGCCGGCGATAATGACAATATCACCTGGTCGCGCCGAAGCGACTGTCCGGGCAATCGCTTCGGCCCGATCAATCTCCACCTCAATCGTGCTGGCCGCACCTTGAAGGATATCGTCGATAATTTTTTGCGGCTTTTCACTGCGCGGGTTGTCACTGGTCACAATGGCGCGATCGGCCATCTCCGAGGCGATTCGTCCCATGGCAGCGCGTTTGCCTCTATCCCGCTCACCACCACAGCCGAACACACACCAGAGATTGCCGCGACAATAGGGGCGTGCGGCAGCCAAGGCCGCGCGCAGGGCATCGGGGGTATGGGCATAATCCACCAGCACGCCGACATCATCAGCGCCCGCAACCCGAACCCGCTGCATACGACCCGGCACCGCCTGGATGGAAGGAAAGGCCGCCAGAATCGCTTCAAAGGGCATGCCCGCAGACGCTACAGCGGCTACCACTGCCAGCGCGTTATAGATATTGAAGTCGCCGATCAACGGGGCCTGCAGTTCGCCGCGCCCCCAGGGCGCCTTGAGTTCAACAGAAAACCCCTTCTCGTGACGGCACAGGTCAGTGACGTGCAGGTCTCCCGCCTGCAGTCCGTAAGTCAATACCTGCAGGCCGCGCACCTTGCAGCGCTCAGCCAGTTGGGCACCGAAAGGATCATCCAGATTGATAATGCCGCGCTTGAGTTGGGGCAGCCCGAACAGCTTTTCCTTGGCCATCCCGTAGGCGGCCATATTGCCGTGATAATCCAGGTGATCCCGCGACAGATTGGTAAAAATCGCCGTGTCAAAAACCAATCCATGTACGCGTCCCTGGGACAGGGAGTGGGAGGATACTTCCATGGCCGCGGCGGGCACACCGCGCTCGCGGTAGTCGGCAAAGTCCGCTTGCAGACGCACGGGGTCCGGTGTTGTCAGCCCGGTTTCCTGCAGTTCGATCGTCCGGTTATACCAGATGCCATTGCCGATAGTACCGATCAGTGCCGCACTGCCAAAGTGATGCGCCAGCAACTGGGAAATCAGATAGGCACAGGTGGTTTTACCATTGGTACCGGTCACCCCCACCAGGTGCATATGTCCACTGGGGTTGCCGTGAAAGCGCGCGGCAATTTCACCGACGCGCTTGGCCAGACCGGGCACGCTGACCACCTGGATATCGCCGCGGTTAATACACTCCAGCTTGTCACTGTCGGCCAGTATCGCAGCGGCACCGGCGGCGATCGCCGCATCGATATATTCACGCCCATCCACAACAGAGCCGCGCAATGCCATAAAGACATCGCCGGTTTTTACCCGGCGGCTGTCCAGTGCAACGCCTGTCACGGGCACATCGGGGATTCCCGCGTATCCGGGCACCAATTCCCGCAGGGAAATACCCTGTTGTTTGCGCTGTATCACGATTTAGTACCTCTCTCGCTTAACTGCGCGGTTAACTGGCGTTCTGCCGATTCCACCCGCTCAGGGGGTACCTGCAGCAGGCGCATGGCCCCGGCCATCACCGAAGCGAAAACCGGCGCAGCCACTTCCCCGCCATAATACTTGGCCTGGCTGGGATCATCGATTACGACTACCGCGGCCAAACGCGGGTTGTTCGCAGGAATAAAACCCGCAAAAACCGAACGATAACGGTTGTCCGCATAGCCACTGCTACCAACTTTGTGTACCGTACCGGTCTTGCCCGCCACACGGTATCCCTGCACTGCAGCCAGGCGCCCCGTACCGCGGGAACTGATGACGGTTTCCAGCATGGCGGACACCTGCTCTGCGAGGGGCGCTGCAATCACCCGCTCGGGCTCTGCCGTGATTGTATCTGTAGACAGAACCAGGGAAACCGGGCGCTTGATCCCGGCATTGGCCAGTACGCCATACGCTTGGGCCAGTTGCACCCCATTCACGGTTAAACCGTAGCCAAAAGCGAAATTGGCCCGCTCGATCGGGTGCCAGCGACCGCGACTGGGCAGGATGCCCGGGGTCTCCCCGGGAAAACCACTACCAACCGCCGCCCCCAGGCCCAGTCGATAAAAGAGTGCACGCAAACCGTTTGGTTCCAGATCCAGGGCAATTTTTGTGATACCCACCTGGCTCGATTTGGTGATAACGCCGGTCAGGTCCAGCTTTCCATAGTTGATGGGGTCCACCAGGGTTTTCCCCGGTACGCGGATATAACCGGGATTGGTATCGATCTGGGTATGGGGTCTATAGCGACCGCTCTCCAGCGCAGCCAGCACTGTCAGGGGTTTCACTGTGGAGCCCGGTTCAAACTGGTCGATCAGGGCGCGGTTGCGCATCGCTGCCGCTTTTACCCCTTCGCGGTTGTTGGGGTTAAACGAGGGCTGATTGGCCATCGCCAGGACATCGCCGCTGCGGGTATCCAGAATCACCATAAAACCGGAGGAGGCACCGTTCTCGGCCACAGCGCGCTTTAGTTCGCGGTAGGCCAGGTACTGCAGGCGCATATCGATAGACAGGCGCAAGTCGTGCCCCGGTCGCGCTTCGCGCTGGATCGCCAGATCCTGCACCGTGCGGCCCTTCAGATCCTTGACCACCTGCTGGGCGCCGGGCTGACCGGACAGCCAGCCGTCGTAGGCGAGTTCCAGCCCCTCCTGGCCGCGATCATCGATATTGGTAAAACCCAGAAGCTGTGCAACCACTTCACCCGCAGGGTAAAAGCGCCGGTATTCCTTTTTGCTGTAAACCCCAACAAGCTCCAGAGCGAGCACCTTACCGGCCTGTTCCGGTGTCAGGTGGCGGCGCAGGTACATGAAGGCCTTGTTGCGATACTTTTCCAAGCGCGCGGCAAGTTTGTCCGGCTCTAGAGCCAACGCTCTGGCCAACTGGCCCACCTGCTCGGCACCGCTCTTCCTCAGTAGCCTGGGGTTAGCCCAGAGGCTGTGTACCGGTGTACTGACCGCCAGCAGCTCGCCATTTCGGTCGACGATGGAACCCCGGTAGGCGGCGATCTCCTCTGTGCGAATGGTGCGCGCCCGTCCCTGATCCTGAAGGAACCGATAGCCATGCTCGGCAGCGGGCAATACCTGCAGGCGGGCCAAATGCAGGATCAGTGCCAGGGCCAGCAGACACAGCAGAGCCGCCACCAGCACAAAGCGCCAGCGGGCAATGCCCGGTTGGGTCTGTTTTTTCTTGACTGCACCCATGGTTTTCCAATTGGCGTTACGTTTTCACCCCGAAACCAAAACTCTCCCTGAGGGCCGTTTGATCACCGCCCCCAAACACCGCGCAAATACGCAAGGATTTACGATTATTCGCCGGCATTGCAGACCTTAAATGCGCAAAGCCACGGAAAACTACTGCTGGTTCGCGCTCGCCACACCGGCCTTTATCAGATTACTCACTCGGCACCAGCACCTGCTCAGCAGGTGCTGGTACATGCATTCCCAACGCTTCTCTCGCCACCTTCTCCACGCGACCGTAAGCAGACCAGGCGCCCTTCTCCAGCAGCAGGCGCTCCTGCTCATAGCGCAACTCATCGCGGTTTTTTTGCGCCTTGCCCAATTCTGCCGTGAGTTCCCTGCTGAGCTGGGTGGAATAAACCACGGTGAGAGCCGACACCAGCGTCGCCAGCCACAAGAGCCCCGCACCAATCAGCGTCTTGCGGTACATCCCGTTCAGGCCCCGCCCAGCTTTTCCGCAGCGCGCATCACCGCGCTGCGCGAGCGCTGATTGTCCTCTGTTTCAAACGCAGCCGCCTTTATCGCCCTGCCCACGGCACGCAATGACCTTGCAATCTGGCTGTGCATGATCGGAAGCCCGCGGGGCAGCTGCGGCCCCCGTTCCTTCTCGCGAATAAACCGCTTCACCAAGCGGTCTTCCAGAGAGTGGAAACTGATAATGACCAGTCTCCCACCCGGTGCCAACAGCGCCAGCGACTTCTCCAGCACACTCTTCAGGTCATCCAGCTCTCCATTGATATGGATGCGAATGGCCTGGAAAACCCGGGTGGCCGGGTGTTTGCCTTTCTCCCAGGCGGGGTTGGCGGCCTTGACCACCTCGGCCAGATCGCGCGTGCGCACGAAGGGTTTCTCTGTTCGGCGGCGCACTATGGCGGCGGCTATACGCCGGGCAAAGCGTTCCTCTCCGTATTCCTTAAACACCCGAACCATCTCGGTCTCGGCCTCGGTGTTCACCCATTGGGCAGCGCTGATGCCGCGACTGGTATCCATTCGCATATCCAGCGGTCCATCCCGCATAAAACTGAAACCGCGTTCCGGCTGATCCAGTTGCGGAGAGGACACACCCAGATCCAGCAGTATTCCCCTGACCTGGCCCGCCTGCTCCCTGGCGGCAAGGTCCATATCCGCAAAGGAGCCATGCCAGATAGAAAACCGCGGCTCAGTGCCAAAATGCCGCCTGGCATACGCAATGGCCTGGGGGTCCTTATCCACCGCCAGCAAGCGCCCGCCGGGGCCCAGCTGTTTCAGGATGGCTGCGCTGTGGCCTCCGCGACCAAAGGTGCCATCAATATAGAAACCGTCGGGGTCCGTTACCAAGGCGTCCACGGCCTCGCGCAACAACACACTGCGATGCAATTCCTGAGACAACCGGCGAACTCCTTATAAAGAGAGGGATGCCATTTCCCCTGGCATGCCCTCATCGCCTTCACTGTCATCGAGCCAGGACATCCAGTGCGCCTCGCTCCAAAGCTCTAGTTTTTTGCCCTGCCCCACCAACATCAACCGCTTTTCTAGCCCGGCGTATTCCCGCAGGGTTGGCGGTATCAACACTCGCCCATTGCCATCCACCTGCAGTTCGCAGGCATAACCGATCAGTAGACGCTGGGCGCGGCGTGCCACCTTGTTGAAACTGGGCAGGGCCTCGATTTTTGGCAATATCTGCTGCCACTGGGGCGCCGGATACATCAAGAGGCAGCGCTCTTCGGTGTGAGCAGTCACCACCAGACATCCGGCACAGGCCTCCAGCAGCTTGTCGCGGACGCGCGCCGGTATGGCCAGACGCCCTTTGGCGTCCATATTGATTGCATGGCTGCCCAAATACATTTCGTGATACTTGCTCGCTGCAGATTCCGCTTACCACAGCAGACACCGCTCTGATGGACCCATAGAGGGGAAGCTCAAACGTGATCCAAACAATGTAATTACTCACTCACTACAGAACACTAAACCACAAAATTCCACGATTTTCCACTTTCCCCCACTTTTCACACTATAAAACTGGTCAACACAAAGTCAAGGAAATAGACTGCAAAGTCCCCATACCCCCTGTAAATCCGCGGCCTACAAAGGAAATACGGGCAATGGCGCAGGAACCCCGACTGTAATTCATTGAATTTAAGCAAGCGCTTACTAGCATAATGACCGAATATATTAAACTAACTGGATGCCTTAGCTGAAATGCGCCATCCCGGTAGGACCTGCCGAATCTCGGAAAACGCAAGGGTTAACCGGGGAATTAGCCACATTGACTCCGCTTCCAGAGCAGTCGGGCTATAAAATGGGTTAGTCACCACTGCCCTCCCGCAGCAATATTTAAAAGACTTCGTACCTGAGTGATTCAGGCTGTCCATTTTTGTCGCGAATTGTTACCCACCAACGACACCAGGCCGACCCGGTCAACGCACCTCCTCGCCAGCCCCTGATTCACGAGCGATGACCGACATTTCTCCGCATGCACGACCGTACAGCCCATCGGACCTTGTCCTTTGTGGGTGGAACCCAGCCACATCTGATACTGTGTCTGGATTTGGGATTACACCCTGTGAAGCCACAGCGACTTTTCCAGATGACAATGCCACCTTTCGATGAATTTCTACCGCATGATGAATTGGCCACACTCTGCCTCTGTGCAAGACCGCCTTCAGATCACTTTTGAACCGTTTTATCACTGGTAATACAGGGCTCTGCTGGATAATGCATTTCAGAACCCGAAAGCCCAGAAGATTCCCAAAGTCATTTTTCTCGGAGGTCAGTACTTGCGCCCGCCATTTCGCTTCTGGCACAGCAGATGCTGCCATTTGTGTAGCAGAGGACAAATCTGATACCTTTGCGCCCGAAATAATTTGCGCTTTTCCTTTCCTGCGTGCTTCCAAACCTATAAAGATACAGAAAGCCGGATCGCTTTTGAGATTACCCTGCGTTTTGGATGATTCACTTGCAACTGCAACCACAGCTTTAATAACAAACAATAAAGGCAACAAATATGCAGAAGTTTCTACTCATTTTTTTGTTTTGGCCAGCACTTGTACTTGGCAGTCAAATTCCCCTGTCAGACTTGGTACGCCATGCCGATATAGAAGAGATTAAAATCTCCCCTACCGGTACCCATCTGGCTATACGAAAAAAATATGAAGGGGAACGTGTTATTGTGTTTATGTCGATCAAGCCCCTAAAAGTCACCGGCCATCTACGCTTTTCGGGCAAAGAAGAGGTTGGGGATTTCTACTGGGCCAACGATGACAGAGTGGTCGTCGAAGCACTGTCACGCAAGGCAGGCTTGGAGACTCCGGTTTTTTATGGCTCCCTGTACGCAATCAACTACGATGGAACCCGAGGGAAGAATATTTTTGGCCACCTGGCAGGTGAAAGGCAAGTGGGATCGCGCATAAAAAAATCTGAGCCCACATATGCACATGCAACAATAATTGATCCTCTGCCGGAGAAAAAAATAAAGTACTGGCCTCCACCTCGCCCTGGGCTAATAACCAGGAAGCCATCGGAGAGGTTCTCGAGATCGACATTTATAGCGGTGTTAAAAAACGGGTGGCAGGCTTACCCATCGCGGCTGGGCGAGCCTATACTGACGGAAACGGCAACCTTATTTTTGCTCGCGGAACAAATCAAAAGGGGATTCACCGGCTGTATACAAAGGCGGAAACTGGCTGGAACAGGGTTAAGGATAAAACACTAGACCGCAGCACACCCGTCGGCTTTGATCGCGAAACAGGAGAGGTTTATCTTGAGATAGACCGCGAAGGAAAAACAGAGCAATTGGTTAGAATGAAAATCAATAGCACTGAATACACGCCCGTCTTTGAAGACAATATTTCTGATATCAGTGGTTTAATATACCACCCTACCTCTAACAAGCCATTGGCGGCCTATCTACATCCTGATTATCCACAAGAGTCTTTTTTCGATGAAGGGGACGGATTTGCGGCTTACTTTCGGGGCCTAAAAAAAGCCTTCGAGGGCTATAGCATCCGCTTTACCAGCTTTAGCTCCGATGGTGCTTTGGGGGTTCTCAAAGTCAGCGGCGACCGACTCCCCGGCGACTATTTTTTAGCAGACACGACCTCCAAGAAAGTAGACTTTCTGATCTCTTCATCTGAATGGCTTGACCCAAAGCAACTTAATCCTATGCAGGCAGATGCTTTTACCACCAAAGATGGCTTCAGGATTGGCACCTATCTCACATTCCCTCGCGGTGATAAAAATACTCTGCCGATGGTGGTCGTACCGCACGGAGGCCCACACGCCCGTGATTACTGGGGATATGACCAAGATGCTCAAATATTATCTCAATACGGATACCTGGTGCTCCAGATCAACTTTCGCGGCTCTACGGGCTATGGAGATCACTTCTATGACGCTGGCCGGCTTGAGTGGGGTGGAAAAATTCAGAGCGATATCTTCGACGCGGTGAACTGGGCAGTTGAGAAAGGGTATGCAGATCCCGAACGTATTTGTATCTATGGAGGAAGCTTTGGTGGCTATTCCGCTTTAATGAATCCCATAAGATATCCTGACCTCTACCAATGTGCCATAGGGCACGTAGGGGTATACGACCTGGAGATGATGTACAAGAAAGGCGATATCAAACGACGTGACCGGGGTCTCGCTTATCTAAAGAGGGAATTGAGCAAGAATGAGCATTTTCTCAAGGAAAATTCACCGTTACATAACACCAGCAGACTCAATCTTCCCCTAATGATTGTTCACGGCGAGCAAGATGAGCGCGTACCGGTAGAACACGCCGAACACATGTTAAAACAATTAAAGAAAGAGCATAAACCGGTAAAATCCCTTATCATCTCCAACGCGGGGCACGGATTTTACAGTGAGGAAAACAACCTACAATTCTATACAGAGTTATTGCGATTTCTGGATCAACACATCGGTGTTGGCGCTTCCGAGCAACAATCCGGCCAAGGGTAAACCATACACAGAAATACCTTGTATCCCCCAAGATCCGGTAACGATGCCGCCTGATTCTGGGGCTAGCATACAGGCTAAACCAATAGGGATTACAGGGCACAAAGGCCGTTTTCCCGGCGCACTAATGCAATATGGGCCGGTTCGATAAAGAGTTCCGCCACAGGGCGCTTGCCGCGTATTACCTGCACAAGCAATGTGCAGGCATCCTCTTCGGTAAAACACCAGTGATAGTCATCGTACACCACCGAATCGGCACAGCCAGCCCGGATAATACAATCGGGGTGTTTCGTGAGCCAGAGCCAAAACACTTTAAACGGGATGATCTGCTGCATGAATTCTAATCTTCCAGCGCAATAACGCTGTGCGCACCCCCCTTAAGGTCAAATTCTTCGGCAATCTGCCTGCACCAGCGATTGAGACGCTCGGCAGTCATGTCCTCCTGCTGGTCTTCGTCAATAGCCAGACCGACAAACCGGCCCTCACCCGCAATTTCCGCTTTTGATGCTTCAAACTGGTAACTCTCAATAGGCCAGTGGCCAACGATGGTGGCCCCGCGCTCGACGATAGCGTCGTGCAGCATGCCCATGGCATCCAGGAAATAATCGCCATAGCCAAATTGATCACCCAGGCCAAACAGCGCGACCACCTTGTCAGTAAAATCCAACTCCTGCACATCTTCCCAAAACTCCTCCCAATCGGACTGAATCTGGCCGAAATCCCAGGTGGGAATACCAAAAATCAGCTGCCGGTAGTTGGCGATCTCCAGTTGGGTGACATCGGCAATATCGAACAGGTCTACCCGGTCTTCACCCAAGCGGGCGCGGATACGCAGGGCAACGGATTCGGTATTGCCCTCATCGCTGCCATAAAACAAGCCGATTTTGCTCACAGTCATTCCTCTTTGCCCATACCGGGTCACACCAGATACCTTTTGCAGAGGCGGCGTATTCTCCCAGCAATCACCAGGCGCGGCAAGCGGGGCTAAGGGGATGTAAAACGACAGAAAAGCCCCGCATGGAGTGGGGGAAAGGGGTCACAACCTGTCGAATTTATCGGAAAAGGTGCGCCAGGGAAAGCGCACATGAACGGGAGCTAAGACTGGTATCTAAGGAGTATCAGGACTCGCCGGCACCCCGCCCGCCACGCCCCTGACCCCGTTGTTTCCGGCGGCTTTCCTTGCGCTTGGCTTTCAGCTCAGAAAACTTGGCCTTTTGCTCATCAGTGAGAATCGCCTCGAACTGCTGGCGCATCTGATAATGGCTTTGCATCTGCTGTACTTTCAGCCCACCCAGTTCCGCACCAAGCTGGTCCAGGGTAGACTGGTCGGCACCGCGCTCTATAGCGGCACGCATTTGCTGGCGCAGCTCTTTCAGCTGTTTGCGCAGGGCCTTTCTCGCCTCCCTGGTGCTCTCCCGGTTGGATTTCAGCTGCGCCTTTTGCCCCTCGGTCAACTGCAGTTCGCGGGCCATATGCTCAAATCCATGCCCACGGTAGCCATCTCCACCACCAAAAGCCAGGGTTGTCGCAGGAGCGGCCAACATGCCAGCCAATGCCAGGCTGCCCATCGCCAGTTTCCAGTTTTTCATCGCTTGGTCCTCTCGTTTGTATTCAACCACTACATGGTAAGTCCAGCCTGTGTAAACGGGGGAAAACCGCAGTAAACATTTGTTAAGAACCGTAAACAACCGGAGCAAAAGGAGCAATAAACGCCAGCGCTTTGCATATAATGGCTTCACAGCCATCGAGGGTTTCCCATGAGCCGCATCCTTCTGATTGATGACGATACCGAACTGACCGACCTGCTGCAGGAATTCCTGGGTGGCGAGGGATTTGACGTGACAGCGGCAAACGATGGTGGTCGCGGATTGGAATTGGCACAGAGCCAGAACTTCGATGCCCTGATACTGGACGTAATGCTACCGGTGCACAATGGTTTTGAGGTGTTGCGCAAGCTGCGCGAAGAGGCTTCCCCCACAAACCGCTTCCTGCCCGTCATCATGCTCACCGCCAGGGGCGATACCGTGGACCGTATCGTGGGCCTGGAGATGGGCGCAGATGACTACCTGCCCAAACCCTGCAACCCCCGCGAACTGGCGGCGCGCCTGCGCGCGATACTGCGCCGGGGACGGGTCGAGGAAGCGGGGGACAGCGATGACAGCCTGAGCAGCGGTCAGCTGCGCCTGCTGCCCGCAAAACATCAGGGCTACTGGAGCGACCAGGCCCTGTCTCTCACCGGTGCCGAGTTCGCCGTCCTCAAGGTATTGGTGCAGCACGCGGGAGACGTGGTGAGCAAAGAGGTCCTGACCGAGCGCGCGCTGGGGCGCAAGCTGATGCCCTACGACCGCTCCATTGATGTACATGTGAGCAATATTCGCAAAAAGCTGGCCGACAAGGGCGCCAGCCGCGACCTGATTATTAATATCCGCGGTGCCGGTTATATGCTTACCCAAGGCAACCGCTAGGCCCTCGTGAAGATGCGCAGCCTGTTCTGGAAAATGTTCTTCGGTGCCTGGGTTACCGCCATGGTGATGGTGGTGGCTGCCATTTACATTACCCATTTTGGCGAGTTCGGCGATCCTCGCCAGAAAGAACGCTGGGAGGGCACCCTGTTTCGTGAGGTGATGCGTAATATGCGGATCACACGCCGCCACGGACCGGAGCATTTCCAGCACTGGCTCGAACGCGCACCCAAGAAAGTGCAACGCCGGGTCTACGCCTTAGACCGGCAGGGCAGGGATTTACTCGGCCGCCCGATCCCCGCCAGCATGGAGCCGCTGATCAACAGCCTGAATTACCGCAACCGCGAGGCGTACATGCTGGTGGACAACCAGCCTACCGTGGCTTTCTTCCTACCCATGCGCAGTGGAAATCCACTGCGCATTGCGCTGATAGCCGGGAGCAGCAAGGAAGGGCTGCTGCTGCGCTTCCTGTGGCGCAATTTCTGGCCCATGCTGTTGCTCTCCATGATCGCTTCGGGAATCGCCTGCTATTGGCTGGCGCGCTACCTGAGCCGCCCCTTGGATCAACTGCGCGCCGCCACCAAGCGGGTCGCCGCCGGAGAGCTGGACTACCGGGTTGCCCCCAGCCTGCACACCCGCAACGATGAACTGACCGGTCTGGCACTGGATTTCGACTCGATGACCGCACAGCTGCAGGAGTCAATGTCCGAGCAGCGCCGCCTGATCAAGGATGTATCCCACGAACTGCGCTCCCCCCTGGCAAGGCTGCAGGTAGCCCTGGCCATTGCACGGCAAAAGCAGTTAACCGCGCTGGACCCTGAACTGGACAAGATCGGCAAGGCCGCGGACTACCTGGAGGACATCATCGCCGATGTGCTGTCCCTGCCCGTCAGCAGCCCCGAGCAGCGCCCTCTGGACGATGTGGTGGAACTCAACGCCCTGCTCTCAGCCCTGATCGACGACTTGCACATTGAGGCGGAAGAAAAGGGCCTGAGCTTCGATGTCAGTACCAACAGCGTCGAGTCACTGGTGGCCACGCGGGGCAGCTCCCTAACTGCGGCACTGGAAAACATCCTGCGAAACGCCATTAAATACAGCCCCGATGACGGCCTGGTCCGGGTACAGGTTAAAACCTCCGGCGATGCCTGCCGGATATCTGTGATCGACTCCGGGACCGGCGTAGCGGAGGATGAACTCGAAGCCATCTTCCGCCCCTTCTACCGCACCGACAGTGCGCGCACCCGGGAAAGCGGCGGCTTGGGCCTGGGACTGGCCATAGCCCAGCGGACTATTTTGCACCACGGGGGCACCATTACCGCGTTTAACAGCGGCCGGGCAGGTTTATGCGTCGAAATAAAACTGCCACTATTGCACATCACTGACGATTAATCGGCGCTGACATGCTATAACCATGCCTATCGTCAACCGTCCTTGGCGATCACCATATCGCACGTACAAATAACAAAAGGGACCCGCTATGCGCTGGATATTCTATATTCTGATTTTTCTGGTACTGTTGCTGCTCGCCGGTTATTTGTTTCCCCGCGAGGTGATGCTGGATCGCAGCATTTATATCGACAAACCACCCCAGGCTGTTTTCCCCTACGTCAACAACTTCCGCAAATTCAACAGCTGGTCTCCCTGGCGACATGTCGATCCCTCAGTGCAATACCAGTACAGCGGACCTGAGCAGGGGGTCGGTGCTGAAATGCGCTGGCACGGCGAGGATTCCAAGGCGGGTAGCGGCACTCAAACCATTACCGCAAGCGATCCGGATACCCTGGTGCGCACCAAGCTCAACTTTGGCGATGGCACCCAGGCCTTGGCGGAATTCCAGCTGCAGCCACAAAACGGCGGCACACAGGTGACCTGGCGCTTTAGAAGTGACACTGGCGGCGGCCCAGGGGAGCGCTGGATGGGCCTGGCGGTGAAGAAGATGGTGGGCCAATCCTACGAGGAAGGGCTTGCGGAATTGAAAAATCTGCTGGAAACCACCACCAGCGCACCAGGGCCTGCCAGCGACACAACCAACTCTGTCTCGGATATTCCCTCGGATGTCGATGATGCCATGGGAGCCGGCCCTCAGGGTGTGCCCTCGGCAATACAGAACCAGCAGCAGGAAGAGGCCGGAGAGACATCGGAAAACGAATAGAAGCCCAGACAAGCCAATACATCCGCTTAGCTTTTTGCGTGGATAGAGAATGGAACACCAAGTGCGCCCCACCGGTCTCAGGCCGGCGGGGGCCTTGAAAAACACGTCGCCCTGTGTACATGCACCGTTATTTCACCTGCAACCATCAACTGGGCCACAGAAAACGGATTGAACTGACGGGATAATATTAGCCCGGTCAAAAAACCCGCAGCTTTCCGGCCTTACGATTTCCCTCTGCGCGCTGGCGGCAGCGAGGACTTGCGCAGCTTGCGGCGTTGGCGTTCCAGGGTCGACTTCTCTCCCTGGGTCAGCGGGCGCTGACCCAACTTGGGCAATCCGGCGGTAACACAAAGATCGTCAATCTCCCGGGGCTCCATCTCAATCCACTGGCCCACGCACACATGAGAGGGAATAAAGACACTGCCATAGCGCACCCGTTTGAGACGGCTTACACGCACCCCCTGCGATTCCCATAAGCGGCGCACTTCGCGGTTGCGCCCCTCCATCACCACACAGTAGAACCACCGGTTCCTGCCCTCGCCGCCACTCTCCACAATATCGGTAAAGCGCGCGGGGCCGTCATCCAGCAGTACCCCCTTGAACAGGCGCTGCTTCATATCGCTGTCCACATTCCCCTGAATACGCACCAGGTATTCACGATCGATAACCGAGGACGGGTGCATCAGCTTGTTGGCCAATTCGCCGCTATTGGTAAACAGCAGCAGGCCACTGGTGTTGAAATCCAGCCGTCCGACAGAGATCCAACGGCCGCTCTTCAAGTGCGGCAGTCGGTCGTATACTGTGGGGCGTCCCTCAGGATCCTGACGGGAACAAATCTCACCAACCGGCTTGTTATAGAGTAAAACCCGGCAGCGATTTTCCTCCGTCGAAGGCAGGCACCGGCCATCAAACTCTATGCGGTCCCGCCCGGTCACACGCTCGCCGAGTTCCGCCACCTGACCATTCACCGTCACGCGACCGGCATTGATCGCACGCTCCATCTCACGGCGCGATCCGAGGCCGCCGCGCGCCAATACTTTTTGCAATTTTTCGCCTGTAGGCGAGATACCATCATTCATGGGGTGGTGTTTTCCACTTGCGCTACTTGTTCGGAATCATCACAGGCTCCAGCATCCCCTTCAGCCCCAGTTTCTGCAGCTGACTCATCCCTGTTACTGCCATCAGCGCCGATGCTGTGCGCAGGCGGCATCGCCGCCAGAGAATGTGCTTTGCGCTGTGGTTCTTCGGAGCGGTCATCGTCGCTTCCGTCCCCTGCCTCTTGGGCAGTTGGCGTTTCTGCTTTTGTTGGCACAGCATCAATGTCAACAAGCAATGCCTCTGGTGGCGTTGCTGCAGGAGCCTGTATAGCCCCGGTCTCCATTTCAAGGGCTACCGCAGACGCCGCGGCCTCAACAGGGTCCTCCGCACCCTGTCTTTGCGCGGTCTTTGCATTGGTGCGCAATCGGCTCTCGGGCAGGGTCTCAAGGGGGGCTACAGGGGCCGCAACCCCTGCCTCAGCCACAATTTCCTCGGCCAGCGCCGTAATCAGGGCGTCGTCAGCCCCGCCCTCACTGCCGGTCCCTTCAGGGGAGTTCCCCGGATCGTCAGAAATTCCCTCCCCAGCCGTGTCTCGCCATTCAGCGGCCACTTTATCCAGTTCTACGCATTCACCCCCACCAACACCAGCGGACGGGCTATCCTGATTCGGCCCTTGGTTCAGATTTCCTAAATCGCGAATTTCCGCCAGTGTCGGCAGTTCATTCAGGGAACAGAGATTGAAATAGTCGAGAAATTCTCGGGTAGTTGCATAAAGAGACGGTTTTCCTGGCACATCGCGCTGGCCAACCACTTTGATCCAGCCCCGTTCAGACAGGCTCTTGACAATCTGGGAGCTGACTGCGACACCGCGGATTTCTTCAATATCACCGCGGGTTACGGGCTGGCGGTAGGCGATGATGGCCAGGGTTTCCAGGGTTGCACGGGAGTACTTTTGCGCTTTTTCCTCCCACAGGCGGTTCACCCAGGGCGCTAGGTCCTCGGGCACCTGGAAGCGCCAGCCACTGGCCACCTTCTTGAGCTCAAACCCGCGCCCGGCACAGCTTTGCGCTATATCTTCCAGTGCCTCTCTCAAGGTCACCCTGGAGGGTTGCTCCTCCCCATGCAACAGCGACAACAGTTTTTCCTCACTCAGGGGCTGCTCCGCCGCCAGCAGCGCACCCTCCAGGATTCTGTGCAGTAATTCCGATGCGATTGTCATCTCTTCGTTTCTAGCTCTGGTCCTTCACGGACATTTTCCATGGTTCCCGCTAATACTGTTTCCTGGGACACCGCCAACCCGGCCGCTCTCGGTTTGCCGGCTTCAGGATTCGCTTCCCTTCCGGCGAGCCTCTCACCCCCGCCAGTTTCACCCTCCTCTCCGCCTTCAGCATCCACAGCATTTTCGTCGCTGTGACCCGCGGCGCGCACATGAATGGGACCAAATGCCTCATTCTGGACCAGTTCCACCAGGGATTCCTTGACCAGTTCCATCACCGCGAGAAAGGTGACTACAACCCCGAGGCGCCCTTCTTTCACGGTGAACAAACTCACAAAAGGCACAAACTGGCGGTGGCGCATCTGTTCCAGAACCTGGGTCATACGCTCGCGGGTAGACAATTTTTCCCGTTCTATCTGGTGGTTTTCAAACATATCCGCACGCCGCAGCACATCCGCCAGTGCCACCAGTACCTCCTTGAGATCCACCTCCGGGTCCGGGCGGGTACTATTGCGGTCGGGGCCATCGGCACTAACCGGGTGAACATCGCGGCCTATACGCGCAATTTCGCCCAGCTCTTCCGCTGCGGTCTTGAACCGCTCGTATTCCTGCAGGCGGCGGATCAGTGCCGCACGGGGATCTTCACCCTCTTCCTCCTCTACATGCGGGGGGCGCGGCAAGAGCATACGGGATTTGATTTCCGCGAGCATCGCCGCCATCACCAGGTACTCCGCTGCCAGCTCGAAACGGATCGCCGTCATCATTTCCACATACGCCATATATTGACGGGTGATGTCTGCGACATTGATCTCGAGAATGTCCAGGTTCTGGCGCCGGATCAGATAAAGGAGCAGGTCCAGAGGCCCTTCAAAAGCCTCCAGGACCACTTCCAGAGCATCTGGCGGAATAAAGAGGTCTGTCGGTAGATCGGTAAAAGCTTCTCCCTGTACCAAAGCCAGGGGCACCCCCTCCGGGCTGTCCATAAGGCCGGCGCCGGGCTGCGCAGGCGACCCGACCTCACCCGCTGCAATACCGGCGAATTCCCGCTTTTCCCTATCGGCTGCCAGCGCTTTTGCTTTATTGGACACCCTGCCCCGCCTTTAAAAGTGCAAACGTCCAATTATACATCAGCACGGCTTCAATCAGCCCAGCATCCCGCCAATAGCGCCACACCCATGGCGAACCAGCCGAGCTTTGTCCCCGGTAAGATCAATGACGGAAGTCGCCTCCAGTCCGCAAAAGCCCCCGTCTATCACCAGCTCCACCTGATGCTCAAGCATATCGCGGATATCGTAAGGATCGGTGAGCGGTTGCTCGTCGCCGGGCATAATCAGACTACAACTCATCAGGGGCTCGCCCACCGCCTCAATCAAAGCGAGGGCAACCGCGTTGTCCGGGACACGGATGCCGATGGTTTTGCGCTTTGGATGAATAAGGCGCCGAGGCACTTCCGTTGTCGCCGGCATAATAAATGTATAGGGGCCCGGCGTATGATTCTTTAAAAGACGGAACATCTGGTTATCCACTTTTGCGTAAGTGGCCAGCTCTGAGAGATCCCGGCACATCAGGGTAAAGTTATGCTGTTTGTCCAGTTGGCGCAGTGCGCGAATCCGCTCCACCGCCAGTTTCTCCCCCAAACGGCACCCAATCGCATAAGCCGAGTCCGTGGGAAAAACGATAACGCCTCCACGGGTCACAATGTCAGCGGCCTGACTGATCAGACGCCCCTGAGGATTTTCCGGATGAATCTGAAAAAACTGCGCCACAAAAGCCCCCCAAGCCTTTACTGAATGGAAAAATTCACAGCGGATACACACAAGCCCACCAGAGGGCTCAGAGCCCGCTACGCGATCAGAGCGGCGGCGTATGGCTCTGCAAGTCCCGGTGCAGAGTGTGCCACAGATTCCACACCGGCTCGACGCCTGGCGGCAGACGCACACAGCCCAACTCCCGCCAGGCTTGCCCGGGCTGATGGAAATCACTGCCCAACGAAGATGGCGGCACGGGTCGCTGCGCGGCCTTCGCCCCCGAAGTAATCAGGGTGCTCAGTTCCCTGGTCTGCACCGGATTCTGACGGCCGCAAACCAGCTCCAGCGCATCTCCATCACTGCGCAAAAATTCGCTGATCAGGCGCAGCAACTGCGTGCGGGTCAGACGGTATTTAAGCGGGTGTGCCAGCACAGCACAGCCTCCCGCTGCATGGATGGCGTCAATAGTCTCGGCCAGTTGTGGCCACTCGACCCGCACATCGCCCACCTTGCCTGCCCCAAGATAGCGTTTGAACGCACGCGCAGAATCCGCCACATGTCCCACCTCCACCAGCCAGCGGGCAAAGTGCGGGCGACCCGGCACAGCACTCCCGGCAAGCGCGCGAGCGCCCTCCAGAGCCCCGTGAAAACCGCACTGATGCAGTTGCCGCGCGATCCGCTCGGCGCGCTCACAGCGCAGCGCCTGGCGCAACTCGATGGCCCGCTGCAAGGGCTCCGAAGCCGGTTCGATATTGAGCCCTAAAATATGTATCGGGCGCCGCCCCCAGAGCGTGGAAAATTCGATGCCTGCCACCACGGCAATACCCGCCTGCACACCGGCACACTGTGCCTGTGCCACACCATCGACTGTATCGTGGTCGGTGAGCGCCATCAACGTCACACCCAGAGACTTAGCTCTCGACACCAGTTGTACAGGACTTAAAATACCATCCGAGGCGGTACTGTGACTGTGCAGATCGACCAGATCTGTATTTAGGTCTGTTGAAAGGGTTCTCAACAACAGGGCTCCCACTCGGTTTGCAAGGAATAATGGCGCAGAATGCGTTATTTTGGAACAATCAGCCGACGCGGATGTCTCACCCGCACCTGGCGTTTTCATGGATAAGGCCCGGACCTGGAGTCAGCCAATGGCGGCACCAAAGGCCCGGAGTCTGACAGCAGTATTGTCAGTGGGGAAGTATTTTGTACAGACAGGCCATCCCGGCATGACTGGCCAGGAAGCTTCCAGCGGGCATTATCACCGGAATTGAGTATGACCGAAACGAATTCGACCACGCCAGCACCCCGCCCAAAGCCCGAGAAGAAAGAGGGCTTGCTGGGCAACCTGCTCCTGAATATTGTGATCCCCACCCTGGTGCTGACCAAACTGTCCGGCGATGACTGGCTGGGCACCAAGTGGGCCCTGGTCGTTGCACTGGCCTTTCCCCTGGGCTATGGATTGCGCGATTTGATTCGCTCGGGTAAGGTCAATTTTTTCTCGGCGCTGGGCATTATCAGCATCCTGCTCACCGGCGGTATCAGCCTGCTGGAGCTGGACCCGCAATATATCGCCATCAAGGAAGCCGCCATCCCCGGCCTGCTGGGTATAGCCACTGTCATCTCCCTCTATACCCGCTGGCCACTGGTTAAAACCCTGTTGTATAACGACCAGATTCTGGATACAGCAAAGATTGCTCAGAGTTTGGCAAGTAAAGGCAACCAGGGGGCATTCGACCGCGCGCTGCAACAGGCTTCCTGGATGATCGCAGGGTCCTTTTTCCTATCCTCCGCCCTCAACTACCTGCTCGCCAAAATGATTGTGCAGAGCCCTCCCGGCACCGAGGCATTTAATCAGGAGCTGGGCAAAATGACCGCACTCAGTTACCCGGTAATCGCCTTGCCGGCAACCATTATTTTGATGCTGGTGCTCTTCTTTCTGTTTTACCGCATCGGCAAGCTGACCGGGCTGAAACTGGAAGAGGTGATGATCGCCCGATAATCCATAGATTGTTTTTTACAACCAACAGACAAGAGCATAAATATCGATGTGGTACGCCATCATCAGTGAGGATGTTCGCGACAGCCTCCCCCTGCGCAAAAAAGCGCGAGCGGGTCACCTGGCCAGACTCGACCACCTGAAAAACGTGGGCCGCTTGCTGGCCGCGGGCCCGCATCCGGCTATAGACAGCGAGGAGCCCGGCGAGGCAGGATTCAGCGGCAGCCTGGTGATCGCTGAATTCCCGTCTCTGGCGGATGCCGAGGCCTGGGCCGGCAGCGACCCCTATCTCGAAGCCGGTGTCTATGCCACGATGACCGTCAAGCCGTTCAAGCTTGTATCGCCCTGATAAACACTACCCTACAAAGCAAAAGCTTGACCAAAATGAAGAATTTACTGCCCTATCTGCTCACCGCCGCACTGCCCATTGCGGCACCGGCGACCCTGAGCGCAGAGACCCGCTATATCACCGACCTTTTGCATGTACCTGTGCGCTCGGGCATGGGCAACGAGTTTCGCATCCTGCACCGCGGCCTACCCAGCGGTACCCAGCTCGAACTCCTCGAAGACGTACCCACAGAAGGTTGGGCGCGCATCCGCACCCCCAAAGGCACTGTAGGCTGGGTGAGGCGCCAATACCTGATCCCGGAACCCGTGGCAAAGCTCAAACTGGCTCAGGCCGAGAACAATCTGGCCCGCTTCGAACAGATGGAGGGCAACCTGGGCGGGGAAGTTCGACGCTTGGAGGAGGAAAACGGTCTTCTCGACACCTCCCTGAATTCCGCCCGAAAACAGAACCAAACGCTGACCATTGAACTGAAAGCACTGAAAGCCCTGTCTGCGGATGCGCTGAATCTCAACGAGCGCCACCAGAAACTTTTGCACCAATACGAACTGCTCAAGCAGGAAAAGACCATGGCAGAGGCCGAAATCCAACGCCTTTCCGGCAGCGAGTCCCACAAATGGTATCTGTACGGCGCCCTGTCTGTGGGGCTGGGCGCTCTGCTCGCGATGATCGCACCCCATATGCGCCCCCGTAAGCGTCATACCGAGTGGGCAAACTGATCTCCCCCTGTGGCTCAAAAATCGCATACTATAGGCTCTCGGGGGCCGCGTTTCGGCTGCTCCCGCAATTCACCACATCTACTGCGCTGTTGTATCGCAAGTTGGGCAAACCCATAAGGACAAGGACGATGCGTAAACTCTCTGCTTTTCTTCTCTGTACACTGCTTACACTGCCCGCACTGGCGAAAAATCCCCAGGTGGCGATTAAAACCGATTTGGGTGTGATCCGCGTCGAGCTCTTCTCCAGCGAAGCGCCCGTCACAGTGGAGAACTTCCTCGCCTATACAGATAGTGGTTTTTACAACGGGGTTATCTTCCACCGGGTGGTGCCGGGATTCGTGATCCAGGCGGGTGGCTTTACCTTTGATTTTCAGAAGAAGGAAACCCGCAATGCCATCGCCAATGAGTCCGCCAGTGGCCTGCAAAACCTGCGCGGCACCCTGTCTATGGCCAGGACCGATGATCCGCACAGCGCGACCTCCCAGTTTTTTATCAACCTGGTGGACAACCCCCGCCTCGATGCCGGCGTGAACAAGCCCGGTTATGCCGTATTCGGCAAAGTTGTGGAGGGCATGGATGTTGTGGAAAAAATCGTGCAGCTGCCCCGCGGCCTTCATCGCCAGTATCCGAGTGCACCGAATACGCCCGTGCGCATCCTCGATGCCAGGCGCATTGACGCCGGCGACAGCACCGCTGCCAACAAAAGCTGAGGAGAGCAGGCTTTGATAGCGCTCAGCGTCAATCTCAACAAAATTGCCCTGATTCGCAATGCCCGGGAGGGCAACTTCCCCGACGTGACCGCCCACGGCCGGGTTTGCCTGGACGCCGGCGCCCAGGGCCTGACCGTGCACCCGCGCCCGGATCAGCGCCATATCCGCCCCGGCGATGTGCGCGACCTGGCTGCCCTCTGTCGGGAGCGACAAGACACGGAGTTTAACGTAGAGGGCAACCCCTTTGCCAAACCCGCAGGCGACTACCCGGGCTTGATGGCACTGGTGCTGGAGACCCTGCCGGAACAGTGCACCCTGGTTCCGGACAGCAGCGACCAGCTGACTTCTGACCACGGCTTCAATCTCAAGCTCGACAGCGCGCGCTTGTTGCCCCTGGTTGCAGAACTCAAAAGCGCCGGTATCCGGGTCAGCCTGTTTATGGACCCGGACCTGGAGCAGATCAGCCTGGCCAGGGATGTGGGCGCGGACCGCATTGAACTCTACACGGGTCCCTATGCACAAGCCGTCTCCGTACAGCACCGGGATATGAACGACATCTTTGCGGCCCACTGCGCCGCGGCAGAACACGCCCGCCAGCTGGGCCTGGGTGTCAACGCGGGCCACGACCTGAACCTGGTCAACCTGCCCCGTTACCGCACCCTGCCTGGGCTGCAGGAAGTCTCTATCGGCCATGCCCTGACCGTGGATGCCATAGGCATGGGATTGGAGAACGCGGTAAAAGCCTACCTGAACTGCCTCGCCGGCAACTGATGCAGACCCTCAATATTATTGGCGCGGGCCATTTGGGAAAGACCCTCGGACGCCTATGGCACCAAACCGGCCTGTTTCGGATTCAATCCATCCATAATCGCACCCTGCGAAGTGGTCAGGCTGCACGGGAATTTATCGGCGCAGGGCGAGCTTGCGACACTTTACAGTCCATGGCTGAAGCCGATTACTGGCTGATCGCCTGTCACGACAGTGAAATCAGCGCCCTTGCCGAACACCTCTCCAAGAGGCCGGACAACCGCGAAGGGACTGTCTTTTTCCACTGCAGCGGCGCGCTCAGCTCCGAAGTGCTCGACAAACTGCGCCCGTCCTCTATCGCCAGTGCTCACCCGGTACACAGCTTTGCCGACCCATTGCGCTCTCTGAGCAGTCTTCCCGGCAGCAGCGTGGCGCTGGAGGGGGACGGCCCTGCAACCTGTGCGCTGGGAGACGCCTTCAGCGCGATCGGCTGTAAAATTATTACCATTGAAGCCCGGCATAAGTCCCTCTATCACGCGGGCTCGGTGATCGCCTGCAATTACCTCACTACATTGGTTGACCTCAGCCTGCGCAGCTTTGCCGCAGCGGGTATTGAGCGCAGCAGCGCGCTCAAACTGCTAGAACCGATCGTACTGCAAACCGCACAGAACAATATGACACTGGGGCCGGAAAAATCCCTCACCGGCCCCATTGCCCGGGGTGACCTGGAAACCGTGACCACACAGATGGAAAACCTGGTCTCAGTAGACCCTCAACTGGCGTGCTGTTATCGCCATCTGGGCCTTGCCTGTGTAGCCCTGGCACGGCGCGGACCGCTGTCGGAGGAAAGTGCGTCCAGATTGATCGCATTGCTGAGTGAGCCATCACAGTGAAAGACACCCCTGAATATCTGAAAAAAAAGGCCTTCTACAACAGCCTACTGACCATTTATGGGCGCAAACCCGTACTGGAAGCCCTGCAGAACCCATCCCTGCCGGTGCATAAGCTGCACATGGCGAGTAGCAACCAACGTGACCAAATAATCAGCCGTATGGAGGCACTGGCAGAGGCGCGCCATATCGAAATTGCCCGCTGGGATCGCAAGGGCCTCTCCCGCATCTCCAAGAACGCCCGCCAGGATCAGGGAGTGGCGCTGGACCTGGCCCTTCCCCACTACGGCACCTGCGACGCCTTTATTCTCCAGCAAAGGGCCAGTGCCGAAAAAGCGCATTATGAACTGCTGGCACTGGATGGTATTACCAACCCGCAAAATCTGGGTATGATTATCCGCTCCGCCTGCGCCGGTGGTATGGATGGTATTATTCTGCCGCGCAAGGGGTGCGCCCAAATAGACCCATTGGTGATCAAGGCCAGCACCGGCACTCTGTTCAAAACCCGTATCCTCCATTGCGACACCCTGGCGGATGCCCTAGGAAATTTCCGCAAAGCCGGCACCACAATCTTTGGTCTCTCCTCCCACGGACCGATAACACTGGCAGAGGTCACCGGCAAAGCACCCAGGATTTTTGTGCTGGGCAACGAAACCCACGGGGTTTCCGACGACGTGGCAAAGCAGTGTAACCGCCTGTTGCGCATTCCTATGGATAACGAAGTGGAGAGCCTGAACGTGGCGGTAACCGCCGCGCTGATCAGTTTTCGCGGGCAACTCTGACGCCTTCAAGATGACTACTCAAGACCGCCTGGCCAACTGCAGTTTACTCACATCCCCTGACCCTTATGGCTACCTCCTGGCGGCAAACGCCCCACCTCTGCGCCCAGGGCCGGCATCTACCACCCATAGCCCACCACCTGCGGTGTCCACCGGCCGGGACCATTCACAGAATCTGTAGATATCTCTGTGATTAACTGTGCTGTACAGGGCGCCAAGGCCCATGGTTGCGGGATTTTTACAGTCTGAAGAAAAAATAGCCAAGGCAGAAAATACTCAAAAAAACAACAAGTTATGAAAACAACTCTGGGTTGCCCTGGGGGTTCGAAGGGCTGGTGGAACGGGACAAGAGAAAGTGTTACTGCTGTGGAAAGTGGAACAGTTTTCAGGAAAAATACGACGATGGGGTGCTCAACACCCCGTGTCGATCCAATTGGCACGGTGTTCACTGGAATAATTGGTTTTTCTGCAGCCTGGTAGGCCATGGCCGCTCCCACAGGCGCTCACGAATATTGATTTCATTTACCTTTCTTCCTCCGAAGGGTACCCTTAGCACTTCACAGTAAGCTTACAAAAACAAACAGAATACCCACACCCTCTTTCCTTGCCTCTTCGTCGATTAACTACCAAATTGCCGGAATCTCTTCGGCGGCTCGGCTTGGTACACTTCGGCAGTCCACACATCCATGGGAAACTGGTTGAGTTTCGCTTTGAGATTGCCGATGCCCGGTTCTCCACCTGCGCAGCGGCCTCCGCGCTACCAGCGAAGGTGGTGAGGCACTTGATCTCGCCGGTCAGGTCGGTCTGCGCTGCCTGTGGGGTGAAGCCCTGGGCTGTGATACCGATCACGCTTATCCACACCGGCTGTGTGCCAGTGTTGTCCCCAATGATCAGTGCCTGGCGGTCGGCGTGGGTCACGATAATCTGCAACCCTTTCATGGGATTTCGTCAAACGGCTTGCAGTGGTAGGCGGCGATATGCGGCGGGCACGGCCACCAAGCCTAACCAACCGTGGGCCTCCACCCCCTGGTGAAGCACAGTGACTGCGCGCGGGTTGCAATGAATACTGATCGAAAGCTGAAAAATTTGATTCGCTAAAAAGATATTATGCCACTCGAAAAAACAATGTCTGAACAGTTGTAAAACCCTTCACCTGCGGGATCATTTCGTTGCCATCTGACATAAAGTATCCCAGTGCCACTTCTTCCAGCAGGTATATTTATATCCATTTCGTAGTAACCATTAATAACGGGCAGGTCGCCGTAACTATTAATGATCTCAAGATCAGACCATTTTAAGCGTTGTGTGGCAGAATCAAATCCAGGTTTACTGAGATATATCCTCCAATAGCTTGGATTGTGTGCTGCCGTTGCCCGAAATTTCAGTCTATGCTGCCCTGTAGCCAATAGAGTTTTTTGCCAGTCTTGCGAAGGACTATCCATGCCCGCCTTGGCTGACGATCCGGCACTGCAAAGATATCCATCAATGACTACGGATTGAACCGCTAAATCGTCATTATAATTTGCAACGTTAGCGGAAAATTCATTTTTTTGCACAAATGGATAAGTGCCCGACTCCAGAAATGCAGCGCGGCATGCTGGGTTAGGAATGGCGGAACCATCTGAGGGGTGCCAATACCCCCCATCTTCGGCACAGAATATTTGTCTAGCTTTGGGAAACTCCGTCCACCCGTGGCTAAACGCAAAGTTTGAAAAGCAAACGATTATCGATATAACTGCCCATAAAACCATTTTAGTTAGCATGTTGTTATCTCCCAGATTTAGTCCTCCGTTAGGATAGCGGTTAACCCGAAAAGCAGTTGAAACAGGAGTTGAAAATTATGCACTCTATCAGGCTAAAGTTAACTGAATCGAATTGACTTATAAAATAAAATTTGTGCCATCTTTTACTATCATTAGCTTCAGACATCCCAAAGCATGAAGACAACGTCACAAGAAGGCAGGGTCTATCCATACTATTCTTGTTTGTTCACATGGGTACTCAAGGGACACCCTCATCCTCCTAATAGCATTTTCCTCCTCCTTGTCACTTAACTATCTCAAAACACTGCGTAGAATGACGACCTCAAAAAATTCGAGCAAGCCCTCTCCACCTCTACTGTGATAAAAATCTTATCAGAGCCAACACCCCCAGACGCTTGAAACCCGTCATGGGGCGGTTTAACAAGCCACTGCTGATTAATGCCAGTTACCAACTTCCAATACGCTGTGCCAGTATCAGTTCCACCATGAAATACACAACCGGGAAGATTCTCAAAACAGTCTGCCACGCATGCCGTGCTCAGCGCTTCAGGAGAGCGATTGCACAAAACCACCTTTTAGGAATTCTATCGGCCATGGCTGCGGCGCAAGGTATACGAATCGCTTGAAGATCTACAGGAGGATCTGGACGAATGGCTTCGGAATTACAATAATGATCGCGCCCATCAAGACAAGAAGTATTGTGGTCGCACCCCAATGCAAACGCTGGAGGATGGCAAAAAGATCTGGATGGCCAAGTTCATGAGCTGACCCTGGCCTGACAGCGCACTCTCTGAAAAATCGGCAACTGTCAGATCAAGTCTGGGTTGCTCCCTATAAATGTATATTTTTCAATGAGCTATATCAAACTTTCTACTCTGACCATCACCAGGGAATCTCGCAGCCATCGTAATCGTAAAAGTGGCCGCTGTAAGTGATATCTGCTTCCAGCAGGATTTTCTTTAGCCCGCCGACACTTTGCTCGGTGGCGATCAATGCCCCGGGCCCGCCCATTGCTGTTTTCACCCAGCCTGGGTGCAGCGCTAGGACCGTGATACCCCGCTCGCGCAGGTCGATCGACAGGCTCTTGACTACCTGATTGAGCGCGGTTTTGGAGGTGCGATAGATATAGCCACCTCCGGAGCGGTTATCGGCAATACTGCCCACCTTGCTGCTCATCATGGCAATGACCTTATGGCCGCTTGCCGCCACATTGTCACAGAAGGTCTCCGACATCATGTAGGGCGCGATGGTATTGGACTCCAGCACCCGGCGCCACTCACTGCGATCCACTTTACCAAAGCGCACCCCCTTGGGACCGTAATAACCGGCATTGTTGAGCAGGATATCGATAGGTTCACCCTTGAGCGCCTCGCCCAGGGAAAGCATTTGTGCCTGATCGGTCACATCGAGCTGGATCAGCTCTACCCGCGGGTGGGCATCCTGCAGGGACTTGAGTGCAGCGGCGCTGTCCAGGTCCCGGCAGCAGGCGAACACCCGCCAGCCATCCCTGGCGAATTGGGTGCACACCTCAAGGCCGATGCCGCGGTTGCTTCCGGTAATCAGTATGGTGCCGGACATTTCAACTCCTTCAATGTTATTCTTGGACAAAGCGATCATAGCAACTGTAAAGCAATGTATTACGCACCAAGTGATATCTTCTGGCTCCTCCTGCTCATTGCAGGCGCCTTCTATGTCTGGACAAGTATGGCGGCGAAGGAACAGGTACGTCGGGCGGCTGCCACGCACTGTCGGCAGTTGGGGGTACAGCTGCTGGATGACACCGTGATGCTGGTGCGAACCCGCCTGAAACGTGACAGACGCGGCCAGATAGCCCTGCAGCGCCACTATGAATTTGAATTTACCTCCACGGGGCAACATCGCTACTCTGGTGTGGCGGTTCTACACGGCCGCCGTATTGAACAGCTGCAATTGTCTCCACACCACCTGAGCTGAGTGGTCATATCACGGAAAACGCGCGCTGTATCAACATGCCCTCTTTTGGCGATAGAATCCCGCTGATTCGGTCTGCAGCGCCCCCCCTGAACGCAATAATTGCACCCAGACACGGACCAATATACCCTGCTATCTCCTGCAACAACCCAACTCAGCCTTAAAAGAATGATGCGCCCGGCAATCAGACCAATCGGGGAAGAACGACGGGCTTGGGGTGAATAGAGCTTTTCAGTTTACCCACTCTGGTATCCGTGAAAGACTGCACACAACAGGGGCGCTCTGTGAACAATAAAAATATTATGATCTACGGCGCTTACGGCTATACGGGCGAGCTTATCGCCCGCGAGGCCGTAGCGCGGGGCCACCACCCAATCCTGGCCGGACGCAATGCACACAAGCTGCAGCTTTTGGCCGACGAACTCAATCTGTCCGCCATGGTCATCCCGCTCGATGCGAAGGAAACCCTTGAGCACAGCCTGCAAAGCATAGACCTGGTGATTCATTGCGCGGGCCCTTTCTCCGCCACTGCCGAGCCGATGATGCGTGCCTGTATTAACGCACACACCCATTACCAGGATATTACCGGCGAAATCGCTGTCTTCGAGACCGCGTACAGCCTCGGGGACAATGCCCGCACGGCTGGAATAGTCCTGTGCCCGGGTACCGGTTTTGACGTGATCCCCACAGACTGTCTCGCCGCAGCCCTGCACACAGCCATACCCTCGGCTACACATCTGGTTCTGGGATTCGATTCGGATTCGAGTTTCAGCCCGGGTACGGCAAAAACAGCCATAGAGGGCCTGGGTATTGGCAGTGCGGTACGACGCAATGGACAGATCCAGGTAACCCGGCACGGACAAGTGACTCGTCGGATCGATTTTGGGCGGGGCACTCAATCCGCCGTTGCCATCCCCTGGGGAGATATCGCCACAGCCTTCTACTCTACCGGCATTGGCAACATAGAGGTCTATATTCCTATGCCTCCAGGGCGGGCAAGAAAATTACAGTACCTCAACGCATTCCGCTGGCTACTGCGCAACAACCGGGTGCAAAACTGGCTCAAAGCAAAAGTCAGTAAATCCCTGCGGGGACCCAATGAGACCTATCGCGCAAAGCACAAAACCTGGATCTGGGGAGAAGTGCGTAATGATCGCCGCGGCGAGCGCAAGGTAGGTCGTCTGGTTACTGCCAATGGCTATGACGTCACCGTTTCCGGCGCACTGGCGGTTATGGAATTTCTGCTCGATTATTCCGGCGATGGTGGCTATTTCACGCCCTCGGCACTCTGTGGTGCCGAGCTGGTGGAAAAATTACCAGGCTCCAGCGCCCTGGAAATCACCAGCAGTTAATCCAAACCCACTTTTCCCTGGATATGGCAGGCGGGATTTTTTCCTCTGGCATCTGCCATTCCTATCTTCTTCTGCCTTTTAACCCCACGGCCTGAAACACCTGCAGGTTGACGTCATTATTTTTCACTTTCCAAGGTTTCACTGTTCTGACATCAATCGGTCAACTCCGTGTAACAAATCATACTTAAGTTTGCGGCATGCGCGGCTTATCGATGAATCTAAAGAGTCTTGATGTGTCACTGGTGCTGTACATGATGGAGCGGGCGTCTCGCCCTCACTCACACAGACACTTTCTCTGGCTATCCAGGTCTGGAGATGGTTGGCTATCCGTATCGGTAGTGGGAAGTTACATCGTCTTGAATACTGCCATTTCGGTGTTTATCGCAGCGTGCGCCGCAGTGACTCTGGAGCGCTCCCTATATTGGGCCATTAAAAATACCACACGGCGGCTACGCCCGGCCCAGGCAATTCCAGGCATGCACACAACCATTGTGGCTTTTGATCGATTCAGCCTGCCCTCTGGGCATACTTCCGCCGCTTTTCTCTTTATCACATTTATGTGCCAGGGAATCAGCCCTGCATGGGGTTTGGGGTATATTTGGGCCCTGGGCGTGGGCGCTGCCCGGGTGAGCCTGGGTGTGCATTACCCTTCAGATGTGTGTGCCGGTGCCATGCTCGGCACTAGTGTTGCACTTATAACGGTTTCTGCCCTGTTATGAAAATACTCTATGGGGTCCAGGCTACAGGTAACGGGCACATTGCCCGTTCCCGCACCCTGGCCAAGGCGTTAGAAAAGTATCCGCAGATACAAATACAGTGGCTCTTCTCCGGTCGACCGCGGGAAAACCTATTTGGAATGGAACCGTTCGGGGATTTCTGGTGGCGCAGAGGTATGACCTTTGTACACCGCAACGGCAAGCTAAAGAGCCTCGCAACCCTGAGGCAATTGCGTCCACTGCACTTTGGGAAGGAAGTTACCGAGTTACCGGTGACTGGCTTTGATGTCATTATCAGCGATTATGAACCCATTACCGCCTGGGCCGCCAAAATCCGTAAAATGCCCAGTGTCGGTATCGGCCATCAGTACGCCTTTCTCCACTCGATACCAATGCCGAGATTCAACTGGCTATTCCACACCATACTGCGGTCTTTTGCCCCCACTAAAAAAAGTCTTGGCTTGCACTGGCACCATTTTGGCAACCCAATACTGCCGCCCATCGTCCCGCCCCAGCGGGAACCGGATGCGGATACTGGCGGGCATATTCTGGTTTACCTGCCCTTCGAAGATCCGGTCCCGATGCTTGAGGCGCTGTCCAGAATTGACCGCCAGTTTATTGTCTACGGTGTAGCGGACGGGCTGGCCGCGGCAGACAATATCCGGCTGAAAGCGCCTTCGACGGTAGGCTTTCAGCGGGATCTGGCCAATGCCAAGGCGGTGATTTGCAATAGCGGATTCGAACTGCTTGCGGAAACCATGGCCCTGGGTAAGCCCATACTGAGCCGCCCCCTCGCCTATCAATTCGAACAGGAGGCCAATGCCAAAGCTCTGGACCAGCTGCAACTGGCGAAAGTTGTCAAACGTATTGATGCCGACAATATCAATGCCTGGCTCCACGCCCTCCCCACGCCGCAGCGTATTCAGTGGCCCAATGTAGCGGAAGCCATCGCACTGTGGATAGCCGATGGCTGCAAACAGAATCCCGCGGAACTGGCTCGGTCGCTCTGGCGCCAGGTGACCCCTGCTCCCACCGAGAGCCCAACACCTCCCGATGGGAAGAGAATACGTTAGAGCCTCCGACCTACCGCACTATACTCTCACCAGCTGCTTTTATTCACTGCTTCTCTACCCGCAAAATGATTGACACAGGCTTGTCACTTACCTTGGCGACTGATGCAAATTGCAAGCAACTTTGTATTCTCAACACCTGTTTTTTATATCGACTCATATAAAGATTCAGAATACTGAAACATTTTACATTTTGAGTGAAAAAGCACTTCCCTGTGCTGGTTTTTATTCCTTTTTATTAAATCCAGAGGCTATTTCAAAAGCATGTATTGAACAGAGCTTTACAGGCCGCGATAAAAACTGCTCTGCTGACTCGCGCGAGTATTCTGCCCTGCTGTGAACTGGAACATGCAGGAGTCATCTGTATAATCCATGAAATTGAATATCGGATCCACGCCTGCCGACCCTGGGCAGGAATCGCGGCCCACCGGGCAACCGAATGCGGGAGAGGCTTCCGCCGGTGTATCCGAGACGAAATCACCGGGATTATTGCAGCCACCCTGGAACGTATGGTAAAGACCGAGCCAGTGACCGACCTCGTGCACCAGTGTGTCACCTTCGTTATACGGCGATGCACTACCACCGGGTAAAGACCCCGTTAGTATAACCACACCATCGTTAACCGGGTTGGATGGATAACTGCTTGGGAAGGTTGCCCAGCCCAAAAGGCCTCTGCCAATATTGGCCACATACACATTCAAATCCGCCGCACCCCCAACGCGTAGAGAAGATTTCATCGAAGATTCAGCGCGGGAACCTGGAGTGACCGTATACCAACTGTTATTTGCGGTTGTGGTAGTGGATACGAGATTAAAGGAAAATGGCGTAGCAGAAAATCCCGAATTCAGTACATTCATCTGGTTGTTGATTTCAGCTTGAGTGAGTGCCCCGTTCCCTGCATTATCTGTAATGACATGAAAATACACATTAACAGTCGCCGGGATAAGCTGCTGGGAATAACCTCCGTCAAGGACGAACTTCTGGCGCAAACTGTTGAAGTATTGTTCCTGTAATTCAGCCTCTTCCACACTGGGATGTTCAGTACCGCAATGGCGCAATATGCTCTCCGTCGACTTGTTCTTTGCAACAGTATCAGCAGACGCAGAAAATGAGAACAATGAAATAAGTAGCGACCCCAAAATCCATAGACTGCGGTAGGAGATTTTTTTATTGAAAGTTATCATGGTTAGTTTTTTCCTAAACCGAAATTTCCTTATATTGCCGCCCTTTTTCATTGGACAGCATCAATTTCCTGGCAGGCTGTAACGACAATCAATAGCGAAACCGTACAGACAAACTTACAAACCAATCGCTGCAAGCTAAAACCAGTGGAGGCCATGAAATACAGGAAGGCTCGTCTATTTGCATCGACGGCCCAGCACGAAAGGTGAACAGGTTGAGAAAACCGATAAATTCACCCAACTGGGCATTGCAAACAATCAGCCTGAGAGGTCTGCCAAATATAAGATCTTTGAATGCAAACACAACGAGAAAACTTGATTTTTTATAACCAGATCACAAATAAATTATCTCCATCGTTATAAGGTGTCGTAAAAAACGCTTTAAGATCCAAAAATACAAACAACAGACAGCTTATAATACATACCAATAAATGAAATAATTGTCAGACCAATTACTCAAGAAATACCTTATCAGCTCGCATATAAGTTATTTTTACTTATTGGAAAATTATTTAGAAATATATCTATCCGGAACAAAACTTACTTTTACTCTAAAAGACATCTTTCAGTAAATAAGCGCTGCATAGAAACCAGGACCTGCCAGTAAGGTAGGGAGGAAGAATACCCCTCTGCCAGGATCGTATTAGGCATGGATGCCGATCACGAGCGTACAGGGATGTATTCACAACGCGTCCTGGGAGAGGGGCATGCTTTCCTTCCGACCTGGTGGTGAGGCGGTTGTTCACAGAGACAGATTTCAAATTGCCTGAAGCAGGCAACCTGGCCTTTAGATTTTAACCCGGTGTCTGCGATCAAAATCGCCTTCTCAGCACCAACCACCACTTTATCTGTAATCCACCCAAAGTCATAACACCAGTTTAAGACCCCCACCAAATACACCATTTTATAGCTCCGCCATTGAAACCATCTATGGCCTCCCAGCGTTTTAGCATCACAAGACGGCTTCTTTCAGGGATACCATGACTAACCAAGCCGTTAATGGCAGATAATACAACGAATTTTCGTTGATTCCGGCCTGAGAGGTTACCGGGGAAAAGCAGGGTAGAAATCGAATTTCAACACCTCGTTAAGGTAATGGATCATGGGGACTGCCTCGGGAAAATGCCATACACCATTAGACGGTATTTTGTACTAGCCCGCCGGATTCAATACACCAACCTTGTGCTTAATAGCAGGATAATTAAAATCAATCCTCGGAGTCAGATCTGATTTGCTACCGGCCTGGACCTCTTTGTTAAAACCGGCAGCGCCTTTTATTGTAAAGGGTCATGTCCAACATGATCCGTGCCAGCCCAAATAACGGCAAGAGTGCCTGTATGACCGTTTTCCTCGCCATCATTCTTCTGGCTCTGGCCGCTTGGTTAGTCCCTTCCTTCTATAATCGCTGGCGCCTGAACTACCGTCGCGCCAAACCACTGAGTGACAAGCAGCTGCAGCTGCTTGGGCAAACACTGCCTCTTTACCCTTACCTGAACCCGCAACAGCAGGCGGAATTGCGGGGAAATATCGCCCTGTTTCTACACGACAAGACATTTGTCGGCTGTGAAGGATTGCAGATCAATGAGAGAATGAAAGTGACCATTGCCGCCCACGCCTGCCTGTTGCTGTTGGGGCGCAAAAATGAATGCTATCCCAGTCTCTACACTCTGCTTCTTTATCCGGATACCTATGTCGCACGGGAAACAAAACGCGAGGGTTATATCGAAACCGCCAAACACAGTGTGCGGGCGGGAGAGGCCCATTACCGCGGTCCAGTGGTATTGTCCTGGGGTGACCTGGAGGAGAATTTGCAGTATCCCGACAGGGGGCACAATGTGGCCCTGCACGAGTTCGCGCATAAAGTGGATGAGGAGGATGGCCGCTTCGATGGCCGCCCCCTGTTCGAACGGGCCGGTGAGGGGGCCAATTGGGCCGGGGTGATGAACAGGGAATTTACCCGTCTGCGCCGGCGGGCCCAATTCGGCAATCTGGCTGACGAGGCGCCCTCAGTGCTCGATCTCTACGGCGCCCAGTCACCTGCGGAATTCTTCGCGGTGGCCACAGAGACCTTCTTCACCATTCCCGTGGCGATGCAGAAACTGCACCCACAATTGTATGGGGAGCTGAGTCATTTTTACCGGTTGGACCCTGCAACCCTGATGAGTGGGAAACCTACCGCTGTTTAGCCAGTTGGTATCCAGGAATGTACCCGTCTTTTACCCCCTATCAAAGCGGCTTGCAGATTTAATACTCCTTTTTCCAGTGTAACTCCACACTGCCAGATCCACTGTCACCTTCATCCGCGGTTTGGAATTGCAGGTTGAGATTATCCCGTAATTCTATTTGCATCTCCGCCTGCCAGGGGCTGAGGGGATCGGTACTGCGTTGCAGCTCCACATATATCCGGTTGGTGATATATTTGCCCAAGCTCAGGGCGTACGCATCCCCCTCGTCGCTGTCTTCCTGCTCAATATCGAGCGTATCGAGTCGCAACAGTTCGCGGGTTTTGGCCACCGGGTCCAACACTGTGCGCCCGGTCTGTAAGCTCCGCACAACACTCACCAGACGGACGGCCTGTAGCGGCAAAATATTCGACAGGGATTTGCCAAAGAGTAATTGTGCCAGTATCTCGTCCTGAGAAGCCGCTGGATTGGAACTGAAGGTGATATCCAAGTCTGTGGCACTACCGGAAATCTGCGCGGTAATTTCCCCATCGCTGTACTCATACACCCCCGCCACTGAGACAGCCACTGCATTATTTTCGAAGCGGATTTCCCCTTCCTGCAAATCAAATTTCTTACCGAGCAAATCAAAACTGCCGCGCACAATGGTCAACGCTCCCGACGCCGCTGGCCTAGCGGCAGTGCCGTGGATATCCACCAGACCGCTCAGCTGTGAATTGAGCCCGAGGCCGCGCACATAGGATTGCTGATCCAGCACCACCTCGATGCCCAGGCCGATCCTGCGCAATAGCGACACCGAAGGCGTCACCCGGGCTCCGCCCGCCTGAATCTCCACCACCTGTATTTCCGGTATACTGCTGCCGATCCACTGCTCTATCTGTAGCGACAGGGGGCGCAGAACAAGGCGGCCTCGCATCGCCGCATCCTCCGTCGTACCTGACAGAGCCACATTGCCAGATATAGCACCGCGCACTGCCGGGGTATTGAGCAGATGGGCACGCGCCAAGTGCAAAACCAGATTGAACTCTGGCGGCGCCCCCACAGGCAATAGCACCGCACCGTCGAGATGGATTGTCCCCCCGTCACCATCAGTGGCACTGCCGCGTTCAATACGCCACTGCCCCGGAAGCAGGCGGACATAAAAATCGATATTGGCAATGCGGGTATGGGTCGGGCGATGTTCGTAACTACCAGCACGCATTTCTATCGCCCCGGTCAGGTTGGGATGCGCAAAAGTCCCCTTGCTATCCACGGTAAAATGCACAAGACCGCGTACATTGTGCACCCTTGGATCGATAAACTCCCCCACCACAGACAAATTTGCAGTGCCCCCACCAGTCAATAGCAAAGGCATCGCATCCGGGGCGCTCTCCACCGGGTTATTGGAGAACAGGTGGGCAAAAATGGGCGTAATCTCCAGTTTCGCCCTGCTGTCAATCGCCTGGCGACCGCCGTGCTCCCCAGTCAGGTTTATCGACAATGCGCCCTCTTGAGTACCCCACTCCAGCAACAGTGTGAATGGCTGTGCCCGTATGCGCCCCTGCGCTCGTCCTGGCGCCTCCCCGCTGATACGCAACTCCCCCTGCAACTGTGGATTCTGCGGGCTGCCGTTAATAGCGGCAAACAAGCTGATATCACCGCGTTCGGGCATATCCACCGATATCCTCGGCGAGAGGTCGGCAAGCGCTGCCCTGCCCTGTAGCTGAAAATCCAGTCGCTGCTTATTCAGGCTGCCATGGGCGGAGAGCTGGTTGCGACCCGCCCACAACAATTCCAAACCATTCAGAATCCAGCGGTTATCGGCGTAGTCCAGCTGGCCCTGCAATTGCCAGGGCTCCCGGCTATAGTCCCCCTGGGCGAAAACAGTGCCCCGCACTTGCGGATAAGACAGAGCCCCCTGAATTTCACCATCCAGGCTCAATGCGCCTTTGAGGGTATCGGGCAGGGTCAGGCCCACAACACCTACCAGAGAAATTGGCAGGTTGCGCGCACTGAGGTTGACGTCGATGCGACCCTGCATGGGTTCGATGACCCCTTCGGCTTCCAGCAGAGCCATTCCCTCCCGCTCCAGGCGCTGTGCCTCCTCGACCAAAGACATCAATGGGTTCTGGCCCTGGGCGGACTGCCTGAAACCCTTCTGCAAACCCGGCATTGTGGCGGGCATCTGTGCGCCGGGGGACTGCCCCTGGTCGAAATGATGCACTGTGTCATTGGCGAACACCTCAAGGCGGAACCCTTTGAGATCAATCTTTTCCAGATTACCGGTGGCATCGCCTTTCAGGGTGTAGTCATACGCGTGGATTCGACCCCCGGACTCCAGACTGGCGCTGACGTACGGGTTGGACCAGGGGCCCTGTACCGCGACTGCCCCTTGCATGCTGACGGTCATGTCCTCGGCCAAAACCAAGCCGAGGTCGTGCCCGGGGTCGAGGGCGCGCAGGTCAATTTCGAGTTGCACATTCAGCGCTTTAGCTTCAATCCCGATGGTGCCGCCGCCGTGGATATTCAGTTTGTTCCCCACCAAAGCGAGATCCCTGATGATCAGTTCCCGCCGATTGCCATGCACCCCGATATGCAGTTCACTGTGTAGATTGCGGTATACAGCGGCAACCCTCAAAACCCCCTCCAGGTCGGGGTTTTGCCAGGGCCCCTGCGCCGTGACCTGCAACTGGTGCAGGCTGGCGGATAATCCCGCCGGTATTTCCACCCTGTCCGTATAGGGCAATGCAGCCATCAATCGACGCATTTCCTCCACAGCCAGCTCCGGTACGACAGCGGTCAGGTTCAGGGTTTTGCTTGTGGTATCAACCTGTCCTGTTGTCACCATGCGGGCGCCTGCAAAGCTCAGCTGCACTGATTCCAACTGGATAGTGCCCCGCCGGGTACTCACCCGGCCAGTCAGGCCCAAAGGCTGTTCCCGATAGCGGCTGCGCAATTGCAGTTGGCCGGTGACATCGGGCTGCATCCCTGCGCCGGTCAGTTTGAGATCGGCACTCAACCAGCCGCTGTGCAACACGTCCTGCCAGGGGCGCGAGAGCGTGACCGGCAAACGGTTGAGGTGCAGGTGCGCAGAAATATTTTCGGTGCTGAAGCTGCCGGTAAGGCTGTTGCGCCTGCCGTCAACGTATAACAGGATACCCTCGGTGCTCATTCGCCAGGGGGAGCGGCTGATTGCCAGACTGCCGGTTAAGCCCAGTTTGTGCCGGGAGAAAGGGGTGGTGAAGGACTCGATATCAACCTGTAACTGCTCGTCGCGCCTGCGCAGGGAAACCACACCGCTGGCATTGAGCTGCTGCTGCCCGGGCAGGTGTAACCGGCGGCTGACAAATCCCCGCGCATTTTCATGGACGGAGAAATCCAGTACAAACCGGCCCGACGGCTGCTCCCGTCCCTTCGCAATCAATTGCAACTTACCGTCGTTGAATGCTCGCACGACCAACTGTAACTGCGCGGGCTGGCCTTCCCATTGGTACAGGGCGCTGGCGTGCACGGAAACTGCGGGAATTTCAGCTATTTTGCTGTGTATCAGCTGCACCCGCCCACACTGTAATTGCCCCAGACGCACGCCCGGCAGCAGAGAGTCCCAGGCCTCAACCTTATCGGGATCACGCTCCAACCCCGCAGTCTGAACAGTGTCCTGCCCGGTCTGGGTCAGTTTGAGTAATTCAGTCAGTACATCGAGATTGATCAGAAGGTTTTTGGCAGCGATGCGCTCAATGTCAATCGGGTCACGGGAAAAGCGCTGTAGCTTTAATTCCAACTGGTGCGCCTCGGCGAGGGTCTTGCGTTTGAACTCTATCCTGAGGCGATCGACAAACCAGGCCCCCAGGCTTTCACTGCGCATCCCTTCGGCCTCGATACGGAGACCCGCAATCACCTGCTCCGCACCGTAAAAAGCACCGCGGGTCAAGCTGACCCTACCGTGCTCCGTGCCCAGGAGATATCCCAATGGCAACAGGATCAAGAGGCACAAGCCCGCCACCTGAACACCCCTGGTACCAAGCGCATGCTGCAGTCCGCGCAGTAATGCCCACAAGCCACGGGCGAATCCAACAACGGTCGCGCGTAACTGTGGCATCAAAATGCCTGCCCCAAGCTGATATACACCTGGTAGCTGTCATCCACACCATCGCGACGGTCCAGGGGAAATGCCAAGTCAAAGCGAATGGGCGCGAAAGAAGTAATATAACGCACACCAAAACCCACACCCCAAAACAGGTTGGAAAAATTCGGGCTCGGGTTCTCGTAGGCATTGCCTCCATCGAGGAACACTACCCCGCCCCAGGTTTCACTAAAGTGAAAGCGCCCTTCGAGTGAGAGCTCACTGAGCCCCCGACCACCGATGGGATCGGACAGCGTTTCGCGTCCATCGGCCCCAATCTCAACAATTCTCGGTCCCAGTTCCTGATAACCGTAGCCGCGAACCGAGCCACCGCCGCCGGCATAGAAACGCTCATCGGCGGGCAATTCCAAATTGGAGGCGCCGACAATAGCCCCCATTTTAAGCCGCACTGCCAGAGTCGGCTGATAGCGCGCCGCATTCGCCGTTTTATAAGCGGTGACCTGCAGGATATTTTTCAAAAAGGCACTGCTGTTATTATTCAAATCCAGGTAGGGTTTTATCTCCAAAGCGGTAATGGCACCACGGCGTGCATCCAGGGGTTTATCGGTGGTGTTCAGCTTGTATCCCAAAGGGAATGCCAGCAAACGGTAATTCTCATCCTGCCCCTCCTCTTCAAGGGTGAGACCCGCTTGCTCATCCACGCGGCTGAATTTCAGCTCCGCCCCGGCACTCACGGTGCGGTGCTTACTGAGCTTGCGCGATACCTTAGCGCCCAGTGTAACCGCCTTGGCGTGATAGGAGTCTACATCTTCACCGGTCAGAGCGAGACTTGCAGTCAAGCGCTGTCGGTCCCGGAGAAAGCGCGGCAGAGTCAATTTACCTTTCAGTGACTGTTTCACCCGATTGATTTTGCTCTCTATCTCGAATTTTTCCCCGCGGTGAAATACATTGCGATGTTCCCAACTGGCAGATATCCCCGTGCCCTCATCAGAGGTGTAGCCCACCCCCAGAGTTATGGTGCGGTGATTGCGCTCTTGCACAATAAAAGTGATATTCACCAGTCCATTGTGGGGCTCCGACACCACACTGGTGACATTGGCAATCAATTTGGTGCGCAACAGGCGCAGTTGCGCCGCATCGAGCTGACTGCGATTAAAACAGTCGCCGGGAAGAATACTCAATTGATCCCGCAGGTAATCCTCCGCAATGGAAACCGCCCCCAATATATGCACTGCACCCACCCTGACTTCCGGACTTGGGGCAACGCGATATACCAGCCCCGCGGCGGCTTCCCGGTGCACTATGGTGGCCTGATAACTGACATCCACATTCAGAAGACAGGCGTTTTCATTGATATACCGGGTAACCGCCTGAACCCCCTCTAACACCCCACTGGCCAGAAGCGGGTCTCCAACGGCAATGGGAAGCCCCCTCAAGCCTGAGCGCAAGCCCGGAGGCATTTCGATATCCAAACTTTTTATACGATACTGAGGGCCCGGTGTGACCCGATAGACAATCTCCCCATCCGCCACAGACTCACGCACAGTGGCGTCGTAATAACCCCTGGAGCGCAGCAGTTTTTCGAGATTGCCGCGCTCGTAGCGGGCAATATCGCGGGGGTCCTCATAACTCTGCAAGGTACTGCTGTTTTCCCGCAACGCTTCCAGTGCCTGACGCAAGCTACCCTGCAGGGTGGAGTCCCCCTGCACACGCAGGGCAAATCCCGGCAACTGGTTGAAAAACGGATTGGCAACCGTCCCCTGCGAGGGCAGCAATACACAACCGACGAGCAAAGAGACAAAGAGAATTCGCAAAATAGTGATCCGTTCTCTACAGCGGTGACTCCGCAAAGCACGGGGTATCCGCCCCGCCACTTCCGATTTCTCTCCGCTAGAGGAATCCGGTAGGGGAAATAGAGGGTAATAAACTGGCAGCGGGAATCAATGCCGCCGCCAGCCGGCGGCAAACAGGTAGGAAGCGCTCTTTATCCGCCGGATACAGTGATTTCCAGACGGGTTTATGGCTGGGTGGTACTGGGGCCGCCAAGCAACGGATTGCAGTCCTGAATAATCACCCGTCCCTCGAGAATATTTCCTCTGGAGTACTCAGTGAAAATACATTGATTGGTGTTGGGATCGTAGTTTTCGATCCATAGGTTGTCCTCTTTCCAGGTAGCCCCAATATGCCGATACCCCTCCGGCACAGAGATTCGCATAACGCCGCCAAAGCGTTTCACAAACACCTGCTCGTAGTGGAAATAATAGGCCAGCCATCCAGCCAGAAAGAACACCGCGGCCACGATAGCGCCTATTTTCAGGCTGCCCATACGGCTGCCCAGATAAAGAGAGAGAATAACCAGGGCGATAACCGCCGCCCAGTAGAGATAGGTAACCATGTCTGTTCTTTTTCCGTAACTATTGTGTATAACCCTTGGGCAAGGGTAGCGCAGAACCGGTGCAAACAAAATGGCGCCCGCTCAACCGCCCCTGTCCCCACAAAGCTTCAATCTTCCGCCAGCGCCGGCAACTGCACGAATAACTCCAGCGCCTCGGGGTTGGCCAGTGCCTCCCTATTCTTCACTGCCTGGCCGTGCACCACATTGCGCACTGCCAATTCAACAATTTTTCCGCTGATGGTGCGGGGAATATCCGCCACCTGAACCACCTTGGCCGGTACATGGCGGGGCGTGGTGTTGGCGCGAATGGTAGTGCGGATTTTCTGTATCAGCGCCTCATCCAATTGCACACCATTGCGCAGCACCACAAACAGTACCACGCGCACATCGTCGTGCCACTGCTGGCCAATGCAGATACTGTCGAGCACCTCCTCCACTTTTTCCACCTGGCGATAGATCTCTGCAGTACCAATGCGCACACCACCGGGATTGAGCACCGCATCAGAGCGCCCATAAATAATCACACCACCGTGTTCTGTGATCTCCGCGTAGTCTCCATGGGCCCAGACGCCGGGCCAGTGCTCGAAGTAGGCGCTGCGGTATTTTACCCCTTCGGCATCATTCCAAAAACCAATCGGCATACAGGGGAAAGACCGGGCACACACCAGCTCGCCCTTTTCAGCGGTCACCGCTTTACCCTTGTCGTTCCAGACTTCCACCGCCATGCCCAGGCCGCGGCACTGCAGCTCGCCCGCGAAGACCGGCAGGGACGGGTTGCCAAGGGCAAAGCAGGAAATGATGTCGGTGCCACCAGAAATGGAAGACAAACAAAGGTCTCCCTTGATCTCCCGATACACATAGCGAAAGCCCTCGTGGGCCAGGGGGGAACCGGTGGACAGCAGTGCGCGAAGCTTTTCCAGCCTGTGGCTCTCCCGCGGTTTACAGCCACTCTTCTCCAGCGCGGCAATATATTTGGCACTGGTGCCGAATACGCTGATGCCCTCTTCATCCGCCATATCCCACAGGCACTTTGCCCCCGGGTAAAACGGCGAACCGTCAAACAGCACCAGGGTCGCACCGGAGGCGAGGCCACTCACCAGCCAGTTCCACATCATCCAGCCGCAGGTGGTGAAGTAGAACAGCGTGTCCTCGCGCCGCAGATCGCAGTGCAGACGGTGCTCTTTCAGGTGCTGTAACAGGGTGCCGCCGGCACCATGCACAATACACTTGGGGACACCGGTGGTACCGGAGGAGTACATGATATACAGGGGGTGATCGAAGCCGGTCTGCACAAAGGCGAGCTTGGACTCGGGCGCCGCAGTTTCAAACTCCTGAAGTAGCACGGCCTTATCCACGGGCCGCGCAGCCAGCACCCCAGCCGTCTGCTCTTGAGTGCGGGCGACGGGTACCACCACCAGTTTTTCGATGGAATCGATACGGGCAACAATTTCCCGCAACCGCGGCAGGGAGTCAATCACCTTGCCATTGTAGAAATACCCCTCGCAGGCAAACAGCACTTTTGGCTCCACCTGCCCGAAGCGGTCAAATACCCCATGGATACCGAAATCCGGGGAGCAGGAGGTCCAGATGGCACCGAGGCTGGTGGTGGCCAGCATCGCCACCACGGTATCGATGACATTGGGCATAAAGCCTGCCACACGATCCCCCTGCACCACACCCTGACCAGCCAGAGCGGCGGCGAGGCGCTCTACCCGCCGGTATAGCTCTGCATAGCTGAGCTGGCGGCGGCCGCCGTTTTCAAGGCGCTCAACCAGGGCCGGCTTGTCATCGCGAAAGCGCAGCAGGTTCTCGGCAAAGTTGAGCCGGGCACCGGGAAACCACCAGGCTCCCGGCATGCCGTCGGACCCGAGCACCGCATCCCCGCGCGCGCTGGCGAGCACCCCGGTGAAATCCCACAGGTCGCTCCAGAAAGTCTCGCGCGCCTCCACCGACCACCGGTAGAGCGCACTGTAATCACTCAGTTTCAGCTGGTGTCTCTCATTGACCCAGCGGCGAAACGCTTCCATCTGGGTGGCGGCAATGGCCTCGGGGCTCGGTTGCCAAAGGGGTTGTGCGGTGTCCTTCATCTCAGCAGACCTTATGCATTCACAATGCTCAGCGTTTGTTCGCGTTTCGTTCAGCGCGAAAGCAGCCATCATGCCTTGCCCGGCAGATTTAAACTATTTTAATCTTATAATGGTTTATTAAAAAATATTAAAGTCCCCTCGAGGTTGCTCGGGGTGGTCTGGAGTCTCCGTGAGCGCAACCATCAAGCAACTGCGCGCCTTTACGGCCGTGGCGCGCAGCCGCAGCCTGGCTGAGGCCAGCGCGCAGTTGCACCTCTCCCAGCCGGCCCTGTCTGTGGCTATTCGCAATCTGGAAGCTACCGCCGGTGGTCCCCTGTTCAGCCGCGATGGCCGCCAGCTGGTCCTGACACCCGAGGGACGGGAATTTCTCTCCCGTGCCGAGCAGTTGCTGCACAGTTGGGACCAGTCTCTGGATGCCATACAGCAGCGTTTTCGCCTCCAGCGCGGACAGCTACAGCTGGCGGTGATTCCGGCTTTTGCCCTGAACCGGCTGCCAACACTACTGGCGAAATTCCACCGGGAGCATCCGCGCATCGATATTGTTCTGGAGGATGTGGTGATGGAACGGGTGGTGCAGTCTGTGCAAGAGGGTCGCGCTGAACTGGGGATCTGTTTTCGCCCGGACGATTTGGGCGGTATGGTGTTCATCCCTTTCGAGCGCGACCGGTTTATCGCCGTAACGCCAGCGGTACATCCACTGGCCGGGAAGAGTGCTTTGCAGTGGCGCGACCTGGCCGCGCACCCGTTTATCGCAATGAACCGGGGATCGGCTGTGCGTCGCTGGACAGAGGAAGCCTTTACGCGCTGTGGCCAGGCCGCCCGCTATATTTGTGAGGCCAATCAGCTCAGCACAATCGGGCAACTGGTCCGCGCGGGGCTGGGCGTCAGTGCCGTACCGCGCCTATGTGCGGCCCAGATGCAGGAATACGGCTTGCATTGCCACACCCTGTCGGCACCCATGGTCTCCCAGGATGTGGGCGTCCTCCTGAAGGGCCGCGGCAGCCTCTCGGCACCGGCGCAAGCCTTTTTGCAGTTAGTCAGTGGCTGATTGTCACAGCGGCACAGGCAGGGAGATCATTTGCTGCTGGTCGCCCGCAGCATCCAGGCCGTTTTCTCATGCACCCGCATGCGGTCCGACACCAGCGCGATGGTGGATTCATCATCCCCCTTCTGGGCAGACTTGAGCACATCACGACAGGTTTTAATCACCCGTTCGTGGCCTTTGGTCAGGATTTTCACCATATCCTCCGCAGCAGGAATTTCCACAATTTCCTCGATGGAACTCAACTGGGCAAATGCCTGGTAAGTGCCGGGAGCGGCAACCCCCAGGGTGCGGATGCGCTCGGCAATATCGTCGACGGCATCAGCCAGTTCGGTGTACTGCTCCTCGAACATCAGGTGTAACTCCCGAAACAGAGGCCCTGTGACATTCCAGTGGAAATTATGGGTCTGAAGATACAGTGTGTAACTATCGGCCAGCAGGTGCTTGAGACCAGCGGCAATCTTTTCCCGATCCTTTTCGTCGATTCCAATATCGATTTTCTTCATAACTACGCGCCTCTTGTGCAGATGGAGTTGGCTTGTCTCAAAACCCCTAGTGTATTCAAAAAATCACACGCCCATTGAATCAGGTATCAGACACAGGCATGAAATATGTCCGAATAAAGAGGTGGAGGTTGCCGTAGGGATCCGCTGGTGTACTGGCAAACCCTCTGCCAGAAAGAATATCATGACAGTAAGGACAAGAAATACTTTAATGCCCAAACTTATGTCACCGGGATACCAGGGCAAAGCCCCCTTCATACACCGGCGCTTTGCAATACGGTTTACCTCTGCTCTGCAACCAATTCGCAAGCCGGGTTAATCATTGCCACAGACGGGGCAGTTTTCCTGCCTTTGCAGTTGCAGGGATTGCAGCCCCAGGGTTTCAGCTTCCACCAAGTGCAGTTGATTGAGGCTGGGTACGGGCAGCCCCAGCAACCATTTCATCGCCTCCAGCGCCTGCATACTGCCAACCATTCCCAGCGCCGGACCGATCACACCTGCGCTGGCGCAGTTCTGCACTGCGCTGCGCTTTTGTGGCGGAAACAGACAGGCATAGCAGGGATGCCGGTTTCTGGAAAAATCAAAGCTGATCAGTTGCCCGGAAAATCCCTGCACCGAGGCCATCACCACAGGGCATCGGGCTTCCCGGCAACTGCGGTTGATCACATGGCGGATTTCCAGGTTATCGGTACAGTCGAGGATCAAATCCACCTGACCTGCCTGTTGGCGCAGCCATGGCGCATCGGCCATACGGTTGTGGGGGTGAATTTGTATTGCCGGATTGGCCGCGGTGAGTTGCTGGGCGGCTACCTGCGCTTTGGATTTGCCCAGGTGATTGGTTTTATAGACCACCTGCCGCTGAAGATTGGAAAGATCAATACAGTCGCCGTCCACCAGATGTAATGTGCCAATACCGGCGGCAGCGAGATACAGGGCCGCCGGACTGCCGAGGCCACCGAGGCCAATCACCATCAAGCGCGCGGCAGCCAGCTTTCGCTGTCCTTCTTCCCCGACCTGGGGCAACAGGATCTGACGGCTGTAACGCTGTAATTCCCTGGCACTCAGCATGGCAACCCCGTCGCGGACGCCGCAGGGACCCCGCCCTCTAAAGCGGTGCGCAGCTCTGCTACCGCCTGTACATAATCTTCCGCCTTGGTGATGGCACTGACCACGGCAATACTGCCCACACCGCTGGCGGCAACCTCGGCAACACGCTGCAGGTTGATACCGCCGATCGCTACCAGTGGGTAATCCGGCAGAAGTGCCGCCATACGGGCGAGCTTTTGCGGCCCCTGCAGTTGTCCGGACATGTCTTTGGTACCGGTGGCATAGATAGCGCCGAGCGCCAGGTAGCTTGGGCGATATCGGTAGGCCAGCAACAGTTCGTAAAAGCCATGGGTGCTGATTCCAAGCTTCAGACCCGCCGCCCGGATCGCCGCCAGGTCAGCTGTTTTCAGATCTTCCTGCCCGAGGTGAACCCCGTAAGCGCCGCATTCAATCGCCAACTGCCAGTAGTCGTTAATAAACAGCCGCAGTTGATGGCATTTGCCAATCTCCACGGCACGCGCCACCTGCGCGCGCAGATCGCTGCCGGGATGTTTGATCCGCAGTTGCAGGGTACGCACATCCTGCTCTGCGAGCCGCTGCACCCAATCCACAGAATCCACCACCGGATAGAGCCCCAGTCGGGTACTGTCGGGCATGGCAAAACCCTGCACAAATGTTTGCGCAGCGGCATCGCAATCTAATGCATACGCTTTGGCACGGTCTTCCCCAGGCAGCAGCACCTCGGGAAAATCCCGCAGCTCAAGTGGCCAGCCACAGTGCCCCACCGGCCCCGCACCCGCGCCGATTCGGTCGCTTTCAGCGAGGCGCAGGCCCCGCTGCACATAGGCTTTTCCCAGCACGCAGGCGTCCCGCAGTGGATAGCCCAGCGCTCGGCAGGCGGCAATGGCCGAGGAGAGCGTACAGCCAGTGCCATGGGTGTTGTTGCCCGGTACTGCCCTGCCAATAAACCAATCGGTTTTTTCACCGTCCCAGAGTAAATCGGCGATTTCCCCAGGGCGCAGTTGCGCATGCCCACCGGTGACCAATACCGCGCCGCAACCCTTTGACCGCAATTGCCGCGCGGCGCCATTGAGGGCTGCAGCGTCGGCAAGGGCGCTTTGGCTTAACCACTCCAGTTCGTAGCGGTTGGGGGTAATCAGGTCGCACAGTGGCAGCAGGTGTTCGAGCACTTGTGCCGCGATAGGTTCTTCGGTCAGGCCGGCACCGCTGCTCGCCACCGCAACCGGGTCGTAAATGACCGGGATCGGCCTTACCTGCTTGAGGGCACGCAAGCATTCTGCAACCGCTAATACCTGCCGGGCGTTGGCCAGCAAACCTATCTTGATTGCCGCCGGAAACAAATCCACCTGCAGGGCTTGCAACTGGGCTTTCAGCACCTCTACGGGCACGGCGTTAATCGAGGCAACTGCACAGGTATTTTGTGCGGTGTTGGCAGTGATGGCTGTGCAACCGTGACAGCCCAGATCGGCAAATGTCAGCAGGTCTGCCTGTATACCGGCGCCGCCGCCCGAGTCGCTGCCGGCGATACTCCAGACAATCGGTTTGTTCGTCAAGGCTTCCTCTCGCATCAATAGGTTATCCTTGCGGCAGAGGTTCGCCCTGCTGCCAGAAAGGCATATCCAGTGTGGGGGTACTCGGGCTGGCGGTCTGGCGCTTGAGCATCAGCCCGGCATTGAACGCCGCGCGCCCCGATTCTATGGCGAGTTTAAATGCCCCGGCCATCCCCACCGGGTCCCGGGCCCTGGCAATGGCGGTATTCAACAGCACCGCATCGAAACCCGCTTCCAACGCTTCCGCTGCCTGCGACGGGGCGCCGATGCCAGCGTCGATGATCAATGGCACACCGGGCAGGCGCTCGCGCAGCATGTGCAGATTGTATTTATTCAAAAGCCCCTGGCCCGTGCCGATTGGCGCTCCCCAGGGCATCAGTACTTCGCAGCCGACATCCAGCAACTTTCGGCACAGCACCAGGTCATCGGTGCAATAGGGCAGTACTTTAAAACCCAGATTGACCAGTTCGCGCGCCGCTTCGACCAGGCCAAAGGGGTCCGGTTGCAGGTTGTAGTCATCGCCGATCACTTCCAGTTTGAGCCACTCTGTATGGAAAATCTCCCGCGACATCTTCGCCAGCTCCACCGCCTCGCGCGGCGATTTGCAGCCAGCCGTATTCGGCAGTAACTGGCAACCGGTTTCACGCACATAATCCCAGAATACATTGTCGCGCTGCTGCGCCGGGTTTTGCCGGCGCAGTGACAATGTGATGATTTCTGATGCAGAAGCGCGCACCGACTCCCGCATGATTGCCGGCGATGGATACAGTGCGGTACCCACCAGCAGGCGGCTGTTAAATTCCCGGCCGTAAAGCGCTAACGGATCACTCACACTCACCCCCCCACTACCGGCGCAACAATATCGAGGCGATCATCTTGATGGATGGCGGTTGCGGCATACTCCGTGCGCGGGACAAAGCGGCCATTCACCGCCACGGCGAAGGCCTCGCCGCAATACCCCAACCGCTGCAACAGGGCGGCCAGCGCCACAGAAGAGGCCAGCGTGTGCACTTCACCGTTCACAAAAACCTGCATCAAACCACCTGTAGAAGCTGTTCTGTCACTATCTCTTCCACCTGTTGCACCATTGCCGGTGCCAGCAGGTAACCGTGGCGATAGAGGCCGTTTACACGGATCTGGCCCTGGGCATTGTGTATCAACGGCCTGTTGTCCAACGTGGCGGGGCGGCAGTGTACCCGCGTCTCCACGATCCGCGCTTCGGCGAATGCCGGATTGAGGGAGAAGAGTGCGGAGGACAGCTCCATACTGGAGCGCACGGAAATCGGAGACATGTCCTCACTTTCAATTTCAGTGGCACCAATCACCGTGCGACCGTCACTGCGGGGCACCGCATAGAGACTGTAACGGGGGTGCAGCAGACGCACTGGACGCTGCAAAACCACCTCGTGGGATTCCACCACCATCACTTCACCGCGCACACCGCGCAGCCCTTCAATACCGTCTTTGGCACCGAGACCGCGGCAGTCGATCACACAGTCGAACTGCTCCTCCCCTTCGGTAAAACAAATCCGGTTTTGCTCACAGCGCACTTTCATGCGCTCACGCAGTGCCACACCCTGCTGGCGCAAAGCGCTGAGCAACAGGGGCAAGAGGCGATGGTTGTTGATATCCGCTTCACCCCGTAAGAACAAACCCTGTTCAAAACGCTCCAATGCGGGTTCCAACGCACCCAGTGCCCCGGCGTCCAAAGACTGCACCTGGTCTTTTTCCAGATCACCCAGCTTGGCGTGTAGATCGCGCAGAAATTGTGCCAATTCACTTCTGTCTTTGCCGTGGGCAACCAGCACACTGCCCGCCTGGCGAAATTCCACCGTGCGGCCGGTTTGCTTTTCGAGCTGCTTACTCCAGCCCACCCAAAGTTTAAGGCTCTCAAGCCCCAGGGTATAAATCTCCTTTTCCCCCTGCACCAACTCGGACAGGGGCGAGATCATACCCGCTGCGGCCCAGCAGGCGCCTGCGGGCAAAGACAAATCGCCCGCCTCGAACAGAGTAATATCCAGCTCCCGCCGGGATAAACGCCAAGCGAGCAGGCGGCCCAGCAGGCCGCCCCCGGCAATGGCGATTCTCGCTTTGCTTTCACTAGTCATTGACCACCTGTCGCTCCAATAGCATTTGGGCACCGGCCGGCAGCAATCACCCTGATCACTGCCGCACACCGGGTACCCGTCTTTTCCCGGCAGGGAAACATAGCCCTGAAACCCTGCCCAGTGGACTCATTCGCCCTTGTGGTAAATCTCGCTACCCATGTCCTTAAACTTGATCGCCATTTCTTCCATGCCCTGTTCCGCCTCGCGCTTGGCAGCGTAATCGCGTACGTCCTGGCTAATCTTCATGGAGCAAAACTTGGGGCCGCACATAGAGCAGAAGTGCGCGACCTTGCCGGATTCCTTCGGCAGGGTTTCGTCGTGATAAGACCGCGCCCGCTGCGGATCGAGACCCAGGTTGAACTGATCCTCCCAGCGAAATTCAAAACGGGCTTTGGAGAGGGCGTCATCGCGTTTCTGAGCGCGGGGGTGCCCCTTGGCCAGATCCGCAGCATGCGCGGCAATCTTATAGGCCATCAACCCCTCTTTGACATCCTCTTTATTGGGTAGACCCAGGTGCTCTTTTGGGGTCACATAGCACAGCATGGCGCAGCCATAAGTGCCGATCAGCGCGGCACCGATGCCCGAGGTAATGTGGTCATAGCCGGGGGCGATATCGGTTGTCAAGGGACCCAGGGTGTAGAAAGGCGCACCGTGGCAATGCTTCAGCTGCTCATCCATATTCTCCTTGATTTTATGGATTGCCACATGGCCGGGGCCTTCGATCATAGTCTGTATATCGTGCCTCCAGGCGATTTCGGTCAATTCACCCAGGGTGCGCAGTTCACCGAACTGGGCTTCGTCATTGGCATCGGCAATAGACCCCGGGCGCAGACCGTCACCGAGGCTGAAACTCACATCATAGGCCTTCATAATTTCACAGATTTCCTCAAAGTGGGTGTAGAGGAAATTCTCTTTGTGGTGACTCAGACACCACTTGGCCATAATGGAACCGCCGCGGGATACGATGCCGGTCATGCGCTTGGCAGTGAGCGGCACATAGCGCAGCAGGACCCCGGCGTGGATGGTAAAATAATCCACACCCTGCTCCGCCTGTTCGATCAGGGTGTCCCGATAGACCTCCCAGGTCAGTGCTTCGGCAATGCCATCCACCTTCTCCAGCGCCTGGTAGATGGGCACCGTGCCGATAGGCACCGGCGAATTGCGCAATATCCACTCGCGGGTTTCATGAATATTGGCGCCGGTGGAGAGATCCATCACCGTGTCCGCGCCCCACTTGGTCGACCACACCAGCTTCTCCACCTCCTCTTCGATAGAGGAGGTAATGGCGGAATTGCCGATATTGGCATTCACCTTGCACAGAAAGTTGCGTCCGATAATCATCGGCTCCACTTCCGGGTGGTTGATGTTGGCGGGAATGATCGCGCGGCCCTCTGCCACTTCCCTGCGCACAAATTCCGGAGTGATTTGCTCGGGGATATAAATACCCTCGCGGGCCTTCTGGTATTCCTGCTCCCCTGCGCCACCCTCCTGTTGTGCACGGCCCATATTCTCGCGTACTGCGATATACGCCATTTCCGGCGTGATGATGCCGCGGCGGGCGTAGTGCATCTGCGAAACATTGTTGCCAGCCCTGGCGCGGCGCGGGCCCGGCAGTTTTTCAAAGCGGATATGATCCAGCCCCCGATCCGCCATACGCCCTTGGCTATAGGCTGCCTGCCGGGAACCCAATTGCTCGGTATCATCGCGCGCCTCAATCCAGGCTTGGCGAAACCGGGGCAACCCCGTGCGGACATCCACTTTGACATTGGGGTCTGAGTAGGGGCCGGCAGTGTCATACACCATCAGCGGTGCATTGGGCTCCAGTACCGGATCCTTGTCATCTCCTCCCACAACACTATCACTGAGGTCAATTTGACGGACGCCCACCCGGATATCGACAGTCTCACCTGGCAGGTAGACCTTGCTGGAATTGGGGAAGGACTGAGCGGTAAGGTTTTCCAGGAAGGACTTCGCGGAATCGCGGCTGGCGGCGCGGGAGGACTTCCCGGCTTTCCCAGGCTGCTTGGTATTTTCGGACATGCTTGACCCCGTGGCTTGCAAAAAATAAAGGGCGCAGCGTCCAGGGCAAAAAGTAAGAGAAAAGTCATCCCTGTATAATCCAGCGACGACTTCGGATCTTGTTCCCTACGCGGAAGTTACCCCGATCAGGTTCAACGGATCTCGCAGCAGCGATCTCAGCCCACAGGCGCTCCGACAAGTTGTTGCGCAGTATAGAGGAAGCCATGGGAGAGGAACAAGGTGTGTCTGGTCTGGCGTGTGCGGCGCCTATACCATACCGCGGCAGGTTCAGGCCGCTGATCACCCCCCTGCCATCAGGGCCCTGTCTTACCAAAGCACCAGGCGACAGAATTCCAACGCACTTCAAGTTATTCAAATCTGACCGTTTAGTCCATAGTATTCATAATTCCACATCTCTGACCCTGTTTTACAATCCAGCGCGTTCACCGTAGCAGAAACAACAATAACAACCTTCGACGAAAGTCGGTGTGGGAGAAAAACAATGTGGAATAAGTACGGTGTTATAACAGTGTTAGCGCTAGGTATCCTGTCGGTCGAGCACTCAGTGGCAACCCCCTCCAAAGCCGTCGCCGCCGGTGACAGTATCACCATGGCGTTCGCTGCGGACTGCACGCGCAATACGACTATCTTTGATTTGTTTTGCCTGCTGCAAGGTGATCAGCCCGAACATTCGTGGTTTGATGGGGATGACAATTCGGTTGACAGTGTGCACGACAAATATAAATTGACTTTGCCCAATATAGCCGCGAATAAAAATGCAGCCGAATCCGGTGCCGAGATGCGCAGTGGTGGTGATAACTTTTCAATACAGGCGGATCGCATTCTTGCCCAGAGTACACTCGCGGATCATGTGGAGGTTGTGCTCGGCGGTAACGATATCTGTAACCGGGGGTGTATTGACCCTGCCAATTGCAGTGACCCGCTGTATACCGACAACGAGTGGCGATCGGCTATCCGCGCGGGATTGGATAAGCTGGTCACTGGCCTACCCAATGGCTCCACAATAGTGTTGGGTTCGGTGCCCCGTGTACAGGACCTGCGGGCTGCGGGCCTGGAAAAGCAGAGCGGGGATTCAGGGGTGGACTGTGAAAATGTCTGGTCCACCTTTGGCATCTGCCGTATTGCCACCAATGGCGGCACCTTGAACGGCGAGGATTTTACCACCCGCTATAACGGCATTAGCGCTGTCCAGCGACGTTACAATGCAATACTGGCAGAACAGGCAGAGGGCTATAACGGCACAAATGGCGTAGAGGTTATTGCCGAATATACCGGTGAAGACGAAGTCAATGGCGGTACCTTCCTGTTTGGCAAAGATGATATTGATGGTGGGGATTGTTTCCATCCCAGTATCCAGGGACAAAATATCCTGGCAAATATTATGTGGGATGGAAATCCGGATAAATAGTCATTAACTCTGCCCGGTGAACACTGGGCCCAGCTATTTATCGAAAATTTACTTGTCACCATAATTATGGCAAGCCACTTGATTTGCGGATAAATAGCTGGCCCAGCCTGAGCGAAGCTCAGTCCCTGCCTTGGTCGGGATCTCCTTCAAAGTACCCAAGCTCTTCCACCACATACTGTAAGCGGTACGGCAGCCCCTTGCGCATAAAGGTAACGTCAATGATCTGGCCACTGGTGAGCGCCTCCCACAAGGTATTTTGCCCACTGTGCACCCAGCTGTCATTCACACGCAGTAACACATCATTTTCCTGCAGGCCAAGCCCGTTAAAGAATTCACTGTCTGCAATACCCTCCAGCCGCAACAGGTGATGCCCCTCTACCGCAAGTGCCGCCTCGGTGAATTTTGCTTCCAGCAGTTCGCGCTGGGCCAGTTGTTTGCGCAGCCACGCCTGCCCCAGGGTTAAAACCCCGGATGGTTCGATTAACCTGCCGGTACCGGGCCCCAGAGGCTGCTCAATCCGCTGCCTGGCGGCCTCGCTCTGTTGGTGGGAATCCGTGAGTGGAATATCAGTAGCCATCTCCCCTTTAAGTGGCAGTTTTTCCAGACTGCCATGATGGTCAATGACCGCAAACCTGCGATGAAGCCGTAGCAATGATACGTTTGGCAGCAGTTGCTGCCCCAAGGTAAAATACTGTGCCCGTGTCTGTTCCACCTCAATCAACCCTTTCGAGTTTTCCTCGGCACTCGATTCACTAACCCCCACCAGTGCCAAAGGCAGTGTGGTAAAAGGCAGGTCCCTGTCATTGATTCCATTGGAGTCCCGCCATACATACTTTTCACCTGTTGAGACACCCATGCTGTGCAACTCTCTGTCCACCCAATAAGCGTATTGCTCAAACGTGCGCGACCCCTTGAGATATAACCCGTTAATCAATACCACGGGAACATTTTTCAACCCCAGGTCCATCGCCATCTTTCGGTCTTTCAGAACTTTCGACCTGATGTCCGCATCTTTTATACAGTGCTGAAAGCGGGCTCCATCAAGCTGTAAGCGCTGCGCCAGCGCTAAATAGAGTTTCCCATCAAGCCTGGGTGTTTGCACATATAAAGCATCGTGATACTTCCAGTAGCCGCCCTGCTCTGCCGCACAACGGGCTGCATGAGCGGCTTGTACCCCCTCCTTGTGGAATTTCAGGGGGAAATCCAAGTGCGCCTGCCTTGTCCACCCCCTGTATCGTTCCGCCAACCGCCTCAGCACCGGTTGAATGGATTTACAGTGTGGCGACTGAAAAGAGCAGAATACGGAAATGGTAATTGGGGCCTTGGGATTGCCCCGAAATAGGCGGGATTTGCTGGATAAATCAATGCGGGGGGGCACCGGAACCGGCAAAAGAATTTCCACTGCCTTTTTATGGTTATTTTTATCTGCCAACTCATAAATCCTGCCTACACGCAACCCATACTGCATTTCTGCCAAATCATATAACGCCAGTTGCAGGGCGTTGTCGATCTTCTCAAGGCGGATCTCCTGGCCCGCAATGCGCGCAGCCAGAGGCGATTGGCCGGTATCGGCTGCTCTGGGTGCCGCTTCATAATCCGTACAGGCTGTGAGGCAATAGAAGAGCGCATGGAGCAGGAGTAGCCAAAATAGACCATTTCGCCTCTTCATAGCCTGTACTCTTTTTTTAGTTGTTTCCGCGGATACTAACAACCTGAGTTTACAAGACCCACACAAGGCGACAAACCCTTCCAAAAAATGTGTACTAAGCTATGTTTCATGGTTTCGCAGACGGCGATTCATTCAAACACATCATTCGGATGGTGAAATTTCACCCAGCGATCTCTTATCGAACAAGCCCGGGTTTCCCTGGGAATTGATTGCTAATTCCTTGCTGTACTGCGAATAGCTTTGCCAGCCAGTGGGAAACTACATTTAGTGTCGCCTAAAGCTTCAGATTGATTGACTTTTTTTGCAAAAATCGAATATCGTAGGTCTGCTACCCTAGCGCCCAACCGCCTCACCGGTGCAAGCAAAGAAAAATAAATAAAAAAACAGCGCAACGATCATTATTTATCCCACGAGCGCCCTGTAACCGCAGCGCTCGCGGGAAATCCAATCGCAAAACATTCAAACAAAAAAGGACCGCATCATGACCGCGTAAATGAGAGAAAAACGCCACCTCCCAGTGCTGGAACACCGAGAGATGGCTAACCCCAATAGATAAGATAAGTATCTAGCGAGGCTGTCTTGAATGATACGCCATACACTCGTTCGTCTTCAATCAACGTCTCCCTGAAGACGAGCTTTTCGAGTCACTTTCGCCCTCGGCGGCGGAGTGTGCTGTGGCGTTGCGTGATGATTGGTGTGGTCTTTTACTTCAGCCGCGCACCGCCTCCCTGGCTGCGCACCCTTTATGCAATTTTCCCTTTTCTTTTCCCCACAAGGATCGCACCTGCGGCGAGAGAAACCACGCAAAGCGATGTGCTTTTCCTGCACCTTTCCGCCACAGGTGACTCAAGGAGCCTATAAAGATGCCTATATTACCCTGTCGATTGTTTCAGCCGTTACACCTGGGTGGGTATTTTATCATCACGCCGGTCGCCATCAGAGATAAGGTTGTGGACCTGCACATTGCGCCCGGCAAGGGTAACCGGGTGATACGGGCCGTGCGTTTACTGCAACTGTTGGAAGAAGCCTGGGCGCTGGAGGAGGACCCAACCGATCACCCCCCAGCCATCCTCAGGCCATTCAAGCACCGCCCCAATAAAAAGACATAGCGCTAGGCGGGCACCTCGAAAGCCGTAGCAGCCCCAAGCAGCACGGCAAACCCTTACCTTCTCGTGCGCTTCCTGGGAAGGTAAGCACAGTCAAGACGGCAAGCCTGTACTCTTCTGCTCCGCATTGGTGTCGGCGCAGATGCGCAAGGCTTGATCACTGCAGGCGGCGCTGCCGTGGCTGCACCAGAAAGGTGTGTCAATAGGCAAGGGGGAGAACGCCTGGCGATACGCCTATCTGGAGAGTGGTGCAGTTTTACAGGCAATATGACCAAATACGAGCCGGCATTTCGATCACTGTGACCGTTATTTTCGCAGTGAAGGGCTTATTCCTCCTAAAAGCTAATAAATACAAGGGATTACATTTATTGGTGATTTTTAGGATACTGGCCGTAGTGATCATTATTCCTGGTGGTTCGATAGTACTAAATTATCGTATCAGATTGATTTACAGTAATTTTTTAATAATTTGGCGTGAAAAGAGTTCCTAGATTCAACTTGTAAGTGCATATCTCAATGGAGCTAGAAAAAGCGGCCAGTTGCCCGTAGGCTTCTCGCTTTTTCTCCGGCAAGAGTTATGCAATGAGACACTACAAGCAACTGACCTATGAGCAAAGATGCCAGATTGAG